>NZ_JBFRDF010000003.1:0-465005 GCF_052113445.1 Paenarthrobacter sp. YAF11_1
GTGTGGTGGTGGTTGCGTCGGGGTGTTTGGTGGGGGTCGATGTGGGGTGGGGGGATGAACCAGGGGACGCCGGTTTCCATGTCGATCCGCCACTGTTCCTTGTGGATGAGGTGGTGGTGGTGGCTGCAGAGCAGGGTGCCGTTCTCTGTTGAGGTGGTGCCGCCGTGGGACCAGTAGGTGATGTGGTGTGCTTCGCACCAGGGTGCGGGCATGGTGCAGTCGGGGAACGCGCAGCCGCCGTCGCGGGCGGTGATGGCTTTGCGGATGTGGGGTGGGAAGATCCGGGTGGTGCGGCCGACGCCCAGGACACGGGAGTCGCTGCCGAGCAGGACGGGGATGATCTCGGCGTCGCAGGCGATTTTGCGGATGGTGTTCGTGTGCATCGGGCCCGTGAACGTCGCAGTCCCCGTCCCTGTACCGGTCCCTGTAATCCCTGGGCCTGTCCCTGTAATGGTGCCGGGCTGGGTCGGGCCCGTGAACGTGCCGGTGCCGGTGCCGGTGCCAGTCCCTGGGCCGGTGCCGGTGCTGTGCTGGTTGTGGTGGTTTTGGAGTCGGTTGAAGAGGTCGCGTTCGTCGATGGTGACGGTGAGTTGGGGTGGGAGGCCGCCGTTGGAGGGTAGTTTCCCTGTGCGCATGGCGAGGCTGCAGGCGCCGGTGAGGCCGTTGAGGAGTTTCTGTGGCCGGGTGCGCCGGTCCAGGTCCGGGCCGGCGGGGACCGTCTGATCAGCCCCGGCTCCGGCCGGGCCGGCAGTTCCGGCGGCGGCATCGGTTCTGGTGGTGGTGAGGCGTGGGTTGGTGGCGACGTTCATGGTGGTGGTGAGGATTTCGTATTGTTCGTCGGTGGCGAAGATTTCGAGGTGGTGSAGTCCGTGGCGGCGTCGGCGGCGCAGGAACACGCCTTGGAGTTGGCGGAGGRTTTCTTCGGAAGGTTCGGGGCCGTCGTGGTCGATGAGGTCGGTCCAGCGTTTGGCCATTTTGGTGACGAAGTCCGGGTCGGTTTCGATCGCGGTGGTGGTCAGGGCGTGTTCCATCCGGGTCAGGGTGTCCTCGTCGGTGAGGTTCCGGACTTTGTCCAGGGCGGTGCTGATGATTGTCGCGGACCGGGAGGGCACCAGCGCCGAACCAACCGCGTGTGCCAGTATGTCGCGGCGGGCCGGGATCTCCTGCCCGGCGATCCCTGTCTGGGGGAGGACCTCGGGTGCGAGGGCGAGCCTGCGTTTGGCTTCTCCGATGCCGATCCTCAACCGTGCCCGCAAGAACTCGGCCGCGTTCCGGTACCCGTCATCCAGAACACTGGCCTTGGCCGCGGAACCCCAACTAGCTGATCCTGTTTCCGCCACGGAATCATCGCCACCCACAGAAGGGGCGGGGCGTGCTTCACCATCGGGCGCCGGAGCAATGGCAGTTCCCGTCCTATTCAGCGAAGCTGCCGCGGCGTCGGTTCCCGGCACCGGGTCCGTCCAGCCCGTCCGCCATTCTGGCGCTGCCGCCGAGGACCCCGGACCGGCCTGTAGTGCTTCGGTCCGTGTCCGTTCCACCGCGCGGGCAGCAACAACTTGGAGGTACTCCAGTACCCGTGAGACGTCCTCGACCTTGCCGGCAAAGTCAGCCGCGTCTTCGAACCCAAACAGGGAAGCCTCGCCGGGAGCGGACAGACGCGCAGTGTCCAGAAGTGCCGCGCTGTGGGTAAGAAGCGCCGTCAGGTCCCGCCCGCCAGCCGCCGTGGGGTCAGGACGCTGGGTGTCGGAACGTTGGTCTGGCTGAGCTGGCTTGGGGCCATGGACGGTCCGGGGATCCCGCCGTGGCTCAGGGATCGATCCTGTACTTTGTGCCGGAACGTCCGCCGGGGCCGGGCCGTTGAGCGATGAAGCCCGGGCGGACTTGGACTTGCCGTTGAGCAGCCCAGCGCCGTGAAATGGGATGGTGATGGTGATGGGCGCCGTCGAATCCTTGAACCCGGCCCTCAGCAAGTCCGGCATGCTCAAGAAGCGTCGTGACCGGACGGCGGACAGGGCAGCGACAGCAGGGGACCATTCCCCTTTCGGTGCTGTCAACTGCCCTTGATCTTCCATAAAAACATCATGTCAGGGGGGTCTGACATTTTTAGGCGGCCAGCTACCGGGTGATCTGCTCCCGCAAAATATCCGCGTGCCCGCAGTGCTGGGCGAGTTCGCGGAGCATGTGCAGGTACACCCAGCGGAGGGGGAGCGGGCCGCGGCGGTTCCCGAACACAAGGTCGTCGAGCCCCAAGTGGGCCGCCGCCTGCCTGGATGCGGAGCAAGCCTCTCGGTGAGCCGCCTGGATGCTGGCAACGGTGTCGTCATCGTCCAGGATGAACGACTCGTCCGGGCTCGCGGGGATGCCGATCTCGGCCCGGGTCCTGCGCGAGATCGCTCCGTCGAACCACACCTTTTCGACGAAGGTGGCGTGTTTCACCAGGCCCAAGAGCGTGGTGCGCGAGGCGACCAGCCGCCGTCGTGCTTGTTCTTCGGTAAGCCCATCGAGGCATTCGTTGAGGGCCCTGCGGTGCTCGTCCAGAAACGTGTCGAACTGGGTCCGGGCGTCCTGGTTGATGACGTCCTCAGCGAAGGTGTGGGGGAGGGCGCTCATCCGAAAACCACCGTGCCGTCGTCGTTGATTCCCCAGCCGGGGTTGTGCGCGATCTCCCAGACGATGCCGTTCGGGTCCTTGACGTGGCCGTGGAAGATGCCGCCAAACGCGCCTGCCTGCGCGGGCTTCAAGACGGTGGCGCCCGCCGCCACCAAGGCATCGATGGTGCTGGCGACTTCCTCGGGGCTGCCGACGTTGTGTGAGAGCGTCACGCCGCTGACTCCTGCCGTCGGAGCAGTGGCGCCGAGGTCCTGGTCGAACTTGTCGGCGTCGAACAGGCCGAGCATCAGCCCTGGCGCGACCTGGAAGAACAGGATCTCGCCGGGAACGTCCATGGTCGGATCCCAGCCGAGCCCGTCCTTATAGAAGGCGCGCGCGGCGTCGAGATCCTTGGTGGCGAACGTGAGGAAGTGCAGTCGCTGGTCCATAGGGGAAGCCTAGCGGGAGGGTGCGACGGCGGCACTCGCCTGGGGCGGTTGGTGCAACAGCGTTGGCAGAGCCGCCAACAATGAGGGTGTGGCCAAACCAGTGCAGCCCTCGTCCCGCAGCACGGAGTCATGCCGTCGAAGCCACTGACCATCACGAACTAGCCAATCCGGCCAGTCCTGTTGAGCCCCGGTCCAAGCCGGTGGGAGGATGGAGCAGTGGAACCCCTCTTCGACTTCCTTGGCAGTTACTGGTGGCTCATTTTCCCTATCGGCGGGATGGCTGGTGGCTGGGCGAGGTCGTGGTCGAAAGCCAGCGAGGAACGGCACCGCCGCAAGGTGGAATTGCTGAAGTTGAAGAACCAGTTGGCGGTGCACGAGGAAGCCAACCAGGCCGAGGTAGTCTCGCTGATTGACGCGCATGATTCGGTGAACCACAGATGGCTTGATTACGAGCTCGACGTCGGCAACCTCATTGATTTCCCCCTCATGACCGACGTGCGCGAGCCGCTCACGGTCGCGTTCCTGCGCGCCAAGAAAGAGGCCGACGGCCTACGGCCCGCCACCCCTGAAGAGATCTCGACGCCGGCCCGGCTGGCTGAGTACCGTGCAGCAGTCCACAGCTACGAACTCGCTTTCGATGTCGCCGAGCGGGAGGCCCGACGCATCAAGGACGGCAACTTCAGTGGCCCCGAACGCCAACGACTTGCGACGGCGAGAACGCTCCTGCGCATCGCGGAGGACACTGCCGCTACCCCCGCCGAACGACAAACTGCGTACAAGCGTGCCCGCAAGGAACTCGACGGTCTGATCGTCCTGCCGGAGGCAACCGTAGCCGCCCTCGAAAGCAAGATCATCAGCATGTTGGATTCCCGTAAGGATCCGGACCCGGACACGGACGTGCGGTTCGCTTGACGCCACGCAGAAGGCTCGCCGTCATTACAGGTGCCGGCCGCGGTCTGGGGAAGTCGCTGGTGGAGGAATTCTCCGACGCCGGTTGGGCGGTAGTCGCGATCACCCGGACACCCACCGCGTCGGCTGACCGGCGGCATGTCATCGCAGTCACCCACGACGTTCGAGAAGAGCCATCGGCCGAGTTGCTGTCAGCCATCGGAGGCAGATCCGTTGACGTACTCGTCAACAATGCTGCTCAAGGAGCTCAGCACGCCGAACTCGGTGACATTGCAGCGGAAGGCGTTATCAACGCCGTCGACGTCAATGTCGCGGGCCCTTTGCGCTTGGTTCAGGCCGTCCTGCCTCATCTTCTGACCGCGCCGGACCCCGTGATCATCAACGTTACGTCCCGGCTGGGCTCGGTGTCGGCGCAGGCCCGGGGGAGCTACTCGGATCTATCCACGAGCTACGCCTACAAAATCTCCAAGGCTGCGCAGAACATGTTGACCATTTCCCTCGCTCAAGACCTTGCGGGTCGGGTACGGTGCTGGGCGGTTCACCCGGGGAAGTTGGCCACGGAGATGGGGCAGGCCGACGCCAACAAGGATCCACGAGTTGCGGCCGGAGAGCTGAGGGAACTGGTTGATTCCGGCGACCGCATGTCGCCGCGTTTCGTCTCCCTCGGAGCCGCCGACCTCGCCTGGTAGAGGCCCAAACTCCGTGGCTTCCTGACCCTCTTTGAACTCGGTTTGGCCGATATGCAACCGAAATAGGGTGCATCACGGCCATGCCGGATCCAAAGTGGGTGGTGACGCTACACCTGACGGCACACCAGACGGCGCACCTGTTAGCCCATCTCCACGCCCATCACTGTTCGCACCACAGATCCGCCCAGATCATCCTCGAGGTGCCGCATCCCAAGCCGTTCAGCCACTCGGCGTGATGCCGCATTGTCCGGGTGGATGATGGCCACGAGCCGACTGACTCCCACCACGTCACGCGCGAATTCCAGGCACGCCAGCGCTGCTTCCGTGGCATACCCGTTGCCCTGGAGCTTACGACGCACGTGGTAGCCGGCCTCCAGCTCTGACCTCCCGTTGACGGCTTGCCACGTCAACCCGCAGTCGCCGACGAACCCGCCGTCGTGCGTTTCAACGATCCATAACCCGTACCCGTAGCGGGCATAGTTCGCTTGGTTCCATTCGATCCAGGCAGCCGCTTCATCATGGGATTTGGGAGCCGGGTAGTAGGTCATAACCACGGGATCACCCAGCAACAAGCTCATCGCATCGAGATCAGCCATCGACATCTCGCGGAAACGCAGCCGGGCTGTCGGGTGGGGGAGCATATCCGAAGCCTACYCGCCGTCGGGCTGCGCCTTCCCCACCCACTTTCAAGTCGGCGGCCCCATAAAACAACCACTATTGCTTGCATGAGTGCGCTTTGGAATTCAAAGTGGGTGGTGACGGTACAGGCCTGCAGAAGAGGCTGCCCTGTCAGGCCGAAGGCCGTACCTCCACCGGCGTCAGCATCTCCCGTTCGAACCCCACCACGCGGCGCGGCCCGTGCAGGATCAGTTCATGCGTGTGGGCATCAGCGGTGCTGGACGTCGAGACGTGCAGCTTCACCAAACCCGGCGTCACCACGCGCTGAAGGTCCAGCCCTGTGAACGAGGTCCGGTCGGCGTGTACCACAAAATCCACGACGGCGGACGCGCCGGCTTCCAGCTCGACGCGCGCGTAGCCGATCAACTCGCGGAGGGGACGGACCACTTCACCCACCGGATCTGAGAGATACAGCTGCACAACCTCTGCGCCACTACGCGGACCAGTGTTCGTGACCGTGCAGCTGACGGTGACCGAATCCGACGTCGACATGGTGGGTGCACTGCATTCGTGCCCGGACAACTCGAACGTTGTGTAGGAGAGGCCATGCCCGAAACCGAACAGCGGAGACGGGTCAAGAGCGCTGACTCCGCTGGGGCCGGCGAGCTTGGAATGCAGGTACGTGCCGGGCTGGCCGCCGGGGGATCTTGGCACCGAGACGGGCAATTTCCCGGAAGGATTAACGACGCCGGTGAGCACGTCCCACAGCGCCTCGGCTCCTTCTTCGCCTGGGAAGAAGCCCTGGACGATCGCGTCGGCGCGCTCCACGAAGTCGCCCAGCGCGTAGGGTCGCCCGCTGAGAACAACCACCACGGCACGAGTTCCGGAAGCAGCGCACTCGGCGAGAATGCGGTCCAGCATCTGGTGCTGGTCGCCGGGAAGACGGAGGTCGGCGGCGTCGTTTCCTTCGCCCGAAGTGCCCCGGCCGAACAGCCCCGCATTGTCGCCAACCACCACCACGCACGCGTCCACGGAGGACGCCACCCGGCAGGCTTCCGCGATCTGCTTCTCGGTGGCGGCCTCGCAGTTTCCAGTGACCGACGTAGCCACTGACAAGAACCGTCCAGAAGCAACGCCGGCCACGGAGGGAACCGAAATGCCCATCGGCACGTCCGGATGTGAGGCGCCAACATGCGCATCAAAGGAGTAGCAGCCCAGCATTGCGAAGGGATCGTCGGCCAAGGGCCCCACAACACCCAGCGAACCCGTCGGACTGAGCGGCAGCGCCGGAGACCCGCCGAGCTCCCGGTTGCTGAGGAGCACCAGGGACTGAGCCGCCAACTGCCGTGCCAGCGAGCGGTTCGGAGCGGGATCCAGCTCGATCCGATGAGATGGAGCCTCGGAAAGCACGGCCGGGACAGGGGAGAAGTCCGGCGACAACAAGCCAACCTCCGCCTTCTGCGTCAGGACCCGGCGCAGCGCTTCGTCCACCACGGATTCGTCCAACGCACCCTCGCGGATGCGCCGAAGCAGCGGCTCACCGAAGCAATTCACGGTAGGCAATTCCACATCAACGCCCGCGGAAAGCGCCAGCACAGCGGCGTCACCGGAATCTGCGGCCACGCCATGGGTAACGTCCAGGAACGCGACGCCGAAGTAGTCAGCCACCACGGTCCCCGTGAAACCCCATTCCTCACGAAGCAGCCCCGTCAGAAGGGCGCGGTTCGCGGCGGCCGGTACGCCGTCGACGTCGGTATAAGCGTGCATCACCGAGCGGGGACCGCCGTGGCGGATCGCCATTTCAAACGGCGGCAGCATGACGTCGGCGAGTTCGCGGGGGCCCATGGAGACGGGCGCGTGGTTGCGGCCGGCTTGGGAGGCTGAGTAGCCCACGAAGTGTTTAAGGGTGGCGACGATGCCGGCCGATTCCAGGCCTTGCACGTACGCGGTGGCTACCGTGCCCACCAGATACGGGTCTTCGCCGATGGTCTCTTCCACACGGCCCCAGCGCAGATCACGCACCACGTCCAACACGGGAGCCAGGCCCTGATGGATGCCCAAGGACCGCATGCTCGCGCCGATCCGGGCTGCCATCTCCCGCACCAGCGGCGGGTTAAAGGTGGCACCCCAGGCGAGCGGAACGGGGAAGGCCGTTGCCTTCCACGCGGCCAGGCCGGCCAAGCATTCCTCGTGAACCTGCGCCGGAATGCCGAAGCGGGACGCGGCCATGATCTGCTCCTGGGCCGCGGCCAGTCGGCGGGCGCCCTCGGCCGGTTCAACGGGAACTGTGCCGTACATGCGCGTGATTTGGCCGAGCCCATTGGCGATGATGTCGTCCCAGGAGCGGGTGTCTCCGGCCATCTGGCTTTGCAGCGGAGCCACGGAATCGCCGTCGGTGGAGGCATTGACCCACACTCCCACCAGTTGTGCGAGCTTCTCCTCCAGTGTCATTTCGCGGATGAGGTGCTCCACGACGTCCGACGCCGGAACGCGGGCAAGTGATTGCTGATCGGCGGCGCCGGTGCTCACAGGCTTCTCCTTGGATTCTGCAGATGATTTTTAGAAACTATCAGAAATATCCAATTACTTTCCATAGTGTGAAACCCTTGACTTGATCTGTGGGGTCTTCATAACGTTGAGCACTGAAGCGGAAGTAGCGAGGCCAAAGGCCATACCGGCCCTGCTCGTAAATAAGAAACTTTCGGAAATGAATCCAAGCCAATCGGAGAACCATGCACACGTACAGAGTGGCCATCGTCGGCACTGGCGGGATCGCGGCAGTCCACGCGTCCAACCTGGCCCGCACCGACAACCGGGCGGAGTTGGTGGCCGCGTGTGACGTGGATGAGGCCCGCCTGAACGCCTTTGCCGATGAACACGGGATAGCCGGCCGCTACCAGAACCTCACCGAGCTCCTGGCAGAGTCCAAACCGGACATCGTGCACCTCTGCACGCCGCCCATGATGCACATCGACCAAGCCATTGAGTGCCTCGAATCCGGCGCCCATGTCCTGTCCGAGAAGCCGCCGGCGCTCAGCCTGGCCGACTTCGACCGTCTCAACGACGCGCAGGTACAGGGCGGTGCCCAGTTCTCGTGCGTCTTCCAACACCGCTTCGGTGACGCCTCGGCCGCGGCCCGGGCCCTGATCGGCGGCAGCGATTTTGGCCGTCCGCTGGTGGCCCGCTGCGACACCCTCTGGTACCGGCCCGACGAGTACTTCGATCTCCCGTGGCGCGGAACCTGGAAGGCCGAGGGCGGCGGACCCACCATGGGGCACGGCATCCACCAGTTCGATCTTCTCCTTCACCTGCTCGGCCCGTGGGAAGAGGTCACCGCCATCGCATCACGACAAGCCCGCGCTACCTCCACCGAAGACTTCTCCGCTGCCTTGGTCACCTTCGAGAACGGCGCCGCCGCCACCGTCATCAACTCGCTGCTCTCACCGCGCGAAACCTCGGACATCCGCGTCGACTGCGAATACGCCACCATCGAACTCAGCCACCTCTACGGCTACGGCACCAAGGATTGGACCATCACCGCGGCACCCGGACATGAAGACGCCGTGTCTGCTGCATGGAGCGCAAAGACGTTGGAGCGGGGCAGCGGACACTCCGCCCAGTTCCTCGCGATGTATGACGCGCTCGACGCCGGATTGCCGCTCCCAGCGGACGCGGACTCTGCGCGGCAAACTCTGGAGTTCGCTGCCGCGATTTACGCTTCGGCCTTTACCGGCCAACCCGTGCGACGCGGGGACATCGTCCCCGGCCACGCCTTCTATGAGGGCATGGACGGCGAGGGGCGCGGCACCCGCGTCCTGGCCTCCACCGCCCGCGCCTGAATCCCACACCCGAACCGGAGATCCCACATGACCGCCACAACCCAGACCGACACAGCCCTGACCGACACAGCCCAGGCTGAGACCGTTTGCTACACAGACGACGGCCGCTCCCTGACTTTCACCGTCGGAGCCCAGGACATCGCCACCTACACGTACCGCCCCACGGATGACCAGTACGAAAGCCCCCGCCCCTTCTTCCACCCGCTCACCACGCTGGAGGGGGATGAGGTCACCATTTCCAGGCCGTGGGATCACGTGTGGCACAAGGGTCTTTCGTGGGCGCTGCCGAACGTGGGCGAGCACAATTTCTGGGGCGGAGCCACTTACACCCGCGAGACCGGCTACTCGAACCTGGACAACAACGGGGCCATGAACCACGAAGCCTTCACCAGCATCGAAGACGACGGCACCTCCATCACGGCAGTGGAGTCCCTGCTCTGGACTGCCCAGCCCGCCGTGCCCGGGCAGGCCGGCGAACCCCTCATCAAGGAGCAGCGCCGTTTCGCCATCCAACTGCTCCCCATCGGAAACGCCTGGGCCCTCCTCTTCGAAACCACCATGGAGAACGTCTCCGGGGCCGAGATTGGCATCGGCAGCCCCACCACCGAGGGTCGCGACAACGCAGGCTACGGCGGACTCTTCTGGCGCGGACCGCGGTCCTTCACCGGCGGCGGGTTCCGCTCCGAAGCAGGGGTCGGCGCCGACGAATTCATGGGCACCCGCTCACCGTGGATCGCCTTCACCGGCCAGCACGATGTCACCTGCCGGAAGTCCGGCATCCTGTTCGTCGAGGACCAGTCCAACCCGGGTGCATCCAACCAGTGGTTCGCCCGCTCGTCCATGTTCGCCTGCCTCGGCTCTGCACCGTTCTTCAGCGAAGTAGTCCCGCTCAAGGAGGGCGCGCCGCTGACGTACCGCTACGCCGTCGTGATTGCTGACGGGGCGCTGGAAGAGCAAAACGCCGCTTCGCTTGCCGACGCTGCCAAAGCTGCACTGGATGCCTGGGCCTGAGATGTGCACATCGTTCCCGGGGGCCACAGCAGTCTCCGAGGTCAGTATTTACGATTGGCCCGGACTGGATGGCGCGGCCGGCGGCTCCCCGCATCTGCATACTGCGTCCACAGAGGCGTATGTGGTGCAGCAGGGTCTCGGCCGGCTGGAGACCCTGGATTCCCGCGGTTTCACCTCCACGCCGCTGGCGCCCGGGACGGTGGTCTGGTTTACGCCGGGCACGGTGCACCGCGCCATCAACGACTCCGGGGACCTCAGGGTGCTGGTGGTCATGCAGAACGCCGGGTTGCCGGAGAATGGCGACGCCGTGATGACCTTCCCGCCCAGGCACTTGGTGGATCAGGACACTTACGCACGCGCCGCCGCACTGCCGTCAAAGAACGCCGACGGCGGTGACGCGGCTGCGGAGGCGGCCGCGCGCCGTCGTCGTGACCTGGCTTTGGAGGGTTATCTGGAGCTGAAAGCGGCAGTCCAAGAATCCGGGGCCGCTGCGCTCGCCGACTTTCACGCTGCCGCCGCGCGATTGGTCAACGGGAAAACCGAGACGTGGCGCGGGTACCTCACCGACGGCGCAGAGCGGCAGGCGGGCCTGACTGGACAACAGTTGCTGTCTCTCGAGTCCATGGAAAGTTTCTACATGCAGGACGCGAGGACTACGATGGGCGAACGGAAAACCCGCAGGATCTACGGCATGTGCGGCCGGATCCAAGCGTGGGAACTTTCCGAAACTGTCATCGCCGGGACGTGATTCCCGGCCGGGAAGGTGGGGACCATGGTAACCAAGCAGGACTCGGGTCGGGCGACGATCAGCGAGATCGCCCGGGAGGCCGGCGTGTCCGTGCCCACGGTTTCCAAGGTCCTCAACGGCCATGCCCACGTCGCGGCGGCCACCCGCGCAAGGGTTGAAGAGATCATCGCCAAGCGCGACTACGCCCGCCGCCCCGCCAAGCGCGGCAAGAAGGCCGGGCTCATCGACCTAGTGTTCCCGGGCATGGGCTCGGAATGGGCGTGCGAGATCATCGAGGGCGTGGAGCGCGTCGCCCAGGAAGCCGGGTACGGCACTGTGGTCAGCAGCCTGTCGCTGGACGGATCGAGGATCCGCCCGTGGCTGGCGAACCTTGCGGAGCGAAAGTCCGACGGCGTACTGCTCGCCGTGTACGAACTGGACTCGAAGCAGATCCAGCGCATCAAGTCGCTCGGCATTCCGGTGATCCTGATCGACCCCGTGGGGCAGCCGGGACCGGATCTCATGACCGTGGGAGCGGCCAACTGGGACGGAGCGTTCTCGGCCACCGAACATTTGCTGAAGCTTGGCCACACAAGGATCGGCATGATCGGCGGCCGTGAGGATCTGCAGTGCAGCAGTGCCCGCGAAGACGGGTACCTGGCGGCGTTGCGTCGCGGCGGCGTGGACGTTGATCCGTCATTGATGGTGCCGGGCGATTTCTCCACCGAGTCCGGGGCCCGGGGCACCGAAGCTTTGCTGGCCCTGGCAGATAAGCCCACTGCGATCTTCACCGGCAACGACGCCCAGGCTCTGGGCGCCTACCGGGCCGCGCGCTCGGCCGGCCTGCGGATTCCGGAGGACCTCTCCATCATCGGCTTCGACGACATCCCCGCCGCAGAATGGATCGAACCCGGCCTCACCACCATCCGCCAGCCCGTAGTGCAGATGGCAGAAACGGCCATGCGCGCGCTGCTCCGCCACCTGGAGGGTGATGAAGAGTTGCCGCAGCGGATCGAGTTGGGAACGGAACTGGTGGTGAGGGGCTCGACGGCTGCGCCGGCGGCTTAGCTCCGGCCCATGCTCGTGGACGGATCCGTGCCACCTTCGGAGGGGTCTGCGCGGAGGTCGTCGGGATCATTCTCCGGCAGTCCTGCCGGGCCGGAGACGTCGCCTTCGGCTTTCGGGGTGTTCCCGTTCTCCTGCTGAGCTCCGGCGTCGTCACGCTGGTCCCTGCGGTCCCATCCGCCGTCGGGTGCTCCGTCCGCGCGATGGCGGCCCGGTGCGCCGTTCTCGCCGGGCACATCCGAGTCCATGGCGTTGGATCCTTCGCTGATGGAGGAGTGGACCTGGATGTCGTCGTCCTTTTGCCCGGGCTCGGGGACGTGGCCGTTGTCCACAGGATCGGAGGTGCCGGCCAGATCTTCCATGGCATTTTCGGTGGCCTTGCGGATGCTGTCTTCTACGCCCATCAGATGACTCCTTTGCATTAAAGGCCTGGTGTGCCAGGCCGGCTCGCATAGTAAGCCTACTTACTTCTTTGGTGATCCGAAAGCCTTGCCGGGGTTGACAAAAGAGCTACTCCCGGGTTGCGTAGCTGCAGGTCAAGACCTTACGCGCCGCACTTTGTACCGTTGATCGTTGGGCGATAAGGTATTGCCAGACCGTTTTGCAGAGGGCGGCCCTTTTCGCTCCTTTGCTGTCTGCTGGGGACGCATTTCAGTCAGTAGGAACGTGCATGGTCAACCCCCGCCCTGAGCAGGAAGCTCTCCAGAATGGGTACTTTTTGGATCTAGTCCTGGGCAGCGAAGATGTCGAAGCTTTTCTCGCCGATCTTGCGGCCTTCTCGGCCCGGAGTCTCTCGCATCCTGGCTCCACCGTCTTCTGTGGCATCACCGTTCTGCGCCGCAAGAAGTCAGCCACCGCGGCCAGCAGTGATGACCGGGCCCGGGTGATGGACGAACTCCAGAATGACTTTGAAGGTCCCTGCCTCACGGCCATGGATAAACTGACCGCCGTCCTGGTGACGGACCTCCTGAGTGAACACCGCTGGCCGGAATATGTCCAAGCTGCATCACACCAAGGCTTGCGCTCCATCCTCAGCGTCCCGCTCCTGGTGGAAGGCGACACCCGGGCGGCCTTGAATCTCTATTCGGAACGCAGCAACGCGTTCAGCGAGGTCGACGTGGAGCGGGCCGAGGTGTTCGCCGCGCACGCCGCTAAGTCGTTGCGGCTCGCGTTGAAGATTGCCCAACTCAGCGATGCCAGGAACGACCTCGCCGCGGCCATGGAGTCGCGCACCGTGATCGACCTTGCGGTCGGCGCGATCATGGCGCAGAACAGTTGTAGCCAGGAAGAGGCCTTCACTATCCTGCGCACCGCCTCCAGTAACCGCAACATCAAGCTGCGGCACCTGGCGAAGTCGATCATCGCTGCGGTTTCGTCCGGGAAGATCACCACGCACTTCGATAACTAGGGCTGCCGCCGCAGCGCACCGTCCCACACCAGCTTCACGGCGTTCCGCACGCGCTCCCGGGTTTCAGCGATGGACGCGGCATCGGAACCTGCGGGACGCACCACGAATTGGTAGTAGTACAGCCCGTTGATGAGGTCGATCATCGCCTCCACATCCACGTCCGGCGAGAGCTCGCCGGACGTGATGCCGTGACGGATCTCCGCAGCGATGGGTTCACGCCGCCTGGACACGTGCCGGTTCCAGGACAACGCTCGTAGTTCATCGTTCTCCAAACCCATGGCCACGCGCTTCTTCACCAGCGCGCCCACGCGGCCTTCGACGTCGATCGCGGCTTCTTCGTACGAGGCGAGGATCGTCTCCAGCGCGGTGTCCCTGCGCCGGAAGCCGATGCTGGACCGGACACTGTCCAGGGCTGCGGCGATCAGTTCTTCGCGGCTGCTCCACCGCCGGTACAGGGCGGCCCGGCTCACGCCTGAACGCTCCGTAATCGCAGAGATGGTCACCTCACGCGTATCGCGTTCGAGCAACAGCTCTACTGTGGAGGACAGGACGGAGGACTCCAATGCGGTGTCGCGCGGCCTGCCGGGCCGGCGATCGGCAACGGCAACGGAGTCAGGCATCGGCAATCACCAAACGCTCACGCAGCTGCGCAATGGTGGCGTCCGACAACCCGGCACGCCGCACAGGCTCCAGCACACTCCCGTGCCGCTCGATCAGCAGCGCCTGCATCGTCTCCATGGACTCCACGTGGGCGCCCATCATGGCTCCCATGCCCTTGATCGCTTCCTCGTCCAGGACCCGGTCCGGCATGAGCCCGCCCATGATCGCCCGGAGTCGGGGGAACAGCTGCGGCAGGCGGGTGGCCGTCACGGCGTAGTCGGCGGAGATGGTTTCCGGGGTAGCGCCCAAAGCTGAAAGTACGACGGCGGCGAACACTCCCGTACGATCCTTGCCGGCCGCGCAATGGAAGACGGTGGCGCCGTCGGCCATGGCTACCAGCGTCACGCCGAGGGCGAGCTGCCGGGCCTGGGTTTCGAGCAGGTTGGCGTACCAGGCACCAACGTGTGCAGGAGTAGTGGCAGCCGTCATCATGTCGTGGCTGATGGTCTCCGGCGATGAAACCGATGCCGTCAACGCAAGGTGGTGATAGCTCACGCCCGGTACGGTCAACGGGCCCCGCCCGGTAAAGAGTGCCTCCTCCGGTGAGCGAAGATCGATCACCGACGTGACGCCGTCGTCGATCATTTGCTGGGCGAAAGCCGCCGGCATCACCGAGACATCATCGCTGCGCAGCAGCACGCCGGGACGGGTGGTGCCGCCGGAAACGGGCAGGCCGCCAAGATCGCGCAGGTTGACGGGGGAGAGATCCAAAGTTTCCACAAGAGTGTCCTAGCTGAGCTTGGCGCGGATGAAGGCGCTGACCCGGTCGATGATGGTGACCAGCACGACGATGCTGATGATGATGGCGCAGAGGTGTCCGTAATCGTACATGCGCATTGCGGTAGTAAGCTCCAAGCCGATGCCGCCGGCGCCCACCAAACCGAGGATCGTGGCGCCTCGGACGTTGCCTTCGAAGAGGAGCAACGTGTAGCTGACCAGCAGCGGTGCGGCCTGGGGCAGGACGGCGTAGCTGATGATCTGGCGCTTGTTGGCGCCCACGGCGGTCAGGGCTTCCACCGGCCCGGGTTGCACGGATTCCATGGCTTCGGCGTAGACCTTGCCGATCGAGCCCACCGAGCCCAGCACGATCGCGAGGATGCCGGCGAACGGGCCCAACCCAACAGCCGAGACGAACATGAGCGCGAAGATGAGCTCCGGAACGGATCTCAGCACGTTCAGCACAGCCCGGCAGGAGGTGTAGACCCAGCGCGGGGCGATGTTGCTGGCCGCACCGAAGCTCAACAACAGCGAGGCAAGCGCGCCGAGAACCGTGCCCACCAAGGCCATCTGTAAGGTCTCGACGAGCAGCTTGATGATGATGCCGAACTTGTCGAACGTCGGCGGGAAGAGGCGGCCCAGGAAGTTGCCCATATTGGGGATGCCACTGAGGAGTTTGTCGGGGTTGAACCCGGCGCCCATACCGGCCCAGACCAGCACGACGGCGACGATCACCCAGAGCGCAGCGCCGCGTGGCGTGGGGAGGCCGAAGGGGCGGGAAAGCCGGAGACGGTCAGCTTCGGGGAGGCTGGTGTTGATGGTTTTGTCTGCAGGGGCTTCAGTTTTCGAGGAGCTCAGTGTCTGTTCCATAAATCTGGTGCACCTCCTTCTCGGTGATGGTGGTGGCGGGGCCGGCGAAGACGAGTTCACCGGAGTGCAGCCCCAGGACGCGGTCGGCATAACGGCGGGCCAGGCCCACAACGTGCAGGCTCACAACGACGGGGATCTGTTCCTCGCGGGCGATGTCGCGGAGCAGCCCGAGGATGGTGCCAGCGAGCCGCGGGTCCAGCGACGCGACCGGTTCATCGGCCAGGATCAGGCGCGGCTTTTGCATCAAGGCGCGGGCAATCGCGACGCGCTGTTGCTCACCGCCGCTCAGGCTCCGGCACGGCTGCTTGGCCTTATGCGCCAGGCCCACGCGGTCCAGCAGTTCCAGCGCCATGGTCCGCTGCGTCCTGCTGAACGTGCCCAGCATGTTCAACGGCCCGGCCGAGTGGAGCCCGCCGGTCAGCACGTTGGTGAGGGCGGTCAGACGCGGCACCAGGTTGAAGTGCTGGAAGACATATCCGACGTCGGATCGCAGCTCCCGCAGGCCGGTCGCGTTCTGATGGGCTACTGGGCGGCCGGCTACGTCCAGCGCGTCAGCTGTGAAGGGTGCGATCCCGGTGAGGGTCTTCATGAGCGTCGACTTGCCTGAGCCGGAGTGGCCCAGCAGCGCTACGACTTCGCCGGGGTAGACGTCCAGGTCGATCCCGGCCAAGGCAACTTGCTCCCCGTATTGGACCCGCAAGCGACGCGCGCGGACGGTGGGCGTCCCGGCAGGGGCGAGCGCCGCCGTCGTGCTTTCCGTTGGTGACAAGAGGCTCATCGGAGGTCCTGGAGATCCACGCCGATGGACTCGGCTACGTCCACCAGCGGTGCGTAAGTGCTGAACTCGGGGTCCAAAGTGGGTTCGCCGGTGATGCCGAAGGTCTTCGACACCTTCTGGTTGCCGGTCATGAGCGCGGGGAGCTTGGCCTTGAGGGCTTCGCGGGCTTCGTCGTCCAATCCTTTGCGGACCACGATGGAGATGCCCACCGGAATGGGGTCCGATTTGGCGATGATGCCGATCTCGTCTTCCTTGATGACGCCCTTCTGCACGAACGTCGGGTACAGCTGGCGGGCGGTGCAGGCGACGTCTACGTTGCCGTTGGCGAGGGCCAGGACTGCGGAGTCGTGCGAACCGGCGAACGTGCTCTTGTAGTCGGTGCCGTCCGTGAGGCCCGCCTTGGCCAGGAGCGACTTGGGCATGAAGTATCCGGTGGTGGAGCCGGGATCGATGAAGGCAACCTGCTTGCCCTTCACATCGGCCGCGGACTGGATGCCGCTGTCCTTCCTGGCCAGGCAGAAGCTGGCCGGTTCGGTGCTGGCGGGCCAGACCAGGAGCGGATCCACGCTGTCGGTCTTGTATGCGAGGGCCGCAGAGAACTGGCTGAGGACTGCGATGTCCACGGATCCGTTGCGGACAGCTTCGACGACGCCCAGGTAGTCGGCCGGCTGGAGGTTGGTCACGGTGCGGCCTGACGCGTCGCCCACCATGGTGGCGAGGTCGGCCATGATGGCTTGCTCATCGGGATCGTCGGTCCCTGGGGGAGTGGCGAAGACGAGCTCTGTTTTTGGGCTATTGGCGCCGGCCGCGTTGGCGTCGCCGGAGCAGCCAGCGAGTGCGCCGATGGCCAACAGGCCGATGAACGAAGTTGTGATGATGCCTGCACGAGCGTGCATGGTGGTGCCTTCCGTCATGTGTTGGGGTGACGGAATTACGAAACCAGCAGTATCTGAATCGGAATTACGAGACTGCCGTACTTGAAATGGCGGGGAGGTTAACTGTTTGCGCTCGCCGGGAAAGTCCGCCCTGTGACCCCGTTTCGTGACCCGAGGCAACCATGGAGCAGACTTAGGCGGGTGACCGTCAACAAACCCCGCCCCGGCCTCGCGATCGCTGCGCTGAGCCTCGGGACGGCGCTGAATCCGCTGAACTCGTCCATGATCGCCGTCGCGCTGGTGGTCTTGAGGGAGCACTTCGAGCTCGACGTCGCCACGGTCACCTGGGTGATCACCTCGTTCTACCTCGCATCCGCCGCCGGCCAGCCGCTCATGGGCCGGCTCGCCGACCGCTTCGGCCCGCGCCGACTGTTCATGTTCGGCATGGCGCTGGTCGCGGTGACGTGCGCCATCGCACCGTTCCTGCCCAACTTTGCGCTGGTCTGCGTGGCCCGCGCACTCATGGCTGTAGGGACCGCGACGGCGTATCCGTCCGCCGTCGTCATGGTCACCGAACTGAGCCGGCTGGCTGACTTGCCGTCCACGCGGCCTTTGGGCCGGATCCAGATGGCGAACACCTCGGCCGCTGCCGTCGGACCTGTAGTGGGTGGGCTGTTGGTGAGCCTGGTGGGATGGCAGGCGCTGTTCGCGATCAACGTGCCCATCGCCTTGCTGGCCATGATCGTGGTCTACAAAGTGGCGCCGGTGGATTCCGGGCGCGAGACCGGCAAGCTCGGTCAACTGATCCGCGATTCCGATATCCCCGGCATCCTCGCCTTCGTCACCTCGCTGATGCTCGCCATGATGGCCCTGCTCAACGTCATGCCCGGCTACCGCTGGTACCTGCTGGGCGCCGCCACCGTGATCGGCGCGCTCTTCGCCTGGCGCGAGCTGCGCTTCCAGCCGTCGTTCCTGGATCTTCGCCTGCTGGGCCGGAATCGCCCGCTGCTGCTGGTCTATCTGCTGTTCATCGTTTTCAGCGGCGTCTACTACTTCGCCTTCTTCGGCCTGCCGCAACTGCTGCAGGAGGCAGGTCATTACGACGCCGGTGTGGTCGGCCTGCTGATGCTGCCCCTCGCGGCGTTGTCGGTGGTGGTGACGCCTCTGACGGTGAGGTTCATTGAGCGGTTTGGCGTGCGTCCCGTGCTGATCACCGGCGTCCTGATTCTGACCGCTGCGGCTGGGACGCTCGGATTCTTGACCATGACGCTGTGGGCTCCGCTGGTGTTCGTGCTGACGGCGCTCATGGGCGTTCCCTATGGCGTGGTGAGCACTGCCTCCAACCAGGGTCTGTACGTTTCCGCCCGTCCCGAGGAGAGAGGAGTGGCGGCCGGAATCTTCCAGACCTGCCGCTACCTCGGAGCCATCACGGCCACCGTCTTGATCGGTGTCCTCTACGGCCCGGGCGTGAACCAGGCCAACTGGGGAATCATGGTCCTGGTGATGCTGGGACTCAGCGCTGTGGTTCTGGTGCTTGCTGTCATGTGGCGGAAGCCCGCGGCTTAGGGGCTCAGTGGGATCAGCAGCGCCGCCGCGCCTGCGATCGACAGGGCTGCGCGCAGGTGGTTGGCCGGAACCCAGCCCCGAAGGAACTGGTTCCAATCCTGGCTGGAGCCTTGGGCCAAGCGGTTGTTGAGCGGCACATTGATCGCCATGGTGGAGAAGAACCCAGCCAGGCAGGCCGCAGCGCCGGCCACCCGGAGCGGCGGTTGGCTTCCGGGATCGACGACGGCGGCAATCACCACGCCAGCGGAGGCGGCGGCGGAGCCGAAGAACAAGATCATGAACGGCGGCGTCACGGCTTTGAGATTGATGGCGTTCATAGCCGCAACCGCTTCGCTCGCCGGCCGCATCCGTAGGGCGGGCATCACCAGTGCGGAGAAGGCGAAGTAGAAGCCGCCCACCAGGGCCGAACCCGTTCCGGCCGCTACGGGAAGCCAGGTGCTCAAAGTTGTCATGCTTCAAGCCTGCCCTCGCTGGAGTAGACGATGAATAGGCAAGGATCCACTTTTCATACGCTGGCGTCTAAGCTGGCCGCATGGACCCCCTCTCGCAGTTCCTCACCGGTCCTCGGGCGCAGGCGGCATTCGCCCTCCGCGTGGTGATGGATCCGCCCTTCGCCATTGACGTCCAGGACCAGGCCGCCCTGACAGTGCTCGTCGTGGTGCGCGGGGAAGCGTGGATCACTGCGGACGGCGCTGAACCTCAACTCCTCCTGCAGGGTCAGGCGGCGACAGTCCGTGGGCCGGAACCCTATATCGTGGCTGATGCTCCCGGTAGGGAACCCACGGTGGTCATCGATCCAGACCAGTCCTGCCGCACCCCCAGCGGCGAAAAGTTGGAGCTTACGTTTTCCCGAGGCGTGCTGACATGGGGCAACAGCGCCGTCGGCGAAACAGTCCTGCTGATCGGCACGTACCAGTCGCCGGCGGCCGTGGGCCAGTTGGTCACGTCAGTGCTGCCCAGGCTGGCGGTCTTCGGGGACGAAGACCTCGACGGCGGCCTGTTGGGGATGGTGGAACGCGAACTCACGCATCAACGGCCGGGACAGGAAAGCGCGCTGGACAGGCTCCTGGATCTTCTCCTGCTGAACTTGGTGCGTGCCTGCGTGGACCGGGGAGACGCACTTCAGGGAACGTGGGCAAACGCGGTCCGAGAACCCGTGGTTGCCCAGGCCCTCGAACTCCTGCACCAGGAGCCGGCGGTGCCGTGGACCGTGGCCGGGCTGGCGCAGAGGTGCCACGTCTCCAGGGCCACCATGGCCGCCCGCTTCCGGGCCGCCGTCGGGCAGTCACCTATGGCGTATCTCAGCGCATGGCGATTGGCGCTGGCTGCCGACAGCTTGGCCTCCGGCAATGCGACTACTGCAGTCATCGCGGAGGAGGTCGGCTACAGCAACGCGTTCACGTTCAGTGCCGCATTTTCGCGTGAGTACGGCGTCAGTCCGAGCGGCTACCGGCGGTCCGCACAAGCGGCAAGCAGTCGAATGGAAGGCGCGGGTAAATCATCTGCAGGGGACCGGCGCCGGTGAGCGTCGCGAAATGTAGCATCTGAAGGAGGCGGCCAATAACCGTGTACTTCGGAGAAAGCGGAACACCATGTCACCCAGTCCCGATGGAATCGCCACTACCGTCAGCAAGACGTTCAGCCGCACCACGCAGGTGTCCACCACCGTCAACGCCAGCCCAGCCGCCGTGTGGAAGTTGCTGACCACGGCCTCGGATTACCCGCGGTGGAACTCCACGATCGTTTCGTTGGAGGGCGAGATCAAACCCGGATCAACCATTCAGCTGGTCTCCACGCTGGATCCCAACCGCACGTTTAAGCTCAAGGTCAAGGAATTCGAGCCCTCCAGCCGGCTGGCCTGGGGTGATGCGATGGGAACCCGCGTCTATACGCTCACGGAAACCAATGGCGGGGGGACCCTGTTCGAGATGAACGAGCGCATCGGCGGGCCGATCTTCCCGCTGTTCGCCAATAAGATCCCGTCGTTCGACGCCAGCTTTGAACAGTTTGCCGCCGATCTGAAAGCTGCCGCCGAGAACACCGTCTGACTTCAGATGCGGGGCCTCTTGACTAAATAACTGAGTGAGCTCATAATTGAGTTAAGTCAGTTAATCAGTCATTGGAGAACCCCCATGAAAGCCTTCGTCCTCAACCAGTACAAGGAACCCCTGCAGCAGGTCGACGTCCCGGAGCCGGTGCTCGGGGACCACGATGTGCTGGTTGAGGTTCACGCAGCCGGCCTGAACCAGCTGGACGAGAAGATCCGATTGGGGGAGTTCAAGCAGATCCTCCCGTACAAGCTGCCGCAGGTTCTTGGCCATGATGTGGCCGGTGTTGTCCTGAAGGTGGGGCCGGCGGTGCGGTCCTTCACGCCCGGCGACGAGGTCTTTGCGCGCCCCGGCAAAGACAGCATCGGCACGTTTGCGGAGCGCATTGCCGTCGCCGAGGAAGACCTGGCCATCAAGCCGGCCACCATCAGCATGGAGGAAGCGGGCTCGCTTCCGCTGGTGGCTTTGACAGCGTGGGCAGGCGCTGGTGGAGCGCGGGAACGTTGGCCCAGGCCAGAAGGTCTTCATCCATGCCGGCGCCGGGGGAGTGGGCTCCATCGCCATTCAGCTGGCCAAGTACCTGGGCGCCACCGTGGCTACCACGGTCAGTGCCGGGAACAAGGACTTTGCCCGTGAGCTCGGCGCAGACGTGGTCATTGACTACCGCACCGAGGACTTCGTAGAGATCCTTCATGACTACGACCTGGTCCTGGACAGCCTTGGCGGCGAGAACCTGGAGCGGTCCCTGAAGGTCTTGAAGAAGGGTGGCAAGGCTATCGGCATCGCGGGTCCGCCGGATGCCGGCTTCGCCCGTCAGCTGGGTGGAAACCCTGTGCTGCTGGGTGCGATGACGCTGCTGAGCTCGGGTATTCGCCGCAAGGCCCGCCGTCTGGGTGTCACCTACGAATTCCTCTTTATGCGCGCCGACGGCGGCCAGCTGAGGGAAATTGCGGCACTTATCGACGCTGGTGAGATCAAGCCGGTACTGGGACGCGTAGTGCCGTTCGATCAGACGGCCGATGTCCTGGCTGCCCTGGAAAAGGGCGGCGTCCGCGGTAAGACCGTCGTCAGTCATCTCTAACCCCAAACCAACACCCCGACAGGACAAACATCATGAGCAGTGAACAACAGTCATATCTGCAGGTTCCAGCGAAGACAGTGACGACCGGCGGCGTCACGTACGCGTACCGGGAGATGGGGCCCAAGGGCGGGGTTCCAGTGGTCTTCCTGATCCACCTCGCCGGGACCATGGACAACTGGGATCCGCGCATCATTGATCCCATCGCCGAGAAGCACCACGTCATCACCTTCAGCAACCGCGGAGTGGGCGCGTCCACGGGTAGCGTTCCGGACAGTATCGAGAGCATGGCCGACGACGCTGCTACCTTCATCCAGGCCCTTGGCTATCCGCAGGTGGATCTCTTCGGATTCTCTCTCGGCGGCATGATCGCCCAGACGCTGATCCTCAAGCACCCGGGGCTTGTTCGCAAACTGGTGCTCGCCGGCACGGGCCCTGCCGGTGGGGAAGGCATTCAGAACATCATCGGAATCACCTACTACGACATTCTCCGGGCCACCCTCACCCGGCAGGACTCCAAGGAGTTCCTCTTCTTCAACAGGAACGCGGCCGGTAAGCCTGCTGCCCGGGCCTTCATCAATCGCCTCAAGGAACGCACCACCAACCGCGAGGCACCCTTCAAGCTCGGCGCATTCCAGACGCAACTGAAAGCCATCCGCCGGTGGGGATTGTCGCCGTCGGCCGATCTGGGAGTCATCACCCAACCGACGCTGATCGCCAACGGTGACAACGACCGCATGGTGCCCTCGGTGCTTTCAAGTGACATGCACCGCCGGATTCCGGGCAGCGAACTGGTCATCTACCCCGACTCAGGGCACGGTGGGATCTTCCAGTTCCATGACAGGTTTGTCCCTGTAGCGCTCGAATTCCTGGGCCGCTGATGTGGCGCCCGCTGATGCTTCGGCCCGCTGAAGCCTCAGCCCGCTGATACGGTAGCTGAATGCAGCCTGCGCCCCAGACCCTTGGCCGACGTGAGCGGAATAAGCAGGAGAAGCTTGACCGCATCACGGCGGCAGCCCGTGAGCTTTTCACCCAGTACGGAGTGGACGAGGTCACCACCCAGCAAGTAGCTGAAAAGGCCGACGTCGGTTCGGGAACCTTGTTCCTGTACGCCAAGACCAAGGCGGAGCTGCTTCTGCTGGTGCACAACGTCAAGTACGCCCAAGCGCTGACAAAAGGCGTGGACGCAGCGGCCGCTGAAACGGCTGTGCTCGACGCGGTGATGGCCATCATCCGCCCCATCATCGAGTGCAACCGCGTCCAGATCGAGAACGGCCGCACCTACCTGAAGGAAATCGTTTTCGAGGATCCCGCCGAGCCGCACCACGCAGAAGCGCTGTCCCTCACCATGCGCACGGAAGAAGCCATTGCCGACGTCCTGGGCCGCGACGAGCAACTGCTTGCCCGTGACCCCGCCAAGCTGGCACGGATCATCTCCGCGATCATGTTCATCAGCATGACGTCCTCGGCCACCAAAGAACTGACAGACGCCCAGGTTGGCGACGAGATCCGGGATCAGATCAGCGTGCTCCTGGGCGCCTGACTTCTTAGCTTTGGCGGTCCTTAGCGGTTGAGGAAGGCCTCGTGCTGGCGGTGGGCTTCGGTCACTTGCTCGCGGATCTTGTCCACGTCCTTGGCCTTGTTCCGATACTTGAGCGGCATCTGGACGATCTGCGCCTCCTCAGCGGTCAGCGCGCGGTAGATGCGTTCGCGCTCGTTGGCGTCAGCGGTGTAGTCGAGGTCCAAGTAATCGACGGCGTGGCGGCGGGCGTTGTTGATGGCCGTCTGGGCCTTGCCCGCTGGGCTGATCAGGGAGAGCACCACGGTGACGATCAGGACGCCGATGATGACGCTCAGCGAGAGGCCGGTGGTGATCTCGATGACGTTGACGTGCACGCCGTCGTTGATGAACGGCAGGTTGTTCTCGTGCAGGGCGTGGAGGATCAGCTTGACGCCGATGAACGCGAGGATGGCTGCCAGGCCGTAGGAGAGGTAGATGAGGCGGTCCAGCAGGCCGTCGATCAGGAAGTAGAGCTGGCGCAGGCCCATCAGTGAGAACGCTGTGGCGGTGAAGACGATGAACACGTTCTGCGTGAGGCCGAAGATTGCCGGGATGGAGTCAAGCGCGAACAGGATGTCCGTGCCGCCGATGGCCACCATGACCAGGAGCATGGGAGTCAGGGCACGCTTGCCATTCACGACAGTGAAGAGCTTGTCGCCGTCGTACTTATCCGTAGTGTGGAAGAGCTTTTTGGCGAGCCGGATGATGAAGTTGTTGGCTTGGCCGTCACCGTGGTCGCCGGGCTTGAGTAGGTTGCCTGCCGTGAGCAGCAGGATGAGGCCGAAGATGTAGAACACCCATGCGAACGAATTGATCAGCGCGGCGCCCAGGAAGATGAAGCCGGTGCGGGCGATCAGCGAGAACACGATGCCGAAGAGCAGGACCTTCTGCTGATCCTCACGCGGCACCCGGAAGCTCGCCATGATGATCAGGAACACGAACAGGTTGTCGACCGAGAGGGCCTTCTCCGTGATGTAGCCGGCGAAGTACTCGGACCCCATTTGGCCGCCGCCGAAAATCAAGACGAGGATGCCGAAAACTATCGCGAGTCCCACGTAGATGGAGGACCAGATGGCCGCTTCCTTGAGTGAGGGGACGTGTGCCTTGCGGATGTGGAAGAAGTAGTCGAAGGCCAGAAGCGCCAGAATGACGACGATGGTGATGCCCCAGATGAGGGGAGAGACGGTCATATGATCCTGCTTTCGTGAGGCGCGCGAGTGGTGTTGCTCACCGAGGGTCAAACTCTTTGTCTAAATTTACCGGGAGTGGTGGGGCGGGCGCTAACTAGAACGTCATGGGAAAGTACTTGACAATATGGAAAGTACTTTCCTAGAGTGGGCTTATTGATCCGCACAACTTTGGGGGAACCATGAACGAGACCACCGGCAACATGTCAGCAGCTGAAGCACGCGAACTCCTTGCGAAAGCCGACTCAGTGGGTGCTACATCCATCAACGCAGCGGCTTGGCCCGTGGCCGTCATGTTCACCAGCCTGGCCATCATGGGCTCGCTGCTGATGATCGGGATGCACATTGTGTTGGTCGCCGGCTACGGCGCCGCTCTGCTGGCATGTTCCGTTGGCGCCTGGGGTGCCATCACCGCGTGCGTCTGGCCCATGTTCCAGCGGTCCACTAAGGCCGGATTCACCAAACGGTTCGTGACATCGCTGATCGGGTACTTCGCGCTGTACGTCGTAGCCCTAGTGGTTGGTGCATACTTCTTCCGCGACGGAAACCTGTGGTTCTACATTCCGGCCGCTATCGCCTTGGCTGCCATTGGCCTGGCCGCCGCCTTCCGCGAGCTGCGCGCATGAGCACGCCGGCGGAACACCCGCGCCACCAGCTCAACGAGCTAGTGCACTCTCCGGTTCGTTTCTCCATCATGGCTGCACTGGCAAAGGCGGAGTCCTTGGACTTCAAAGACCTTCGCGACGCCATCCAGGTCAGCGACTCCGTCCTCAGCAAGCAGCTTTCCATCTTGGAGAAGGCTGAGTTCGTGAAGATCAAGAAAAGCTTCGCCGGGAAGTTTCCGAGGACTTCCGCAAGTTTGACCGTTGCGGGGCGGGACGTGTGGGCGGCGCACTTGCAGACGCTGCGGGAGATTGCGGGCGGCTGAGGGTTTGTCTTATTAGTTCACGACGGCGGCTGGTTGCGTAGGTGGGTTCAGCCTCCGGAGGCCAGCTGCCACTGGTCATCATTGTGCGGCTGGTGCCAGAACTGCCGTGGGCCCTCCGTTTCGCGGGCCACGTCCGTGAGCCAGAAGGTGCTGCCAGGATCCCACCCCGCGATGACGGTTGCGGTGTCTTCGTCTGTTTGTAGGGCACGGCCGGCAGCGCTGAGGTAGCCGGCGACAGTGAGGTGAACGRCATCCCACGTGCTGGCCGCTTGCTCCCAGTCGGGGATGACCCAGCGGCCATGGCGGCCGGTGGTGCGGAACCAATCGTGACGACGGGATGCTGTGACTTCCAACGGGAACGCCCGGCACAGGTTAATCCAGTCTTCTTCTGTGGTGATCTCCAAAATCCTGCCTGTTCCGGCGACGGGGATAACCGTGGCTTCCTCCCACCCGAGGGAATCTTCAACCAGGCTGAGCCCCTCAGGGATCCGCGCCACCGTGTGGATCAGGCCATGGGGGATCGACCACCATTCCCCACTGAAGTTGGCGCGAGGGTCTCGTGGTCGATCCTTGGCTGCACGAAACTCCTGGGCCCGTTCCTTTCGTGCCCACTCGGCCAGCGTGTGCTGCGGGTTTCGGGGGAGCTGCGTGGGATCGTCCGCTGAGCGCCAGTCGATGGCCCACTGCGCGGGTTGTGCCTTCTGGTCCCACCACTGGGTTGCGGGTTTTCCTTTGAGGCTCTTGGCGATATGCGCCAGGGACTCAGTGATTTCCTGGGTGACGGCGAGGAAGTCCTCGCCGTCGGGTTCCTGCCAGTACCTGGCGGTGTCCACTGCGCGCTGAAGTGCATAGTGAACCAGCTCGTCAGTGACACCTTTGAGGTCCAGGGACGTGATCATGCCCGCGAGCTCACCCATGGTCGACTCCGGTAGTGGAGGCGGCGCCTCGCCGGAGGGATTCATGGTCAACATCCTTCGTGACCTGCCGGCGCCAGGGTCGAGGTTGTATCCGAGGTGGAAGACGGCGATCCGGATGTCCTGGTCAATTTCCATCGCGAGTTCAAGGCAAAGGCGACGGCCACGCGGCCCATTTAGCAATTTCTCGATGTCCGGCTCCATATTCTCATCCTTGCAGCTGATAACCCTGGCACGCTGAATCACGACGCCGGAACCCGCCTTGGCTGCCTGCACCTTGAGCAGGCTTTCAACGCGTTACTGTCCGTCCAAACCCCAAGTTGTGAGACCGCCGCCAGGGCAAGAAACCAAGAGCAATCCCTCTGGCCCATTGAGCGTCCAGGCTTCGTACTGTTCATCTGGCGAAACCTCAACGGTGCTACCGTCGGCGAAGTCAACATGTAGGTTTCCGCGGTCGTCAGCGCACCCCGCCGTGACTGAGGAACGTGCGATCGAGAGTGCAGGCCCCAGCAAGGAAGGATCCCCGGCGGCATCAAGGCGATGACTTAGGCCGGAAGCTGTCGTGTAGATGAATTCATTCTCGATTCTCAGGACAATGCCGGCCTGTGTGTGGATGCTGAAGGCATAGTCGACCATGCAACGGACAATCTCGTCCGGCCCGGATGTCGTGGGCCATGCCCAAAGTACGCGTGAGGGCTTCATTGGCTCGCCGCTCATGGTCGCATCCACTTCTGAATCTCCGGTTCCGCTGCGTCCATAAAACGAATGACCACCTGCATGGCGTCGGGTTCCCCACCCCACCCGTCGTAGGCATCATATGCGTCATCTAGGTCAACCAACTCCTGCGCGATGAGGTGTCCTTCGTGACCGACAACCCGGTGTGCCCACGATGCGAGGTCCCGTAACGGCAGGATTCCTTTGATGGCTCGGCTGGCGTAATGGTAAGCCGCCACAAGCTGGGCATCGTCTTTTGTCATGTCACCCGTCGCCACGTCAAGCTCTTTGAGAGCATCGTCGATGAGGACCCCAAGCTCGAACACGTTGATGTGAAGCGAAGCGCCGGCAAGCTCGCGAAGTGCCTGGCCGTCGTGCCCTTCGACCAGCGCATTCGTCGCAGCCGAGATGGCTGCTGCTGTCGCATCCTGCCGGATAATCCACGAAGCTCGTGCGGCAATCAGGGCGAGAGTAGCTGAGCCCAACGTCTAGAACGTCTTCCGCAAGCGCATGCCACTACTCAAACCGGCCAACCGAGGCTTCGCGTAGACCCACACGACAACGCCGAACAGCGGCACCACCAAGAACAGCAGCACCCACATGATCCGGGCAATTTGATCGAGACTGTCCTGCCGTAGGACATCGAAGATCGCCCAAATGTTCGCTCCCATAACGAACACCGCGGACAGTCCCGCCAGCGACGCCAAGACCCATTCCCAAGCTTCCATGTCATCCCCCTGAACCAGCAGCTTCCGTACAAAGTAGCACCCGCGCTGCAAACGTACGACGCCGGAGCCTGCCTTGGTGCCCGCCGTTTAGTGGCCTTTCGGTTGGGTCAGATCAGCGCAGTCATGACGTTCCAGCCTTCCCCGATCTTCTTCCGTGGTTCGAGGTGGCGGCTTCCCACGCCAGGGTAGAGCCAGAGGTCTCCGGCGGCGTCGCGGGCGATGATCTGTGAGTAACCTGGGTAGTTGCCGTCGAATCTACCGGTGGAAATGATCGCCGTCATGGCGTTCCAGCCTTCGCCTACCTGCATACGCGGCAGCCAACCGCCCTTGCCGTCGCCAGGGTAGAGCCACAGCCGTCCGCCGGTGTCGCGGGCCAGGACGTCCCGCTTGCCGTCCTCGTTGAAGTCACCGCGGCCGATCAGGGCTGTCATCACGTTCCAGCCGACACCGATTTGGCTCCGGGGTTTCCAGCCGCCGGCGTGATCGCCGGGGTACAACCAGAGCCGGCCTTCAACGTCTCGGGCGATGACGTCCGCACAGTAGTCGCCGTCGAAGTCGCCAGGACCCATGATGGCGGTCATGGCGTTCCAGCCGACCCCAACTTTGGTTCGTGGTTTGAGGTACCCGGCGCCCGTTCCAGGGTAGAGCCACATGTCGCCGTTGGTATCGCGGGCAAGAATGTCGTCGTTGAACTCGCTTTGGAACTTACCCGCACCGATGATTGCGGTCATCACGTTCCAGCCCTCGCCCATCTTGAAGGGCGGCTTCTTCCAACCGCCCTTGCCGTCGCCGGGGTACACCCATAGATCACCTGCGGTGTCGCGGGCCAGGACGTCGTCAAAGTAACTGGTGTTGATGTCGACGCGGTCCCAGTTATTTGTTGGGACGCTTGACGCGCGTATTCCCGGCTGGCCTGCCTGTGCTGGAAGGGCAGTTGTGCCCAAGAGCAGGGCCGCGACGGCGGCCAGAGTTGTCCCTACGAAAAGTGGGCGCCTTCGATTGTTGGGTGTTTTATGGCAGGAATTCTTGGTCGACCTTGATTGGAACATCACTGTTACCCCCAGTAGCAACGCGGTCATCAAACGATTCACCGGAGCTTAGTCCTGTTGCGTGGCTTTTGTTAGGGGTGGAGGTTCGACCGGTCCGTCACCCATCGCCGGGTAACGCTGAAGTCCGCATGTTCATACCTGTGCATGTCGTTGCCACAAACGCACACCCCGCAAGAAACTCCTTGAGGAAACCCACTCAATGAGGAGCCCCACTTGCACCCACAACCCATAGCCAGACGTCTGGCAGCAATAGCCGCTTCAACCGCACTAACGGCAGCAGTGCTGGCAACCGGGATCGCAGCCAGTCCAAACGCAACCGCAGCCGAACTTCCCCCGCCGCCCACCGGCGTCGTCTATGCCAGCGACGTTCCGTGGTCGAGTATGACCAACGGTTGGGGACCGGCGGAACTGGACATGAGCAACGGTGGCCAAGCGGCGGGCGATGCGAATCGCCGGCCGTTGACCATCGGCGGCACTGAGTACCCGAAGGGCATTGGTACCCACGCGGCGTCGTCCATTACGTACAACCTTGGTGGGCTATGCCGGCAGTTCCTCGCCCAAGTTGGTGTGGATGACACTCAGGGTGACCGCGGTCGAGTGGACTTCAAGGTGTTGGTTGATGGCATCGAGCGCTTCGCAGGAGAGCGGAAGGGGACGGACGGAGCCCTGCCCGTCAACGTCAACCTGCAGGGCGGCAGCACGCTGCAGCTCAAGGTGGAGACCGGCCCGGAGGGGAACGGCAACGATCACGCCGACTGGGCCGATGCCAAAATCAACTGCTCGGACGCGTTCATCGCAGCACCGCTGCGGGTCGAGGGCTCAGCCGGGACCAACCTCAACGGGCTGGTCCCCGGAACGCCAGCTACCGTCGTCGTGCGTGACCTCAAACCGCTCAGCCCCGTCAGCCTGAACCTTCGCGGCGAAAAAGTGGCCGACGCCGTTGCTGACGCCGCCGGGGCGGCCACCATCACCTTTGTGGTGCCGGCCGGAGCCGCAGGCGGGGCGACGGAACTGGTCGCCACCGGGACGGGACCCTTTGATGTGGTCAGCACGGGCAAAATCGGCGTGCTCATTGTTGAGATCAGTGATGAGAAGTTCCACGTGGATTGCTCCGCCGTGGGTTCGGGTGACGGCAGCCAAGCCAGCCCCTTCAACTCGATAGCGCAGGTCAACGGTCACGGCGCGTTCAACGCCGGCGAGTCGATCCTTTTCCGCGCAGGCACCAACTGCATTGGTGCGCTGACGCCGGTAGGTACGGGTGTAGCCAACCATCCCATCACGCTCTCCAGCTACGGTGACGGCGCGAAGCCCACCATCAACGGTGGCGGTGCAGTAGCGGCCATCCAGATCACGAATGCCAGTCACTGGACCGTCAGTGGCCTGCATGTCGTGAACCCGTCGGACACTCCCGTCCGCAGGGTTGGGATCCTGTTTGAGAACAGTGGAACCGCGCAGACCGCCGGAATTGTGGTCACGGGAAACCACGTGGAGGACGTGGCAGGGTGGCGGAATAAGGCCACGAACGGCGCTGGTTTCGCCCAGTCGGCCGGCATTGTGGTGCGTACGTGGGGCAAGGGATCGGTGGACGGCATCACCATCACCGACAACGAGGTCAACGACGCCGCCGGCGGTGGAGTGAAAATCTCAGCCCCGGACACCACTGAGCTCTACAACACCAAGGTCTACGTTGCGCGCAACAAGATCCACGACGTGGGCGGCGACGCGATTGTGATCCATAACTCGGACGCGCCGCTGATTGAGTACAACAGCGGGCTCAACCTTGGCCAGGGCGCTCATCCATATGAGGGCGGCAACTTTGCCGGCATGTGGCCGTACAACTCCAAGAACCCGGTGTTCCAGTTCAACGTGGTGGGTAACAGCAGCACCTCCACGTACGACTCCACCGCCTGGGACTGCGACATGAAAATCGTGGGAACCTGCCTCTTCCAGTACAACTACTCCTACGGGAATGCCGGCGGCTTCTACCTCAACTGCGTGTCCAACTGCGGCGGCGGCGCAACGGCCGCGAACGTGGTCCTGCGCTACAACGTGGCACAGGACGACTGCCGTCTGGGCGGCAGCAGCAGCGGTACCGGCAAGCACTACATCCACAACAACACCTTCTACTGCCCGTCCCGCGTGTTTTTGGATGACATGACCGGCCCACGCGAGGTCAGAAACAACCTGTTTGTGGCACCGGGTGGTGTTCTTAGATCCGCTGCTGCTGTGTATGCGAACAACGCGTACTTCGGCGGTATTGTCCCGCCCTCTGGAGAGACGGGGTCGGTGCTGGGCGATCCTAAGTTGGTTGCCGGTGGCAGCGGCCAGACAACTCTGGATGTCCCCGGGTACCGGCTTGCTTCCGGGTCGCCGCTGATCGGCGCTGGTGTTCAGATTAACGACGACGGCGGCAGGGACTTCTTTGGTAACCCCACCACCGGTGCCGGTTCCGTCGGGGCACCGAACATCGGGGCCTACCAGGGGTCTGGTGTTGCGCCTTCAGCGTTGCCGTTTGCTTCGTTGGTGAACCAAACATCAGTTGCCAATGCAGCCAATCCACGGAATGGAGCTGTGACTTCCGATCGCCGGACATTCTCGGAAGAGGCGTTGGCGGCCGCCGGGCTTGGCTCGGGCGAGCCGTACTCGGCATTTGGGGTTTCCTCCGTGTGGCATCCGACGGCTGTGGGGACGCCGGATACGTTGAAAGCTGCTGGTCAAGAAGTGGCTCTGTCCGGCCGCGGGCGGACCTTGCTGGTGACGGGGTTCTCCACGGGCAGCATGTCCTCCGGAGTGGCGACAGTCCACTTCACAAATGGGCAAAGCATGACCGTGACGATTTCGCTGCCGAACTGGCTCTCCGGGGTTGCTACGGACACTTCGGTGGTTGCGGCCGAGTCGGCCTATCACCAACGGCACACGCAGGCTTACATCGGTGGGCCGTCCACGGTAGTGCGGGTGGATGAGCCGGCACGCGTCTTCGCCACGAAGATCGACATTCCGCCGGCGTTTGAGGTGTCCAGCGTGACGTTGCCGCAGGGGAGCGCGCTGGTTAATGAGGGGCTGAACATTATGGGTATTGCTGTGGGTAATGTGCCGCCGGGCTTGAGTTAGTCTCCTTGGTTGGTTGAGAGCCGAGTGTGGGATCCGCTGGAGGGGCGGGTCCCACATTTGTTTCATCGTGGGGTGCTAATGAAGGCGGTGCCCGGAAGAGGCCATCCCGGTTCCCTCGCGAACCCCTAGACGCGGCTATCGGCCACTCATTTTTGGGTGTTTCGGCACCTAGTTTCGCTCTGACAGCACCTAGTCAGGAGTATTTCGCCACCTAGTCGGCACATGGCGGGCGCACAATATGCGGGTCAACAAAGACCGTTCTTCACTAGGAGGAAGCATGACGTCGGAGCAGGCAAACAGACATTTCGTGGCCTTCCAGCGCAAGCATCTGGTGAAAATGGCCAATGTGTAGGGCTAAACGGTTCTCTCTATGTCTGTCCTTGATTTTCGGCGCGGGCATATCATCCGTGGGTCTGGTCCCTGCACCGCTCGTGTACTTTGTTGGCCTCCTCCTTATGTGTCTCCTCATCGCTGCCACCAAGTACTACCGGCGTTGGCGATGGGTTCCACTTGGGGTGGGGTCGGCACGTGCGGCCGCTTTGGGCGTGGGGTGCGTGGCGGCGATGAGCGCGGCATCAATTTTCAGGGGAGGCGAATGGAGTTTCGTTGTCATTCCCATACTCAGCGTCGTGGGAACCGTTGGCATGTTCCACTGGCTAAGCAGACACGGGCGCTTCGTGAGCTCAAAGGGATCGGACCTCGCCTGAGTGCGAGGCCCGGTTCAGACCGCCTTCGTCATGAATGTACCTGCCGACCACGCGGCGCCCGATCGAAAGAGGGAATGATGAGCAAGGTTCCGCATCCGCTGCAAGTGGTGATGTTCTTCGTTATGGCCGTCATTTTCGCGACCTGGCAGCCGTTCGTCTGGTGGCGGGTGGGCGCTGCGGTTCTCATGCTGGGGTTTGGTTGCTGCGGCCTTTATGTGTTGCGGCGGAGCAGGCGCAAGGAGTCCAGCCAGGAGCCGGGCGAGCTCGAGTGACCGGGAAGTTGATGATGGCCTGTGGACAGACGTCCGCGGGCCATCGCTTTGTTAGGGGGTGTTTTGGTCGGGGCGAAGGCGATTCTGCAAGTCGGGGTCACCCGAGCCGGCCACGAAGCCGAAGTCGTATTTTCCGTTCTCCGGTGGTAGCTCGCGCTCCAGTTTCATTGCCGTCGTGGGTGTGACCAGGGTTTTCGCGATTCCGCTTTCTGTATCAAAGGTGAAGGACCCAAAGATTGTCGGGTCAACGCGGTGCCTCAGCAGGAGCGTCGTGTCCGAGCCGTTGACTTCACAAGCGACCGGGTGGTAGTCGTCCAGTTGCCGGCCCCATATGGGTAGGGAGAGTGGGAACGAAAGCTGGACAGCTTCAGGGAAGGAAAACGGGATGCGGTCAATCGAAAGGCTGAAATCATCGACGCCGTCCGTCTGAAGCATGAGGGATCGGGGGTCGAATGTTCTCGTAGGCCCGTCCGGCAACTCCGTCGCAGACCATATGAAGACCCTTGGGTGCACCGAAACTGCATGCCTCAACAATTGGTTACCGCTTTGGCAGTACGAGATGCCGGTGTAGGCGCTTGCCTGTCCGCCGCCCAGCGCTTTTCCGATTGCAATCGCCAGCTGCTCAGAGGAAGTGTCCACGCCTCATCCTCGCATGGGTGACGCTACCCGCTTAGGAGGGTTCGCCGTCGTCGTTTGTCAGTAGGAACTTGCGCAGGAGATTCGCCAGCTGTGTCCGTTCGGTCTTGGATAAGCCTTCTAGCATCTTTTGTTGATTCTCGACGTGGTGCTCCACTACGTCATCCACCAGGGCGAGTCCCTCGGGTGTGATTGAGGGACAGCGGGGTTACAACGTGACCAAATGTCGCAGGGTTGGAAATCCGTGGGGGCTTGTTAGAGTCCGTCTATGACTGAACTCAGCGAAGCGGCCGTAAGACTAACTGAAGTTTGCCGTTCCATTTTCGACGACGAATCTCAGTGGATCGAAGCGGACGGTTATCCGAACAGCCTCGCACTGGGCATCATCGACTCCATATTCTCGACCGGATCGCATTACACAAGCGTCGTAAACGTCACTACCGCGTATCGCGCCATGAGGCGAGCCCAGGGAGGCGACCCAAATAATGACGGCGTCCAGGAATTGCTGGCCTCGTTCGAAGCCCTGGATGGCAGCGCCGGATGGGCCGAAGCAGTTAACAACCATAAACCGGCGCACACTGGACGCGGGGCACTCCTCAAAGCCGAGGTTGTTTATCGCGCCGCATTGACCTTGGCTTCACTTGAAGGTGGTCCAATCGAGACCGCAGCTGACGTGCGGGAGGAGTTCCAGCGGGACCCCGAGCTGAAGAGGATCAAGAAGGCATGGCTACGGCTCCCAAGCCAATCCTCCGGAGTCACCTTTAACTACCTACTGATACTCGTTGGTCTGCAATCCGTGAAGCCTGACCGTATGGTGATTCGATTCATTGAAGAACACGCTGGCCTCGAAGACCGAGCGGTCACCTCGAAAGAAGCAGCGAGCATCATCAGCCAAGTCGCGGGGCTCTATCCGACTCAGGCGCGCAAGCTTGATCACGTGATCTGGCGGCATGTCTCGGGCAGGGACGTTTTTCGTGCGGTTGACGTCACCTGAATTCGTGTATTTGGAGTGCGCACAGCTTCGGTTAGATGGACGGCCGCTATGCGGGAAGCAGCAATGCTTGCTTTATCGACGTAACGGGAGCCAGATATTAATTTGAGTTGGCCCTCAATCGGTACAGTGGGATGGATTGGCTACCTAGGCATCGCCTATTGGGTGGCGCGCGCTGTCTGATAATTCGTCGCTTGGAGCCCCGTGGAACTTGAACAAACCGCCGTTGTTGTGCCTCTCATCCCATTGCATGAGGAGCCAAGTACCGAGATGATGCTCCGAATGCTGATGAATCGGGAAGCCCTCGTCATCAGTTCTGTTTCACGGACCCCGCACAGTATTCCTACTGGGATGGTCGCGCAAACTTCAGGAGCATTTGCCAAGTCCATCAGCCAAGCGTTAGGACAAACTGGTCGAGCCGCAACGAGCGAAGGCCTCTATCGAGTTATCCTGCCATCTGGCTCGGTCGCGCGAGATCTCGTACCTGCCGTGGGTGGCGGGTTCCGCGGGATTGCAAGAGCAGCTGGATCTACAAAGATCGCTGGTCACGTTCGTCTCTTGCCAGCGGCCGCGGGTACTGGTGCTGCCATGGCGGCTGGGCCGTTGATTGCCACTGTAGGCCTCGCTGTAGCTGCGGAGATGTTGGCTCAACATCAGATGAACAAGAAGCTAGCCGGGATCAGGAACGCTGTGACCGGGATCCAGGACCGGATGGATGAAAGCGAGCGTTCCGTCTTGGTAACCGCGGACCAGCAGGCTCGCAAGGTTGCAGGGTATCTGTTGGATCAGGCGCACATACCTTCTATCTCCTCCGCTGCTCATGCATTCGGTGATTTGGACACTCTGACTAACACATACATAAGTCGCCTCGACCGATGGCTGCAGATTGCTGCGAAGTATCGAGATTCAGATCGTGTGTACGGGCCGAGTTTAATGAAGCAGCTCGTAGATAAGCGGGACAACGAAGTACAGGAATTCGAGCAGATGGTGGCCCAGACCTATCACGCTCTTGCGCTCAGGGGACGAGTAGTCGTGCTCGAAAAGATTGCGGCTGAGTTCTCCAATGGTGATCGTTCGCTTCCTCACGTCGAGAAAGTTCTCGGTGAGGAGCTCGCTTTACTCGCTGATAGACAATCCCAGCTTGTGAGTCTCCTTGACGACCTGAACGTTTTGCAGATTGATTCAAGCAAAGTGCCTGTTGCGTTCGCAGGCAAGGGAGTCATCGGGGCTCGGTCAAGTTTCGCCCGTCTCGCCCGGGCACTTCACGCGACCCCGGAAAGCCTGCCTCTCTTGACGGAGGCTGACCAGACGGTTCTGGAGTTAGCTCCAACAGACGATGGACTGTCAGTCATTGCCCCTACTGAGAAGTAGATGCGGCACAGGCGGGAATTGTCATTCGTCATAGCCCGGGGGCCAATCTAGAAGCCCGGATTTCGGGACGATCCGCTGTGCCTTAGGAGGCGAAAACGGTATCCCTTTGGTCCTGCTGTGCGATCGTCTCATCCTTGGGAGCACGCTCTAAGTGCTTTGGGTGAGCTCAAAGAACCGCGGCTTCGGTAGCAGCACTGAGTCTTGCTGGCACGATGCCGGCGCCCTTGCAGACGACGCTAACCAGGTTGTAACAGCTTCGATGTGCAACATGCTTCCGATCCGGGCAGCGAGCCTGGTCACGAAGTGTTTATTGGGGTCTAAACGCCGTCGTGGTTTGTCAGCAGGAATTTGCGCAGTAGGTTCGCCAGTTGTGTCTGCTCAGTCTTGGACAGGCCATCGAGCATTTTCTGCTGGTTCTCGACGTGGTGCTCCACCACGTCATCCACCAAGGCGAGTCCCTCTGGCGTGAGGCTGATAAGGAGTTGCCGGCGGTTCTCGGGGTTGGTCTCGCGATGAACCAAGCCGCGCGATACCAGCCTATCTACGCGGTTGGTCATGGCCGCCGAACCGATCATGGTGAGGCTGGCGAGTCGACCCGGCGTCAACGGCGCCTCGGCCGCTGACCGGCGCAGTGTTGCCAGGACGTCGAACTCCCAAGGCTCCAACCCGAACTGGTTCATGAATTTCTGCACGTCCAAGGAGGCGAGGCGACTCGCCCTGTTGAGCCGGCCCAGAACGCCCATGGAGCTGACGTCGATGTCGGGTCGCTCCTTGTTCCACTGCTCAAGAATCATGTCCACTGCGTCGCGGTCCATCGTCCTCCAATGCTTGACCTCAAACAGTACAGCACCTACATTGTCTTACATCAAATAGTTCGACATCGAAATGTATGGATGTGAAAGATGAGTTCATCTGCAGCGGTTGCCAGCAGGGCGGGAGTTGGGGCGTCCAAGGCATCTCCTCGCGACCTCTTTATCACCGCCCTTGCCCCGATGGTTTGGGGATCCACCTACCTGGTGACCACGGAGTTTCTCCCCGCGGACCGGCCGCTCCTGGCTGCCACCGTGCGGGCCCTGCCAGCGGGCATCATGCTCATGCTGGTCACTCGAACGTGGCCGCGGGGGAGTTGGTGGTTCAAAGCTGCGGCGCTGGGCGCACTCAACATCGGGCTGTTCTTTTTCCTGCTGTTTTTCACCGCGTACCAACTGCCGGGCGGGCTCGCAGCGCTGGTCATGTCCATTCAGCCACTGTTTGTTCTCTTGCTGGGTGTCCTGTTGCTGGGGGAGAGGATCCGCAAGGCGCACATCATTGCCTGCGCGGTGGGAGCCGCAGGTGTTGGCTTGCTCGTCCTGCGATCCGACGCGTCGCTGACTCTTGTGGGTGTGCTCGCCGGGATGGCGGCGGCGCTGAGCATGGCGGCAGGCATAGTTCTCACCAAACGCTGGGGAAGGCCCGACGGCGTGGGGCTGCTTGGGTTCACCGGCCTGCAGTTGGCGACGGGTGGGGTCATTCTGCTGCCCGTGACGTTGGTCGTTGAAGGGCTGCCGGGGGCGGTTACTGGGCCTAATCTGGCGGGGTTTGCTTACCTGAGCGTGATTGGTGCGTTGGCTGCCTACGCGGTGTGGTTCCGGGGAATTCAGCGGCTGCCGACGATGGTGGTGTCGTTCCTGGGATTCCTGAGCCCGCTGGTGGCGACGGTGCTGGGGTTCGTGTTTCTGGGGGAGGCGTTGTCGGGGTGGCAGCTTGTGGGTGCGGTGCTGGTGCTGGGGGCGGTGTTTTTGGTGCAGCGGCCTGGTGTTGTTGAGGGTTCAAGTCTTCCACAAACGGCGGTGCTGCCACGCTGATTGCCGCAGCAAATGGGCCCTTCAAAGTTTGTTGCAAGTGTTCTGGCGTGATGCAAGTTCATGCCGCTGTTCTGGGGGCATTGCACCATGGGATACGCGCTTCATAGTTCCGGGCGCTGATGAACCCCGGCGTGTCATTTTCCATGTGCTTGATCGCCGGCGTTGTTGGTGCTAGGCTTGCCCGGTCCAAGAGCGCGTTGCTGGCTGCTCGTGGCTGATGGTGAAGCAGTCCATGACTTCGGGGGCGTGGCTCTGCGATGGTGTTCGCACGTATTGATCAAATGTTAGGAACTACGGGCCTTGATCGTGCCTACTTCCCCGCGCCCGGATGCTGCCGCCATGTTCAACCTCCTGGACTTCTGAATCAAAGCCACTGAGGTCCTAGCCTTTGGGCAGCGCGTGGTCCGCCCCGAGGCCCTGCCGGGGGCAACTGCCCGTCCTGCGGCGTGATCAGTACGCGGGTGCATTCACACACTGGCCCCAACGCCCGCGCAACATCCCTGTGGCCGCATCTGTCGAAATGATCCGGGCCAAGCGGAGGTTCTTCTGCGATGAGTATCTGACCCGCGCCAGTCACTCACCGAGAAAACAACCGAGGTCCCATGCCGTGTGCGCTCTACCCGTCGGCTCACAACGCCCTCATCGCCGCCGTGATCGGATCCTGAAGGGCCGCCGCGGAAAACAGCCTCATGGTTCGGTGTCGCCTGGTGGCTGGTCCAGAGGGCACTAGACTCCGCGGTGCTGACGCTTGTCGTCGATACCGGGCTCTTCGCGGGGGTGGTGAAACGGGTTGCGTGTCTTGACCGGCACGACCACCACGGAAGTCGAAGCTAACAACACCGCGATCAAACACATCAAACGAACAGACCGGGGATTCACCAATGCCCGGTACTACAAAACGCGTAGCCTGTTGCGCAGTGCCGCCAGAACAACGGCATGAACATCCACCACGGCAGAACTTTCACCACGAACAGTGAAGAGCCCGATACCGATCACCCCGCTGACCAGGATGCGCGTGACAGCATCACATCAGCTTTGCATCACCGCCGGATCGGAACCGGAGGCCTATTGTGATGGCTAGCGCAACCCTCGAGGTCGCTAGTTGAACAAAGGGACTCAACTATTTGGCCAGGGCGTGGCGGGGATCGTGGGTTACACCGAGGTACTTCCAACTTCGGGAGGGCCAAGGGTCCTGCTGCTTCGTCACTCACCGGAGGAGGGTGTCGGTTCGCCAGTTGCCACACAAACGGCGACTTTCATCCCGCCGCGATCCTCGCCTCGTGATCGCTCAAACTGAAACCCTCGTCTTCTGCTGACAAAATGGCGGCAGAGGCCTTCTGCCGGCTGCGTACCGTGAATCCTATCTTGCCCTTCGGGGCCGCCGCATATGGCGCAGCGTAGGAGATCATGACCGCTATAAGAGCGGGATCGATGTCACCGGAGAGTGCTGACGGGTTACTAACGGCACGCTTGCCGCGAGGATCGTGGGCTGGTGTCAGCAGGATTGCCCCACGTGTCTGAGTGCGGAGAGTTTCCACAAGGGTCGTGACACCGTCCTGCTGACGCGGATCGGCTATCGCTTCGATCGCGACGCGTTGCCTTCTTGAACTGCCAGAAAATGCCCACTGTCGCTCCTCGCGACGCTTCCGCTTGAGAACGTTGAGCGGCACTCCCTCAACAGTGACTCTGGTGCCTTCAGCCAGTTCGGGAACAATGACAACCCAATCCTTGATTCGGCCGTCCGCTTCCGCCTTCTTTAGAAACTCAAGTTGAGGTTCAAGATCGAACGTTCCGCTGAACTTAGTTTCGTCTAAGACTCTGATGAAATCGCCGGCGGAGACGATCCCGTACTTGGCTGCATAGGATGATCCCGAATCTGTAACAAAAGTTGCGTCTTTGATTGCACTTTCAAGTAGCGGCTTAACTGCATGAAAGTTACCTCGGTTAACGGGGTCCTTTTGGGCGGGAAGTGCGTTAAGATCTTTAAGGCGCCCTCCTTCCCCCCGCTCCGTCACAACTGCGTTGTATCTCTTATTGGCAGCAGTCGGGGCCAGCCATTGGAGGTGCTGTGTGACGAGTGGTGGTACGTCCCTCGGACGAACTCGGGGCTTCCCTTCGTCATCGAGCTCGGCATAGCGAGCCAGTTCGTCGCGGAAAAGTTCTTCGTCGATAACAATGGACTCAAAGGCTTCGTAGAGGTCAAAATATTTCTGACCACTGAGCTCCGCGCGTCCAATGTACAGACGAACTAGGTCCTTGTATCCGCCTCGGAATCCGAACCACCGTCCCATCTGCATCAGAGTGTCTGCAGCCAGAGTCTTTCTGCGGTAGTAAGAGACAGTCAGGCCCTCTACTGTGAATCCTCGGCTTAACTTGGTACCGCCCACGAGGATGCGCCAAACGGAGCCACGATCAAAGTTAAGAGCTTCCTGATGCATCTGCAGATCTTTGTCACCATTTACCACAAGAACAGGGTTCTGGCTCGAGTTGATCTTGTCGAGAGCTTTGCCGATAAATGGCATTAGTTCATCAAAAGACGATGGTACGACTGATTCGCCTTCCGCCCGAGCCTGACTAACCGGATAATAATCTTCATTCCAAAGTTCTTCCAGTCGCGGTAGGCCTGAAGATGAGTATCCGCCCTTGGCCCATAATTCACGCAAGAGTTCTGCCGTGTCCCGATGTTCGATCATTTTCATTGATTCGTGAACAAGCATCGTGTGATGTCGGAATGTTAGGCCAGACTTTTCTTCTCGATACAGCTTAATAGCACCAGATAGAAGGTAAGCGTCGAGGGCACTCCTAAGGGACATTTCTACTGAATCTGGGGCATCGCCCTGAACGGACCGAACAAAAGCCGCCTCGTTGGATGTTTTGAATGACTTAGTATGATTCTCAAATTCAATCCCAAGGTCGTGAAAATCTTTAGCCCCCATATATCCGATTGGTCGCTTTAGCGCAATTATGAAATCATTGGGGAAGATGTCGGCGGCATCGTCCGGATCCACAAATACATTCGCAAAAGGAGTTGCGGTATATCCGACATATTGAGCTCGTTTAAGAATACCCAATAAGTTTGTAATTTCCAGATTGACCGCCGTGCGTTCTTTCTTCTCCGCTGCGGTGGGGCGTTTGGTGCTGATGGACGCTTGATCAGATTCATCATCAATGATTAATGTGGGGATCTCAGCAAGACTGATCTTTAATGACTTAAGGTCAGAAACGAGCTTTTTAAGAACGGTCGTATTCTTCTTTACGACAACAATTTTAGCATCTGATTTATATAAGTTATCAGGATGGTAGAGTGGCTTCGTCTTATCGCGGAGACCTGTGCGAAACTCAAGGGCATTCAGGCCCTTCTTGAGGCGCTTGTAGTCATCTGCATACCCCGAAAGGCGGACAATATCCACGAAACCAGCATCAGACGGTTGAATGCCGTGAGACAGAAAATTATCCCAGTCCGTATCGCCTAAGTAGTCTATTTCCTTGCGGTGTTCAGGATCGTCGACATCCATGCCACCAATTATATTTTCCTTACCGACAAGCTCCATGTCGAGGCGTCGTTGCGTCTGAGTCCGCAGCATGTTAAGCGTTCCGGCGAGGACGATAATCAGACGGTAGCCAGCGTCGATAGACTTGGCAATGGTTCCCGCAAACTGTGCTGTCTTACCGCTCTGAACGTAGCCCACAACCAACCCTTTTGATTGGTACAGTGCTTCTTTGGTGGGGTCACTAAGTCGACTGACGACTTCGCGCGTGCTAACGTCCAGGTCTGCTATCGCTTCTGCGGGCCATCCCTTCTTCGTGAGAACACCCCGGTAGGCTGGCCAGTAGAACGAATGCTGCTTTGCGCGCTCCTCTGTGTACCACGGGTCTGCCTCAGCGGCGATTACAATGTCTCCCTCGTCGGCCCGCACGGGCCACTGGCTATTCACGATGTCCTTGGCATCATCGGTGAAGCCTAGAAGCGTGAGGACCCGATCGCGGCGTCCGACGGTGGCAGGCTCTGAACCTCCAAACCACTCGCCCTGTGATGTGGCGTCCCAACGAGCTAAGGCGAGCTGGAATTCCATTCTGATGGGGTCGTTGACATTCTCCGCAGTGACAGCTGAGATTAAATTTTCCTCGGCCATGGTCGGCAGGTCTTCGATCTTGAGCTCGCCGTTTACCCGCACCAATAGAGCCTTCGGGCGGTCCGCCCCCATGACCTTCAACTGGGAGATAAGGGCATCTCGAATAGCGGATGACGACAACGTTTCCCCCACAGGACCCGTCCCTTCGTGATTAGACCAGTTGGTCATTGGAAGTTGCTTGATTAAGAGGAGCCGGCGCAGTTGCGGGCTCACGGCTGCTGACATCTATACGGTAGGACAAATCACTAACAGTTTCGAAATGCGGTACGACGGACATAAGTGCCGCGGTTGTAATTGCGGGAAAATCTTCGGTGACAAGATACGTCTGGATTGGGCTTCGCAGCATGAATTTCTGAGAATAGAGATCGGCGTCCTCTCGATGCCAGCCCAAACCCTTTAGATAGTTCCAAAACCGCTCGCTTTCAGTATCCAAAGAGTAAGCGACGTCGGCTACAAGTTCGTTCAGTGACTTGCCGGAGTCCAGCCCTGCCCTAGTTATCTGAACGGAGATTAGCCACAGGTCCCGGCTTGGGTTCTTTTCGAGTTGGGAAGCGGATCCGATAACGTGGATCCGTTTCTCGCTTGTAGTCGTCTTGCACTCGGCGTCGTATGCACCGAAAACGAAGTCGTGCTGTTCGCTCGCTGGTCCTAGCCAAGCGTCCACAGCACTCGCTTCGCCGATCAGGGGGATGAGCTGGCGCATGAGGAGCAGCTCACCGAACAACCCGTGCTGTTGTTCTGAGCTCAAGCCACTTTTGCCACGTAGTAGGGCCTTGTAGTTTCCCAAAGCCTCCGTTGTTGCCCGCGCAAAGCTGGAACCAGCGAATAGCTCGTCAACTATTGTAGTCAAAATGTTGTAAGCCTCAAAGTGGGCGTCGGTTGCGTCTACTCGGACCTCAAATTCGCTGGCCGGCCCATCGCCTATAACGGCGAAAGAGATCCTGCTAAATTTGCTGACGTCAGGCTCCACTCCCATGGCGGGGGCCGTCAATGCTATCTCTTCGTGGATCGGGTCGATGGTGATCTCGCATCGCGGGTTCTCGATGACTCGATGTCTGGAGATTTCACGCTCTCTAAAGAGGCGTTCCAGCGAAACAGGGTCAAAGAATCGATGCTGGATGCTACTCATCTTTACTCTCTTCACGGACTGCAGTGGCTCGACTAACGTCGTCTCTGAGTGCTTGTTCAAGCGCCAGGGAAATGCGGAAGTGATCTTGTTGTCTATTTTTTTGTAGATGGGATTTTAGAAATTCTTCTTCTAGTAGCAAAAAAAGAAGAGTCTTTATTAACTGCGCATCATTGGTTGCACCCCTTACTCCGCCATTGATGACTTCTCGATAATTTTGATTTAGATAGATTACCCGAGTTTCGAGATCTATCTCGTAGAGGCCCATGCTGAGAGCCTTCCAACTGATTTGTATGGGGTCTGAATTGGGTCGCATCATCTTTTCATTTGCTGCGATCATCGTCCTACTGGCATCAGAGAAGCCACGCCCCATAGGTGCGAAGCGTCGATGTTCTCTCGTACGTCGGTTGGACTCTTTAAAGGCGCTCCTCGCTGCGTCCAGGTACTGCCGAAAGGACACCCCCGAATTGCTGACCGCTCTGTCGATCGCAGTCGTTAGTGCAGGGGTGAATTGAACCCCAGTCTTCTCCGGATTGATTTTCACGTGTTCATCGAGGCCGGTGCCGACGTCGAAGATCACACGCGCCAATTGCAGCGCCTTCTCGTTAGCGAGGAGTTTCTGCCATCCGCCGAGATGCTGCAGTCGGTCGCGACGATAGACGAATATGCCCTGATGATGTTCTCGGTCTTTGCCCATCAGACGGGCTGAGGGGGTCGCTCCGCTGGCCGGTAAAATATGGCACTCGAGCGTGAACTCCTGATCACCTACTTGCCCTATCAGCTTCATGGGGTAGTTTTCATTCCCGCTTTGCCTGTAATCAAAGGGGTCCATTGGTTCAAGCCTGGAACTCAGACCCGCTTTTGACCTGTCAGCGTCGAACACGTCAACGTAGATATCCACTGCACCCGTCTCAAGAAGACGGTGGAAAATGACGGACAATTCCAGTTTGAGAGCCACCAGTGCGTTTTCGAACCAACGAGTCTGGTCAGCGAGATTGTCGGCCGCGGACATGCCATGCACGTCCGACCACTGCACTACTGTGCCCGTTGTGAGTTCGAAACCGTAATTGGACCCGTAGAGGTGTGCAAGAGCGGAGGATTCGCTAAGTATGTCGCAGTGAGCTCCATTCATCATGGAGTCTTTCGTCATTCTCATGCCGGTGGGCTCATTACCCGCAGCCCTGGTCCATACGCTGAGCACATCTGCTTGGCTGAGTGAGCTTGCTTTGAGGCCCATTCCGAAGTGGCCGAGTTCGTTTGGTCGGTAGTTTCGACGTCTGCCTACCGTCATTCCCTCGCGGAGCCCCAGCGGAGTCATCCCTATTCCGTTGTCCACAATCTGTACACCGATTATGGTCCCGTGACTTTGCAGGAACCGAACCAACACAGCATTGGCTTCAGCGCTAATGCTGTTGTCAATAAGGTCGGCGACCGCTGAGCTTAGAGTGTGGTGCTTTCCCAGACCCTCCATAGCTTTGGAATCGATAGGGAGTGTGACCTTTTCTACTGCCTCCTCTTGGCCAAAGAGGTCCACAGTTGTCATGACTCATCCTCAAATTCAGCTGACTCAAACCTGAGCTGCGTGGCATTCTCGCGAACCACACGCACCGTGTCGGCATCAAATCCGGCCGCGCGGTTGGCTATTACCTCGACGGAAACCTCGATATCGGCGTCAGACACGGTCGCAATATGACTCAGCACCTCGTCGTAGACCTTCTGAAGGTCGGCTCTGAGCGCTTCGGCTCGCGCATAGAACGTGCCAGTGAATCTTACGTTCTTGGCACGTTCACGTTTGCTCGGTTCCATCTGCTCCCACGGCAGCCCTGCTGTTAGCGCATCCTGCCCGTCCAAAGTTGTGCCTTCGGACGGGGCCTCGGGATCCTCACAGGTTGCGTGTGCCGTTAGCACCTCTCGCTCTCGCTGTTTCTCAGCTAGCCGCGGATCTACCAGTAGGGTTGAATCGGTGATCGTCCCGAATGAGTCGTTTGACATCGGAATGGCCAGCCCGTGGAAGTCACCTGAAACTTCGTCGTACCCTTCAGCTAGGGCAAATCCTTCGGTGCTCCACGTAGGCAAGTCCAGGACTGCCCGCACACCCGACTCTAAGACGGCGCGGTCGCGGATACGCCGCAAGTAAGCGTACTGCGTGTAATAGCCCCACAACTCGCCTACTGTAATCCGGCCGGCGTTCCAGCGTGCCCGCAACCGTCCGTCTAGTGCCTGTTTGATCGCTGCAGGCGCATTGACCACGCGAAGCGCGTCGTAACGGACTAGAGCCGAGCCTGTCCGTTCGGTGAGTGACCCACCGCCGCTGCCGATCTTCTGCTTGGACCATTGCACGCTGTGACCCTCGTGGATCTCGGGCGCAAAGACCCACATGTACGTGCCGGACAGTCGAAGATCCACGGCCTTCCGGCTATCCGCGAGCCTTGCCTTAACTTGAGTTTCTTGTTGGCGAGTCAGTCCGAGGTCATCGACTTGATTATTGATGTCACGCCATGCAATAAAGTCACGGACGGCAGTTTCAAGTGAGGTGTACTCGTTCTCGTCAGGCGCCAGGAACACAACCGTGTTACGGTGGTGCCGATTCGCGGACCCCCGATGCTCGTAGACATCGTGAGCAAACGTCAGCGCGTCGCTGGTCTCGGATTTACTTCTGTGCGTGTGCTGGGGGTGAAGGAGGACGAGACGAACGCCTTCCACATCAGGAACTTCCGATGACGAAGATGGCGCTACGACGGTACCGGTGAATGCAGAAGTCGGGCGCCCCTCGACTTTGTTGAGACGGTCCACAATTTCTTGCCAGACATCCTCTTTGTGCAGCCGCTCGGCAATGTCCTTGGCCTTACGACTCACGGAGGCTTGGACATCAAACCAGTAACGACTGGACTCGGAATAAAAGTACGTGGCCTGCTCCGACATGAGCTGAAGCGCGCTGCCAAAATTCCCCACTACATCGCCAGGGATGGCGATGCCAAGTGCAACATGCTGACGTTCAATGCCCTTGTGCGCGCTGCGGAGAGTGGGAGCCGAGCCCAGGAAAATTGTACGTGCTAAACGTCGCGACAAAAGTCGGTTTTGGAACGCTGGCCTCGACGCGTCTATCCGGGTGGGGGTAGCCGCCGAGCCGTCGACATCTGCATCGATGATGGGCTTCCATTGGTCGTCGAGGTACTGCGTGATCTCGGTAAGAACACCGTCGGTGTCTAGCGGGACGCTGCCCGGCATGATCATAGGGCTTTGGTCACCAGCCATCCATAGCTCGTGGACCACTGTGCTCATAAGCCGTAGCACGCCGCGCGTCCGCTGGAATCTCTCTAAAGTAGACCAGTCGCGGTAGAGTCGCTCGAATAGCTCAGGATGGATTGGGTAGGCCTCAGCGATGCGGCGCTCGTATTCGCGATCCATGGTTTCGACAGGGAACTCATCGCGATGGTTCTTATAGAACTCGGCGAATTGGCGTGCTGTTGATGAGATGTCGACGGAAGCGTCACCGGAAGGAGCTTCAAATAGCCGCCGGCGGACTATTTCGAATGATTCGCGGGACGTCGCTGGCCGCCACTGATCCGCTACCCGGCGGACCACGTTTTGTAGACGCTCGAGTGCAGCTTTACCGTTGGGGCCGCCGACTTCGAGGTCGGACGCGGAGTCCTGTTGGCTTTCCGAAGTGTGGTCAGATGCTGGAATCGAGACCACCAGCATCACGCCGGGGACTGATTTCGCAGCTTCCGTGAGCGTCTGTGCGAAGGTGAACTGCGTATCGAAGGTTCCGGCTGGCAAGCCATCCCGGGCATACAGCTGACGGGCATATGCAACCCATTCGTCAATGAGAATAAGCGCTGGCGAGTATCGGCTCAGGAGCGCCCTAAGGCTAGCGCCTGGATTGGTGCCGGAGACATCTGATTCTTTGACAATGTCGTAGCCATCACGGCCACCGAGCTGCCACGCGAGTTCGCCCCATAATGTGTTGACCACGGTGCCGTCGGCCTTGGCAGCATCCTTGCCTGGCATCACGGCAATGTGATTTCCCACGAGGACTGCGCGCCTGCACGTTCCGAGCGCCTGGAGGTCGGTGTCGCTAAGGAGCTCTTGAATTTCCTGAGGGTACTCTCCGAGTTCGTGGCCTGACATGATGTGCCACAGAGCGAGCATCGAATGGGTTTTGCCGCCGCCAAAGTTGGTCTGCAGGTTGATCACGGGGGGCGCGCTGCGGTCGCCACTAATGCGACGAACGGCTTTGGCCAGGAGATCTTTGAGGCCTTCCGTCAGATACGTCCGGCGAAAGAACTGTACTGGATCGATATATTCTTCGGATCCGACACCTTGCGAGACCATATGGAGGTCAGCTGCGAATTCACTGGCATTGAAAGACCCATTGATGACATCCGGATGCGGTTTGACGACGTCGCGCCAGGCTTTGATTGTAGACGACCCCGTTTCCGAGAGAACACCCGAGGAGGTGGCCTTCTTGACGTCTTTTTGGAAGTTGCTGTTGCGAAGGTCCTCGCGAGAAACTCGGATCTGATCGGCACCAAGGGGCGACCCAACTACTCGCAAAAGGCGTTCGAGAGTGTCCAGGGCACGATAGGCATCGTCAAAATTGATCGGTTTACGGTGCGCCCAGTTGTTACGGATATCCCGAGCCTCGCCAGCCAAATTCTGCTCGGCTCGGGAGAGTTTTCCGCCAAAGGGGAACCATCCGGGGATTAGTTTTTCCGTGAGTGCCCTGAGTTGATCATTGGGATCAAATCGGTTGTACTGTTTTACCGCCCCGCCCTGTGCATCCTTGGCCGCGAGAATGATGGTCCAATCTTTGCCGGGCGGGACTCTGGACTCGAGTGCTTCGGCGACGAACGGCTCCAGTCCCAGCGCCAAAATATCAAGTGCCTTACCGATTCGGTCGAGATTGCTCATTGCCATATTGCCCCCGAATGCCTTTCTAGAACTCGTCGAGGGATTCGAAATCGAATCCCAACTGTGTGGTGGATGTGCCTGATTCGGAGGATCGCAGTATATCTGGCCACGCGGTGGCAAGATTGTTGAACGTTTGGCCGATGGCAGACCAATTCTTCCGTTCAGCTATCGAATACAGGAGGTACGCGAGTTCCTTCACTGCGTCCAAGTCGATCCGCGAACCGGTCGCCTGCCTGAGCCTACCCACCATCTGGCCAGCATCCTCGATGCCCTTGGACTCCAATACACGTGCCGTGTGAAGCGCGGCCTCCCAGACACTGAGACGATGGTCGCGGCGGGGATCATAGTTGTCAGAGAGTGCGGCCGGGGCAAAGAGCTGCACCTTGCCTGCGCGGCTAGTGAGGATTCCGCCGCGCTCCATTCCGGGAACGGAGGTGTTCAACGCTGTTGCTTGGTTCTCGGCATCGCCGAAGAGCCCTTCATTAAACGCGTTCTGCTGGAACCATTTGAGCGCCCACCTGGTGTCCGAATCAAAGTCGCCTTCCAACTCATTGAGTACCTCCGCCAAGACCTGATTGATGAGCTCAAGCGCTGTGCGGACACGCATCGCCGACCCGTCGGCTTCCGTAACCTTGGAATAGCGAGTGAATACTGCCATACCCGGTCCGATGGTCGACTGGGCTAAATCAACTGGCGCAACTGTGGCCTCCTGCAGCTGCCGCAGCTGTTTCGGAAGCTCGGAGCGGAGGACGGCCAGGAACCCGCCGCGGTCCGTAGACGTCGCTGATTCGCTCCGTGGGCGGCAGGCCAAAACGATCGACGAAGCCAAGGCGTTTGTACTCTGCCCGGTTTGCCGATTCATCAATTCTGTCCGTAGGGGCCACGTCGCCGTTATCGACCATCCTGCGCGGACGATGCCTTCGAGGATCGTCGCCCATCCCGTAGATGATTCTCCACTTGTACTCGTCTCCGACTGCTTAAAGGCGTAATAGACGGTTATCGGGTAGTCCGCTACGGCGTTCTCACGCATGCGTTGGAAAACCGACTCAAAGCCGGTCTCGAAGAACCTCTCTGCACCGGATTTCCCATTGTGCCGATACGGATTCGCGACGAGCTCGTCCGCTTTTGGGACCAGCATTGTGCCCATGAGGCGGGGGTGAACTTCGCGAAGCGCGCGTCTCTGCCAGACATAGAAGAAATCCGACAGGTCTGAATACCCGATGTTGTCGTAGTAAGGCGGATCTGTTGAAACGACTACACCGGTGTAGTTCAACTCAGCGGCGTTGGCGGCGGTCACCTTCGATGCAGCTCGAGATGGTGAACGACGAACTACTTTTTCGATCCATTCGAGTTGCCCCAAGAAGTTGCCAGAAGATGACGAGAACGGATTGGATTCTGCGAAATCCCATGACATAGGGATTGCCTGTCGACCGAAGACGTTTCGCACCGACTCCCGAGAGCTGTCCCAGCCACACAGAGAGGAGGAACGATCTGATGTGCGACTCACAGCTAGCCCTAGGTAGGTGGCAATAGCGTCGGCGTAGGCGGCAGCTCCTGTCCCTCCGGCCTCTAGGCGCTCTCCTTCAGGTAAGCCAGCGGCAATAGCATCGGTAAGCGCTGTTTTACGAATTTCGCCCACGAGGTCGCTCAACGTAGCGAGGGTCACAAGCTGGCGGTTACTGAAAAGATCGGAAAATTTTGTTAGCCCATATACAGGCGGCGAGAACCACCTTGCGTTAGTAGCTATCAATGCTCCATCTAAGTCTTCGCTCGACATTGCGGATGCCTCCGCTTCTATATGGTCGCGAGTCGGCGGCAGGTAAACCCGTCCGCGATTACTTTCAGCGACCACAGCTAGCAGTTGCTTACCAGCATGGCCGTTCTTCTGTGCATCACGAACATATGCTATCGGGACCGCCGAACCGCATGCGATGCATTTCGCCCCTGTCCGTCCGGAGATGGTGCCTTCCGGAATCGGACTACTGCCTGTGCCGTTTGCAATAGCGTAAGTGACTTTACCGCTGGTGACCTGGGGAACGATGTAAACTTCCCGGCCTTTCTTTTTAACCAGCCACCAGGAATTCACCAACGGCATCGCGATCCCACACGCAGGGTTTGGGCAGGTAACCGTGCGCGCCCACTTCCAGACGATGACATCCGCCAACTTTCCGGCCCCGAGCTCGGCCCTAGGGTACAAATGGCCGATCCGGTGCTCCGCCGCCTGGCGCATCAACTTGCCATACGCACGGATGTCGTCGGCGAGGCCCTCAGATCCGGCCCACTCTGTCGTTTGCCCTTCAGCGAGCCCAGGGTATACCGGATGGGCGTCTCTAAATCTGGGGGGTATCTCAATGAGCGCCTTATTGATCAGCACGGCAACAGGGTTAAGGTCCGATGCATGTGATTCGAGGCCCAACCGCTGAGCTTCGAGTGGGATGGAGCCGCCGCCGGCGAAGGGGTCGAGGATGACGGGAGGCCCATCCGGGCCGGAGGACTTCACGATCTCTTCGTGTGCTTCACGCAGGAGTGCTGCGTTGTTCGAATTTTCCCACACGACTAGTCGTTCGATTATGCCGTGGAGCCGAGCCCGCTCTGCAGCTTGCGCCTCTTCACTAGGAAACGCGTCCGGGTGGGAAGATGGATCATCGACGAGCTGCGCAAAAAGGACCGCACGGGCCGTCGCTAAGGGCTTCCGAGACCACCACAGGTGAAGGGTCGATGGGTGCCCATGGCGGATCGACTTCTCCCGCGCCGACTCCCGGTTGATGACCTCGAGAGGCATCGCGACCTCAATGAGTTTGCGCTTCTCCGCGTGCATAAGTGCTTTGTCCATTCATATTGTGCTGCCAGATCCAGGGCACCCCGTTTCCACAACCAAATCTATACTCCACTGGCTGCCGGGACGGCATCGCGCGCGTGATCAGCCGAGGGTTTCCGATTCGATGGCTGAGGTCGGGGCAGCAGCCGTTGTTACCCAAAGTGTCCCTGCAGCCGGCTAAGCTAGTGCTCATGTCACAACGTCTACGCCTCATTGACCTTTTCGCCGGCGCAGGCGGAATGACTCAGGGCTTCAAGTCCACCAGGCGGTACGAGACTGTCGTTGCTGTCGAGCTCGACAGGTATGCTTCGGCAACTTTTGCGCAGAATCACAAAGCGGCGCGAGTCTATGCCGGGGGGATCGAGGACTGGCTGGACGGAGATCTCGTACCGGAAGCCGACGTGATCATCGGGGGGCCCCCCTGCCAGGGATTCTCGGCGCTAGGAAAGCAGGAGGTGCTCGATGAAAGGAACTTCCTATGGCGGAAGTATGCGGAGACTATCATCAAGGCCCAGCCTCGGTACTTCGTTCTTGAGAATGTGCGCCAGTTTCTGACCTCCCCTCAATTCGCTGAGCTCGAGTCGTGGACTCTGCCTGGCGGGCCGCTGCAGAACTATGAACTTCAGCCGCTCTTGCTGAACGCAGCGGATTTTGGAGCCTACCAGGCTAGGGTGCGAACAATCGTGATAGGGAGGCGTCGAGGGCTGCCAGAAGTTGCAGTGCCTGTTGAAGGACCGTTCAAGGGCAAACACCGCACCGTTGAGGACGCATTTGCCGGTGTGCGCAACGAACGTTTGATACCTAAGGTCACGTCAGTAAGTGATTTTCCAGACACGAGGACTGAAGTCGACGGGGTGACCATGCCCGGCCCGTTCACGACCCCTGAACTGCACGTGACGCGCAATTACACGGATCTTTCACTAAGGCGCTTCGCGACGATTCCCGCTGGTGGCAATCGTTTTGATATTCCCTTTGACCTTCTCGCCGATTGCTGGAAGAAGCACAAGAACGGGTCAGGCGATGTTATGGGACGCCTTCACTGGACTAAGCCTTCAGTGACGATTCGAACGGAGTTCTTCAAGCCCGAGAAGGGCCGCTACCTGCATCCTGACCCCACGGTCCACCGGGCCATCACGCATTTTGAGGCAGCACGGCTCCAGGGCTTCCCCGACACATACAAATGGATGGGGTCGAAGACCGCCATCGCCCGTCAGATCGGTAACGCTGTTCCCATTCAGTTGGCCGCTTTTTTGGGCCAACTTATCGCTGATGCGTGGGACGAATCGACGTAGCTGAGCCGACCCGACTGGGTCGTCGGTCTGAGATGTTACGAGGCGGCCATGGCAGCCATCATCATGGAGTTTGCTGACCCTTCGGCGGAAGATTGCCGACAGGCAGAGTTCTTTACCGTAAGTGTTGGACCACCAATGTGCGCACTTTTAGGAATTTCCAGGTAAATACTCGTGGTCGATAGACAAGAGATCGACGAAACAGCAAGGTGGGAGGAGTAACGAGCTGCACATCCTGACACTTTCAGTTCGGCAAATGGACTAGGCTTGTGGCGTGAACCAACCGACGCCATCAGCTGCGACTCCGAGAAACTTTCAAATCACTGTTTTAGGCCGAACTCTCGAGCATCTCGGCACTCAAATGTATAAGAGGAGGGATGTTGCAATAGCGGAGCTTGTTGCTAATGCCTGGGATGCCGGGGCGTCCGTAGTTGAGATTGCCATTCCGCTACCTTCTACCTATCAACCATCCGAGTCCAAAGTGACTGTTTTTGATGATGGTAGTGGAATGTCTGACGATGAGGTTCAAGACAATTATCTTGTCATTGGCAGAAATCGCCGGGCCTCGGGTCAAGCTTTGCCGCAAGGCCGCCGGCCGATGGGTCGCAAAGGTGTTGGTAAGCTTGCAGGATTTGGTCTGGGAAAGAAGATGTGTGTTATTACCCGCCAGAACGGATTTGAAACAGAAGTCATATTGGATGGTGAGAGCCTAACTGCCAGCAACGGTAACTCAAAGGTGCTGGACCTTCCAGGTATTGTTCGACCAATCGCAGCGGGAAGTGTCCGGACCACCGGGACGGAAATAGAACTCTCATTGCTGAAGCACAAGACTCCTCCCGACATTGACGCACTCCATCAATCGCTCGCAAGACGATTCAGTCGGTCCGTTTTAGGTTCGATGGAGATACGTATTAACAATGAAGTTCTTCGCGAACCTCTGTTGACACTTTCAAAACGCGAGCCAGTTTCGGATCTAGCAACTGAGACTTTGCCGTGTGGCAACATTATATCTTGGTGGGCGGGTTTTAGCGATAAAGTCCTCTCCGCAGAAATGCAGGGATTTACCATTCTTGTAAATGGGAAAACTGCCCAAGCTCCCGCATTCTTCTTCAATGTGGAAGCCACCGCGAGTGGCCAGCATGGTACAAAGTATCTGACTGGTGTCATCGAGGCTGACTATCTGGATGAAGGCACCGATGATGCTTCTGACCTGGTTTCCACTGATCGCCAGGACCTTGATTGGGATGCAGAAGCTACGCAGACTTTGAGGGCTTGGGGCGAGGCGACAACTAGGCGGTTGCTTAGAGAGCGACTCGGCGAGCGGGAGGACCAGGCGGAGAGGTCTGCGCTAGACAACAAGAGTCTCGCGGAACGCATAACTCGCTTGGATCCCATGTCAAAGAAGCAGGCTACGAAATTTATCCKGGCCTTGGGTCGCACCGACGCCGACGTGGAGCGGGTTCAGGAGCTGGCAAACACTATTATTCGTGCCTTCGAGTACAGGCAATTTCATGATTATATCGAAGAACTAGATAAAGTCGGCGATGACCCCGAAGGCCTCGTGGAAGCTGTCGGTTATCTACATGGGTGGCGAGTGCTCGAGAGTCGCGCCGTCCTGGAAGTAATTCAGGGCCGAATGGAAATTGTCAATAAGTTCTTCAAGATGATAGTGAATGACAGTCCTGAAACGGCATCGAAGCTTAGTGATGATAACATGCACGACTTGCTCGCGCGCTATCCATGGCTCATTAATCCCGATTGGCAAGTGCTTTCCGAAGAGAAGACCATAACCAAGCAGCTCCGCGAGTGGAATGCTGCCGACCTGCCTGAAGATGACCGGACGCGATATGACTTCCTAGCCTTGACCGGTGATGGGGAAACCATAATCATCGAAATAAAGAGGAGCGGTCATCCCGTGGACCTGGGTGACTTGCAGCAGTTGGAGAAATATGTGGAGAAACTGGGTCAGGCCCGAAGCAACATAAGTGGGGTCTTCATAACTGGGGAGTCCTATGCTGTTCGAGATGCTACTCTCAATAGTTGGAAAGATCGGGCAGACATGGAGCTTCTTACATGGTCTGAAGTGCATAAGAGAACATACAACCACTATGCACACTATGCGGCCCTTTTGAATAGTGATATAGATGATGACTCTTTTGGTCGCAAGCAGAATGAAGTTGTAGCCACGAGGTCGGTCCTGCGGACGTCGGTCCGTCGTAGTGCGGCAGAACGGGCGGCGGGCGTAGCCCCGGGTGACATCGTCGTTGATGATGCGAAAAGCCAATCCGACGCGAATTAGCAAAGGTCTATCGGCAATACCACTGGACCGCTGCAGTACGACGTCAGGAGCTTTCTCGCCAGTTCCCACCCGCCCGCGGTGACCATGCTTCCAGATCGAGAAGCTTTTGTAGTTTAGAACCGAGATTGGCAGGATGCCCGACCACCGGCTCCTCCATTAAATGAAGCTATCTGACGTTTTCCCTAGGGGTTCCCACTGGCGTCGATACCCGCAGCTGCAATATAAGCGTCGATAGCCGTGTGCGTTCGCTGGTAGAACCCCCAATCGACTCTTGTAAGACGCTGGGGAGGTCATCGCTGAAGGTGATGTCGCCGTCGTCGATTGATTCCAGGTGGCCGTACAGGTGCATGCCGCGGCGGCCGAGCTCGCGGAGGTGAATGGCGTGACCGCCGTCGCTACCCGAGAGCAGTGGGTTCGGCGCGAAGCGGGCAGCGGGGGAGGGGAGCGCTTCCCGGGTGAGGGCGTTGACGCCGAACTCGGGACCGTGCTTGCCGGTCTTGAGCAACCAGTAGATGAGGTCCTGGCTGCGGTATCTGCGGGGCGCTTCGGGGACGATTGAGACACAGAGGTGGACTTCGCGGCCGGCGGCGTGGAGTTCCTCGGCGATTTGCCCGCCTGACTGACCGGTGCCGACTATCAGCACGGCGCCTTCCGGCAATTGCTCAGGATTGCGGTACTCGTGGGTGTGAAGTTGTGTCACGCCGGCGGGGAGCATGGCGGGCAGGGCGGGGATCTTAGGGACTTGGTACGCGCCCGTCGCGAGGACCACGTTCTTGGCCCGCAGGTTTCCGAGCGATGTTTCAAGATTGAAGGCGCCTTCCGAGGCATGGGATAGCCGGGTCACGTCCACGCCCGTGTGGACCGGAGCGGCAATGAGCTCCGCGTACCGGCGGAAGAGGTTGACGACAGCAATGCGTGAGATGAACGCGTCCCGGTCGTCGCCGTCGTACGGCATGCCGGGGAGGTCCAGCGCAAGGTTGGGGGTATTCATGTAGAAGCTGTCCCAGCGGTCCTGGAAGGCGCCGCCGAGGGAATCGCGTCGTTCCAGCAGCTGATGCTCGACGCCGAATTGCGTGAGCCAGTAGCTCGTCGTGAGGCCGGCTTGGCCTGCGCCGATGATGACCGTATCGAGGGTCGGTCCCATGGGGTGAACTGTACGCTTCGGAGGCCTGTAAGGGATGGACGAAGACGGATTTCTACAGGCTGAGCACCTGAAACGGCTGCCGCTGGAACGTCCCCGATGCGAGGTCGCAGGATGCCGCGTGTGTCCAAAAGACATAGGCTTTCGGAACGTATCTAGGGGGACGATTCGCGCATGTCTACTACCAGCGTGGTTCGGCTACTCGACATCACATCGTGGGTGGTGATTGCGGGTAGCCTGTTTCTGCTCGTCAGCGGCCTATTGGACAACTTCTGGGCGACGGCGTGCCTTATAGCGACCGCCGCTCCGTCAATTGCCAGTTGGGTGATCAAGGACAGGCTCAATGCCACGACCAATGGTGACGAGCCGCGGCAGCGATAGCTAGCTGTCTGCCCGGACCGTGGGATTTGTTGACGTGGACTCCGATGCCCCGTAAAAGGCGGGCCTTGAAGGCCTGGTTTTGGGCCTGCGATCAACATCCGATGGATAAATATTTCCCAGCACTAGCTATCTGCTCAGAACTCTGTAGACTTGACGGTGTTGTTGTGTTTGGCATTTGGTAGTTCAGGCAGTCCCCACGGTCCCTCTGGATCGTGACCTTCTGAAGTAACGGTGGAGAACACCCCACACCGGAGACCCGAAAGTCGGGAGCATCTCCACCTTCAGTAAGGACTGAAAAAATGGCTACAGGTACCGTGAAATGGTTCAACTCCGAAAAGGGCTTCGGCTTCATCTCTCCTGAAGATGGCAGCCAGGACGTTTTCGCTCACTACTCTGCGATCAACTCCTCGGGCTACCGCTCCCTCGAAGAGAATCAGAAGGTTTCCTTCGACGTCGAGCAGGGCCCCAAGGGTCCCCAGGCAGTAAACATCCAGGCTATCTAGTCTTCGGATAACAAAGAAGCAGGGCCGGTCATTGACCGGCCCTGTTTTTGTTTGCCCACCCTCTAGTGTTTCGGGCTAGACGAACTTCGACATCCGCGACCAGATCGCCGTCGAGACGACGGACACCACGGCCAAGGACACTACGGACAGCAAGACTCCCAGTTCCGTCCACACCGGAAATGGCGGGCGTGGGTTAAATCCACCCCAATAGTTGAAGACGCCTTCCGCCGTGGCTGTGAGAATATTGCGGGGATCATAGGGTCCGGCGAACGGCAGCAGCAGGAGCAATGCGCCGGCGGCCAAGCAGGGGATCAGCATGCTCCTGGCTACGAGCCCAATAAAGAGTCCCAACAGACCAAATGCGACGGCTACAGCAGTGGCGAACGCGATGTGAACAACGGGGTTGCCTGCACCGGCGTCGTCGACTGGATAGATGAAGTCGCGGCGATCGCTCTGTAGGAAAAGTGCCCTCAGGATTGGCGCGGCACCCAGGCTCAGCATCGCGGTGAGGATGACCGCCGCCATCGAAACAAGGGTGATGGTGGCGACCTTCCCAGCCACATACGGCGCTGCGCCCTGCGCGACGATTCGATCCTTCAAAATCCGCCGGCGAACATCGCCTACGGCTGTTGCGCATCCATAAATGAAGAAGAGCAGCGGGATCACCAGGAATGTGATCATCTCCAACCCTGTGCCGATGGCATGAGGTCCCTCGAAAGCGCGGTCGGCGAAGTAGGCGGCTTCGTAGTCGAAGCGGAGGGGGTTGTCTACAATCCGTTGGCCACCTTGGATGACGACGGTGTTGGGTTGTTCCATGGCCGCGGCCAAGGAGTTTCCGTTGGCCAGCGCGTAGGCCTCTGTGATCTGAAGTCTCGACAATGTCGCGGTGACATTGCTGATGCTCCCAGAAAAAGCGAACACCAGTGACGCCGCCAGGCCGCCGATGGGCAAGAGCAGTGCTTTGCTCCAGAATTGATATCGCAGTTCTGTTCTCAGGGATCGCAGATACCAACTCATCGGCGAAGCGCTATTGCTTCGCCGTCGGCGCGGATTCTTCCGCGCCGGATGGTGAATGTCGTTGAGGCAAGATCCCCGTATGGGGCGTGGTCATGATCGGAAACGATGACGCATGTGGTGGCTTCAATGGACTCCAGCGCCTGCCGTAGGGCATGCCGACCGTGATCGTCGAGGCCTGAGTTCGGCTCGTCGAGCAGGATGCATGGCCGGCCAATTGCCAACGCCGATGCCAGCTTGAGCTTCTTTCGCTGCCCCAACGAGTACGAGGATGATCTTCGGCTCAACAATTCACGGCTGAGGAATGTCCTGATGATGGGATGGGTGATGGCCTGGCGGGGCGGGATATCCAGGAGTGCGCTGAGATTCTGCAGACCAGTCAGGCGCTCATGAACGGCTGAGTCGTCGAAGGCCGCAGATACGTGGTCTCGAACCGCGCTTTTGTACCAGGTTGCCTCACCACTGAAGCGGACCAGCCCCGCGAGGCACTTGAGGAGAGTGGTTTTGCCGCTTCCATTCCCACCCTGGATGACGTGGATGCCCGTCGATGGAACTACGAGGTTGACGCTATTGATGACTCGATTGCGGCCGTAGCTCTTGGATAGGTTCGTGATGCGCAGCATTGATCCTCATTTGTCCCCCCACAATGAAATGCCCGAAAACCACCGTTCACGCTTTCGGCTGCGGGTGATTGAGCAACACTCTCGACCTGGAAGCGTCCCCTTGTCAAATGCGTGGGTGACTACGGCCCCGCCTCCAGACAACCCTTGGAAACACCTGCTTAGAATCTGTGTACTAGTGCCGTTTATATGATTAGAACATATATCCACATAGCGAATTACACCCATGTAACTCTTGCTCAGCCCTCCGTAGCGTGGGAGGTAATCCACCCACAGAGCTGAGGGAGCATCCCATGGATCACCTGATTTCCGAACAGCCCCACCACCTAGACGAGTCCCGCCACCACCTAGATTTGCCCAAATCACCACCTAGATGGACCCAAAACGGCCTGTGCAAGGCCGTTTTGGCACCTAGTCCCGTTTTCTCGATCTAGCCTGCGAAGTGAGCCGCATGTCGGGCATCCACAGAAACAGAAGGTTGGGTCGAGTGTTCGATTCTGAGGTTCAGCGAATCCTCGACTTTGTCGCGCGCGGTATCGGTGTGCGGGTCGTCGGTGCTCCGGGCAGCGGAAAGACGTCCGTGGTCCGCAGTGTCATGAGCAATCTGGAAAAGACCGGAGTGGCCGTTCACTACATCACCGGACTGCGCACGCACCGCACCATCCCGTACGCGGCCATCAAAGGACTTGGCCTGGACTTGAGGCCTGGCCGCAGCGGCGTCTTCGACATCGCGGATGTGCTGACCAGCCAACTGGCCACCAACGGGAAGCACCTGCTCGTCGTCGACGACCTCCATCTGGTGGACAGCGAATCACTCGCGGTCCTGGAGGCTGTTCGGCGCCGATCGAATTGCCCGATGGTGGCCACGGCGCCCGAAACCTGGGCATTCTCGAAAGGCCAGCTGGCCATCCTCAACAACGGCCGCGAGGCACATCTGCAACTGGACCCGCTTCATTACGAGCAGGTTCACATGCTGATCGCCCAAGTCCTCGGTGCTCCGGCAGACGCAGACACCACAGCCCGGATACTCACCAAGTCCGCCGGCAACCCGCGCCTCATCGTACGGATCGCGGAGACGGCATCCCTGAGCAACCTCCTGGTCATGAAGGACAAGCAATGGGGGATGACCACCAACACCCTCTGGAACGAGCACCTGCGGGGGACACTTGAGTCTCTCCTGGCCGAGCTCAGCGCCGACGAGTTCACAGCACTGCACACCATGGCAATCCTCGGCACAGCCCGCGTGGACGTCCTGCAGAAGGTCATCAAACCCGACGCCCTGGAGGGTCTCGAACGCAGGGGATTCCTCTCCGTCATGGACGACCACCACAACGGTTCCATCGCCGCCATCAGCCCACCCGTCATCGCTGACTACTTCCGCGGCAACAAGAACCTGAGGGACCGGAAACTGCTGCGCAGAAAGATCGCCGGCGTCCTGGAGGCTGTGCCGAGAGCGGAGCAGGAGAATCAAACAACAGCAGACTGCCTCGTTCGGGTCCTGGCTACCCTGCGTCTGGAAAAGGGCGACGGCGACGCCGTCACCGCCCGCCACTTCCACGACCACAGTTCCGATCGTGAACGAATCCATTTCGAGCGATGGGAAGCCAACAAAACCGCCGCCAACGCTTCGTCCCTGCTTCGGATCTATTGGGGTGCTTCCGTGGATGTCCACCGGGCAGCTCGCGTCTGCAGGGAAACAACAACGTTCGACGCCGACCCCAAGGACGTCCTGTTTGTCACCATTACCCGGGCCATGCTCGCGGTCCACACCGGGCAAGGCCCAGGTGCCGCCGTCGAAATTCTCCAAAAGTTCGCGGACGATAACCCGCACCATGCCGCGGAAGCCGCCCACGCAATCACCTTCCTGACCGCCTCCCACGGCAGGGTCCCTGTAGACACGTCAACAAGCGTGCCCGAAAGCAAGCCGTCAGGGATGGGCGGCCTGGTCCACGGGCTGCTGGAGCTCTACCGCTTCAGGCCAGCTGCAGCCTTCGACGTCGTCGACGGTCAGAACGATGACGACGCCTTCTCCCACCTGCGGCCATTTATCCGGGGTTTCGCGCTGTTCGCAGCCGGCCGCATCGAGGAATCCCTCGTCTTCGCTCTGGACTGGCGGACCGAAGCACGCAAGAACCTGGACCAGTTCGGCGTGGTTACCAGCAGCTACATCGCTGCTCACGGACTGCTGTACCGCGGGCACTTTGAAGAAGCTGAATACCTCATGAGCAGTGTCTTCGCCATGGGTCGGCCGGGCTTCGTGGTGGACGCCCTTTACGACGCGATGTTGCGCCTCGCGGGCCTCCGCCATGCAACCACTGCCACGCCGCCGGCCCTTTCGATTGCCGCGCAAGCGCGGACTGAAGTGCCCGACGTCGGGCCTTTACCTGGCATTGGAAAGGGAGCCTATGAGCTGGTTGCCCACAACAGTGCGCAGCCATCTACGTTCGATCGCAAGGCAGCGAAACTCATCAGACGCCAGCTGAAAAGCGGCTATGTTCTGGAAGCCATGATGACGGCGCTCCTCTGCACGTGCTTGAGCCCGGGGCGTCCGGTCTTGGACCTGTTGCAGAAGATCCTGCGGGACAGTGGCGTCACGGTTCACGATCAACTCATCGGCATTGCTACCGCCGTGGTTGAAGGGGACCACCAGCTCCTTGGTCTGCTGCTGAAGCATTACGAACCGGACATCGACACCTACCAGGTGGGGATGCTTCTCCGCGGTGCACTCAAGCGGCACGTTATAGAAGGGGATACTGCCGCAGCCGACGCCATGGCTCAGGCCTCGTCCATGTTCGCGGTCCGGTTCCCATCGGCCAATGAGCAACTCTCCTTCAACTCGTTCAGGACCACGCCACTCACTGAACGGGAGATCGAGGTTGCCGTCCTGGCGGGCCATCGCACCAACGTGGAGATTGCGGAGCACCTGGGCATCAGTGCCAGGACCGTGGAAAACCACATCTCCAACGCGCTGCGCAAGACCGGCGCCACGTCCCGCAACGGACTCTTCATGCTCGTCGGGAATTCACTTCCGCCGCGAGGAGCCGGGATAAGCTGAAGCCAATTCTCCCAACGCCGGTCTCCGACGCCATGCATTGAGCCCGGTCCCTCAGCGTGAAGGGTATCAGTGAACAACTCCCCGGCTTTGGCCCGCCGACTCGGCACGTTCGATGCTTCGCTTATCGGACTAGGCTCCATGATCGGTGCTGGGGTGTTCGCAGCTTTCACCCCGGCCGCTGCCGCCGCGGGTTCCGGGCTGCTGATCGGCTTGGTAGTGGCCGCATTCGTCGCCTTCTGCAACGCGACGTCATCTGCTCAACTCGCGGCCAGATACCCGACCTCCGGCGGTACCTACGTTTACGGACGGGAACGGCTGGGACCGTGGGCCGGGTTCCTTGCCGGCTGGGGTTTCATCATTGGCAAGACCGCCAGTGCGGCTGCCATGGCGATGACCTTCGCCGCTTATGCCGCACCGCAAGGGTGGGAACGCCCGGTGGCGATTGCCGCCGTCGTACTTCTGACAGCGGTGAACTATCACGGGGTGACCCGGACAGCAGGGCTGACCCGTGTGTTGGTGATTGCCGTGCTGGCTGCCCTGGCCATTGCTATCACCGCAGTGTGGGGTGGGTCCGGCCCCGACTTTGGCAACTTTGAGGGGGAGGGGCTGCTGGCAGAGGGCTGGTACGGGATTCTGCAGTCCGCTGGGCTGTTGTTCTTCGCGTTCGCTGGGTATGCGCGGATCGCGACCATGGGCGAGGAAGTCCGTGAGCCCAAGCGCACGATTCCCCGGGCGATCAGTATTGCCTTGGGAATCACGATCGTCATCTACGCCGTCGTTGCGGTGACGCTGCTCGCGGCACTTGGCCCCGAGGGGGTTGCCGGTACGCCCACTCCGCTGGCCGATGCCGTGGGCACAGGAGCGTTGGCGCGGGCCTCGCCTGTTGTCCGTATTGGGGCTGCCGTCGCGTCGTTGGGAGCACTGTTGGCGCTGGTCGCCGGACTCGGCCGCACCAGCCTGGCGATGGCCCGCGAACACGACCTCCCGCACTGGCTCTCGGCCGTGCACCCGAAGTACAAGGTGCCGCATAGGGCCGAGGTGACTCTTGCCGTGGTGATCTGCCTGATCATTGCCGTGGCCGATCTTCGTGGGGCCATCGGCTTCTCGTCATTCGGCGTGCTGCTCTATTACTTGGTGGCGAACGTCGCTGCTTTCACCCAGCCAACCGAGGATCGTCGCTACCCGAAGTTCCTGCAGGTGGCCGGCGCGGTTGCATGCGTTGTTCTTGTGGTGACGCTGCCGCCGCTGTCCGTGGGGCTGGGTGTGCTGATGTTCGCGGTGGGTATCGCTTACAGGCTGATCCGGCTGAGGATGAGCCGCTAGACCAATGCGCGGGCCGGCCTTGGAACGAACCGGCGGATCGCAACAGCCGAGACCACAGCGATGACGCCAGTGAACAGCCACGGCGAGGCGGCCGCCGTCGACGTTTGGTCAGCAAACTCGTAAAGCGGTGCCATGGCCGTGTTGCCGATCAGCACCATGGCGCCGCCGCAACTGGCGAGGAGTCCGTAATAGGCGCCGGTTGGGCGGCCGCTGGCGAAGTCCAGGACGAGCCGCATTGCCGTCGGAGTCGCGCACATGTTGCCCAGGCACAGGCCGGTGACGAGAGCCAGCGCCGGTAGAGCCGGCAACGATGCGAGTGGTGGCTGGGTAGCGAGAACAGCGACGGCGGTGAATCCTGCGGCTTTCAAACTGAGGCCCAACGTCAGGGCGTTGCGCTCGCCGAATCGACGCATGAGCTTGGCAATGGGCCACTGGAGAGTGACCGTTAGCAACGAGGCGTACGCGAACACGAAGCCGAGTGCGCCGGCGTCGAGACCGCTGCGTCGCAGCTCCACGGGCAGGCCGAAGTACAACTGGTTGTGCGCCAGGAGGCTGACACTGAAGAAGCAGGCGAACGCCACGAATCGCTTGTCCCGCAGGCAGGCCAGGAGCTGGTGTTTGGGGACTGCCACGTCTGTTGGTTGTCCGAGGCGGTCGGCGCGTGGCAGGAACCGCCAGAAGACGAAAGCCATGACCGCGAAGATGGCTGAGGCCACGTAGAGGGAGACTTCGAAGCCGAAACCCAGGAGCAGGCTGCCGAGCAGTGGGCCCGCCACGGCTCCGAATTCGCCCACGATGACCAGCGAAGCGAAGAGGGTTGGCCGGTGTTTCCCGGATGGTTCGCGCCGTTCTTCGGCGGAGGCGACCAGGCTTTCGAGAGCGGGCGAGAACAACGCACCACCGATGCCGGTGACGATCGCGCCTGCGAGGAAGAGACTGAAATTGTCGGCCGCCGCCAACAGCAAGTAGCCACTGACCCGGACGATGCACCCAGCGACCATCGTGTAGCGGGCACCCCAGCGATCGGAGATGGCGCCGCCCACCAGGAACATCCCTTGCTGGGCGAAGGTCCGCGCTCCCAGAACGACGCCGATGGCTACTGCACTCATGGCGAAGTCGTTGGCCATGGTGAGGGCGATGAACGGCACCACAGAGTAGAACCCGATGTTGAAAATCAGCTGGCTCGAGAGCAGGAGCTTCGGGTTGGGGCTGGCTGGCCGTTCCACAGTCTGGAGGGGTGTCTGGGTGGAGGTGGTGGCGGGTTTCATGAACGGCTTTCCTTAGTGGCAGGCACGTTCAAACTTATCAAGAATCGTTCTCGTTTACTTCTGTGACGACTCGCGGCGTCTCTGGCTTGGGCACGACTCCACCTGGGGGTAGACGGGTGGAGCCGTGCCGCAGTGCCTCCTACGCCAAAGCGGGTGGGGCTCCCGCCGGACACCGGGACTCCCGCTTCGAAGGCACACAAGGAGACTATGGCCGGGTTCGTGGCTCTAGGTGGCAAATCTGGGAGACTAGGTGCCGTATTCGGAGTAATTAGGTGTTGGTGCGGAAAAAATAGGTGGTGACGGTGCCCGCCTAGGTGGTGGCTGCCCGGCCGCTTGGCTTAGCCGCCCGACTCACCCGCGTCAGCCGGTTCACCACCAAGCCGATCACCCACTGCACCGCGAAGCGAATGATGACGGTGAAGCTGACGACGATGAGGGAGATGGCGAACCCACGCGCCATGGCCGGTGCCCAGATGCTCAGCAGCACGTCCCACGGCACTGAATCCGTGCTGGCCAACCAAAAAACAGCAACACCCATGGCACAGAGCGATGACGTCAGAGGTCCGGCGATGAATGTGGTGGCAGGGCCAGTAGCGGGACTAACCAAGCAGAGCACGGCTGACACTGACGTCCAGCAAAGCACCGTGGTGCTTACCCAGAGGAAGTCGGCTTGGGAAGCGGCTTCCGCGGTCCTGATGGGACTGATCAGCAAGAGCTGCGACACGAGGAAAATGCTCCCTGCGATGCCTGCCACCAAGCCGAGGATCAAGGGCAACCAGAACGAACTGCCGGGAGCCCTAAGGTGAGGACGACGCTGGGAGTCGAGGCCGCCGTCGTCGTTGTTAAAGTACATCCAGTCCCTGGCTTCACGTCCACGGAAGAACTGTCCATAGAAAGCCGCGATGGTGGCTGCAATGCCCAGCATCAGGGCAACGCCGATCCCCGGCCATTCGTCATAGCCGTACTGGATCCACAGTGCGGCGCCCAACCATCCGAAATTTGTGAGGGCAAGATCCAAGCTGTCGGCCATCCAGGTGGTGACCACAAAAGTTGCGGTGCTGAGCAGCGCAACAGGCAGCCAGAAATGCCAGGGACGCCTGGCCAAGAGCGCCAGGGGGAGGCCTATGCTGGCGAAGGCCGCGCAAATGAACACTGTTCCGAGCCCGGCAATCATGGGGGCGATCAACGTGAGGAGATCTACCGGCGCGGAAACGTCTTGCCCTATCCCCGCGAACGACAGGACCTGCCCCAGCGCCAAGCCAACGGCAACACCGGCGGCGACCGTAAAGACGCCCGGCAACCCCCGCGCCGTCTGTGGATCCCGCGCACTCCGCAGTGGATGAGCGGTATCCACTGCATAGCCGTGAGCTAACGCAGCAGCGAACCGTGATCGCCAAAGATCAAGGCCGACGGTAAAACCCAGGAGCGATCCCGTCACTACCGCTGAAGCCCAGATGCCACCCAGTACGACGCCGGATCCAGTCAGCAGGGCGGTGGCGGTGGCCACAATCAAGGGACCAACAATCCCGGCGAGGGCACCGGCGCTCAACGAGCGGAGGAAGTCGCTGGTGGCGGCTTTACTGGGAGCGTCGAGGACAGTGACCCTCGCTTCGCGTGTCGGGTGGCGCAGGCGCATGCGCCGAATCCACGTGGCGGGTGCGCCGGGTCCGAGGAGTCCCAAGCTGGCTCTGACCTTCTCGTATGACCCCTGCCCGGCCCGCAGATCGGCATCATGCTCGCGTGAGCGGAGCAAGGCAGCTGTCACAATTTCCACTACTACAGCCAGCAGGGCCGCACGCCAGAGATAGTAGGGAAGCAGCGAAGGTCCTTCCCATATGGCGCCGGCGACGGGAATGAGAAGCACCACCAGAGTCACGTACCACGAGCTCCGCGCCAGCCAGGCCAGTTCCACGTCGCGGTGTCGGATATGCGCGAACTCATGGAGAACGACGCCGTCGGCCGGTCCGGGCCGTACAAGCAGGCCGACAATCTTTGGCGGCAGGGCAACCGCAGCTGAGCCGGGCCTGCCGAAGGAGAAGGCATCTCCCATTCGTGCCGGCCCGATGAAGAGCTTCGGTACACGACGCAGGCCGGCCTCGGACGCCAATTGGCCGAAGCGTTCCACCACCGCCCTGTGCTTTGGCGCGGGCACTTGCAGTGCGCGCCGCCGTCGAATCACCAATGGCACAACAAACATGACGGCCACGGCGACCACTGCCATGACACCCGCTCCGGCCAAGGACCACAGACCCCGCCTGATCTCCAGCGGCGCCGTGCATTGCTGTTGCTGGGCGAAATCCAGAGCCAAACACTTGCCCAACTCTTGGACCCATTCCCGTCCAAGAACCACGTTGTGCATCCATGAGCCAACAAACAAGCCGACCGCCAGAAGTGCAGCAATGAAGAGAAGGTACAGGCCAGTGGTGGGTGCGGGGAGGGCGAGTACGTTGACCCGACGACGATCAACTGCTGGCGCCAACGGCTTCTGGCCCATGCTGACCGCCTTCTAAGGATTGGAACTCGAAGGAAGAATCACCTGCTGAGGACCCCGAGGATTGCGTTTCCCAGCAGATCTGCCTTGGTTTCGTCGAGGCCCAGGCGCTTGGACTGCTCTTTGGCGGCAGCGAAGACGCGGTCGCGCTGTTCCGCGGTGAGTTCGATCGCTGCGCTGGTGGAATCCTGTGGGGAGCCCAGCCGCAACACTCTGCGAACGGCTCCCGTCACTGCAGGTTTGGCGGCATCCTTCACCGCGTCCTTGGCCACATCACGGAGCAAGTCACCGAGGAAACCGATGATGAACTGGGCCACGGCGAGAGCAAAGGGTGCCAGCAACGCCAACTCCAGACCGAAGCCGACGGCCTCATCATTCTTGGCCGGGTTCAGAGTGGATTCGGGATCCGCGTAATACTCGTCGGCGACTTCGTCGAAGGTGAGCAATTCATCCGGGGCAGCCCGCTCGATCATCAGCCGGGCCAGTTCAGTGCTCACATCACGTGTCTCGCCCAGTGGGATGTCCGTGCCAAGCTCTCCCATGGTGCCCCCTTGGTGAGAATCGAACAGACTCGGAGGTCCGCCGTGGGACACATTGTCCGCCTGACGGTGGGGGGACCACAAGGTCATTGACCTCAAGCTGGCAGACTTGTTTCATGGATTCGCCCGAGACTGTTCCGGCCGTCGAGCTTCGCCTTTCAATCAGCGATACGGAGCCGCTGATCTGGCGTCAGCTGGTCCTTCCCGAAAGTGCCACCGTTGCCGAGCTGCACGGCGCCATCCAGTGCGCGTTCGGGTGGAAGAACTCCCACTTGTATGCCGTCGCGGGCAATGACCGGTCGGGCACGAAGCGCATCTTCATGAATGTCGACGACGGCGACGGTCCCGAGGGTGCCGAAGACCCGGCAGCCGTGCGACTGCTGGAGTTGTTTGACCCTCAGAAGCCAGGAGTTTCAGACCTCCTGTACGAGTACGACTTCGGCGACAGCTGGACACACGACATCGAGGTTGTGGGCCCGGCCGAGCTGCACGAGAACACCATCGCCTGCCTTGACGGTGCGATGCGGGGACCTATCGAGGATTCCGGGGGAGTGGGTGGCTATGCCAACGTGGTGACCGTCGTGTCCAACCCCAAGCATCCCGAGCACAGGGAAGCCGTTGGATGGCTTGAGTACGTAACACAGGAGCCAATCTCGAAGTTCGATCCCACGGCTTGTGATCTGGTCGCGATCAACGGGCAGCTGCGCAGTTTGGCGCAGCGGTTCTGGCCTGGCGAGGTGACGGTTGCGGACTACGAAGACGTTCTGGGTCCGATCCTCTGGTTTCTCCAGGAAGCCCAGCACGACGGTCTGCCGTTGACCTCTGCCGGATACTTGAAGCCGGCCTTCGTCAAGCGTGCCATGACCGAGCTTGGCTGGGACGATGAATGGATGTCGGCTGGACGGGTCGAGGTGAGCACGTTGCCCATCCGGAATCTTCGGGAGCAGTTGCAGGAGTGGAAGCTTCTGCGGAAGCTCAAGGACAGGCTGCTCCTGACGCCAAGGGGACGGAAACTGGCCGAGGATCCAGAAGCCCTGTGGGATTTCCTGGCCGACCAGTTCGCGAACCCAGGCACAGATGCAGAGCGAATGGCAACGCCCCTCTTCGTTCATTGGGTGCTGATTGGAGACGAGCCACCCTACGGACTTAGAGACCAAGTGATCCAGGCCGCACTTCATCACGGAGGTTTGAGAACCAGAACCGGCGGTGAGATTCCGCTGTCTTGGGCGAGCGATCTCTACTACGACGTCACACGGAACCTGCACCGACTGGAGCTATGGGAACGCCCAGGTTGGGTCCGCGTCAATGAGAGGTTGTCCGACGCCGGCGTTAAGTTCCTCTTGGAGGTTCAGAGCCGCATGGACTGACACGCCGAGCCGACTTTGAGCGCCGCTAACGCTGCACGGAGAGACCCGCACCAAAGGCGGCTAACAGGTTGCGTCCTTCCTGCCACGCACCCAATCCACTTGAGGAATTGATGTGACCACGGGGTCCGATGTCGATCCGGGTCGCCCCCCACCTGTCGGCAAAATGCTGTGACCGCTCGAGTGTGCAATAGGGGTCGTCGCTGCTGGTGACCAACAGTGTTGGAAACGGAATTCGCCCGTATACGTCGTCGCCGAAACGAGGACCATCGTCAGAGTAATTCGGGCCAAACGGATCCGGGACGGCAACCAAAAACATGCCCGCTACACGGCCTGCATTCGCGAAGCTCCACTTCGCAGCGACAAGGCACCCGAGGCTGTGGGTGACGAGGATCGGTTTTCCGTCTCCCACCTCTGCATCCAAGGCCGCTATCCAGTCGTCCACTTCCGGCTCATCCCACGACGCCGGAGAAATGCGTTTCCAGCCGGCGCTGGAACGCTCCCAGAGCGACTGCCAATGGTCCGCATCCGAGCCGTTGATACCAGGGACTACTACCGCATGCATGTGAGCCTCCGAACTATCCGTCGGCATCATCGTCCTCCCGGAAGAGCGACGACGCCAGCCCTTGAAGCAGCTCCAGCCGCTTACGCCCGCGCGTGCTTCTTCCCGCCGGCACGCGTCGCAGCGGCACCCTCGCCCCGCTCCGCACCAACAACCGAAGCCCCCGTCCCCAGCCCGCGGACCGTCCACCCCGCACTCCGCCAGGCCTCAGCGTCCAGGACGTTGCGAGCGTCCAGCACCATCCGGCGTCGTACGAGCGACCCCACAACGGAAGGGGACAGCAAGACGTATTCGTCCCATTCGGTGAGCAGCAGCACCAGTTCGGCGCCTTCGAGGGCGCGTTTGGTGTCGGCTTCGAAGCGGATTTGCGGGTAGCGGATCCAGGCGTTGTTGATGGCCTTGGGGTCGGTAACGGTGACGTGTGCGCCCGCGGCGGCGAGTTGCTGGGCGACGTCCAGGGCGGGGGAGTCGCGGATGTCGTCGGTGTCGGGTTTGAAGGCTGCGCCGAGGATGGTCACCGTGCGGCCGGACAGGAAGCCGCGGCACATCTCGCGGGCCACCTCCACCGCGCGGGAACGCTGGTCCAGATTCACCGAATCAACCAGGGCCATCCACTCATCCACGGACGGGACTGAAAGTTCGCGTGCCTGTGCGCGGAACGACCGGATGTCCTTGGGCAGGCAGCCGCCGCCAAACCCCAGCCCGGCGTGCAGGTATCGGTTGCCGATGCGCGGGTCCAGGCCCATCGCTTCGCTGAGTTCGCTCACGTCAGCGCCCGACGCGTCGCACAGCTCGGCCATCGCGTTGATGAAGCTGACCTTGGTGGCCAGGAACGCGTTCGACGCCGACTTGATCAGTTCCGCCGTCGCGAAGTTGCAGACGAGCCGCGGGATGCCGGCGCTGATCAGCGGCTCGTACACGGCATCCAGCACCGCGGTGATCGGTGCGCCGGCAGCGGCGCCCTTGCCGCCGGGGACGCCGTAAACAAGCCGGTCGGGAACCAGAGAATCCTTCACTGCCGTGCCCTGGCGCAGGAATTCAGGGTTCCAGCCGAGTAACACGTCCGAGCGTCGGGCCAGAACCGCGCGGAGCGTTTCCACCGTGCCTACCGGCACTGTCGATTTACCCACGACGGCGGCACCCTTGGCCAAGTGCGGGAGGAGGCTCTTCGTAGCGCCCATCAGGTAGGAGAGGTCGGCCGTGTCGGAGGTCTTGGACTGCGGGGTACCCACGCAGAGGAAGTGCACCTGGGCCTCGGCGGCGGCGGAGAAATCGGTGGTGAACACAAGGCGTCCAGTGGTGCGACCGTCCTGGAGGAGCTCGTCCAAACCGGGCTCATGGAAGGGCGCTACGGCTTTGTTGAGCTGTTCAACCTTGGAGGAATCGACGTCGATGCCCACCACACTGTGGCCCATCGAAGCGAGCGTTGCTGCATGGACTGCGCCGAGGTAGCCGCAGCCGATCACGGAAATCTTCATGAGGAGGGTCCTTTGCTTGAAGTGAGTTCTGTGGGCCCGCTTTCGCGGGAGAAGGAGGCGATGACTTCGGTGTAATGCCGGACCAGGTCGGCGCTGAGCACAGGCCACGTCCGCCCCTGGACCGAGGCGGTTGCTGCCGTTGCGAACGCGCGGCGCTTTGCGTCGTCGCCCATCAAGTCCTGTACATAGCTACGCAACTGGGGGAGGTTTCCGGGCTCGTAGAGCCAGCCGGTGCGGGAGTTTTCGACCAAGTCCAAGGGCCCGCCGCGGCCGGTCGCCACCACGGGAACGCCCGATGCCATGGCTTCCTGGATGGTCTGGCAGAAGGTCTCGAACTCTCCGGGATGAACAAAAAGGTCAAAGCCCGCGACCGCCTCGGCCAGTGCATCCCCGCCGAGGAAACCCGTAAATACAGCGTCCGGCAGCGCAGCTTCAAGGGCCGCGCGCTGCGGGCCGTCACCGACGATCACCAGCTTCGTGTTGGGCAGATCTGCCAGCACGGCAAGATCCTCCACCTGTTTCTCCACGGCGAGCCGGCCGACGTAGCCGATGATCCGGTGACCGTCGGGCGCCACTGAGCTGCGCCACGCCGTCGAACGTTTAGCGGGGTTGAAGCGCGCGGTATCCACACCCCGACGCCACATGTCCACGCGCAGGATGCCGCGTCCGCGCAACTGATTCAGCGCGAACGTGGACGGCACAAGCGTTCGGGTGGCCAGGAGGTGGATGTTGTCCACGCGGTTCCAAGCCCAGTTCTCCAGGAAGGGCACGCCATAGCGGGCGGCGTAGCTGGGGACCTCGGTTTGGTAGATCGCCACGGTCGGGATGCCGAGTTGGTGGGCGGCCTGCACGGCGCGCCAGCCGAGGACGAATGGGGAAGCGAGATGAACGACGTCGGGGGAGAAATCGGCAAGGATTCGCTTGACCCGATTCACACCACCCAACGCAACCCGCACATTCGTGTAACCGGCCAGGGGCACCGAAGGAAGCCGGTGCACATAGGCACCCTTCTCGACGCTCGAAACATCAGTGTCCGACGTCGACGGCGCGATCACCATCACCTCATCCCCGCGCTCCTGCAGATGCTCCAGCACCCGCAGGATGGAGTGGGTTACCCCATTCATCAATGGCAGGAATGATTCGGCGACGATTGCGATCCTCACGCCTTCCACGGTGGTCGCGGCGGTTGGCGGGGCGGGTTAGAACGGGTGGCCTGTAGAGGAAGAGTTGGTTAACAGGTGGTTCTCTGTTTTGTCTGAGCGCCCGCGTAGACTTCCGGTATCCGACGTGCTGGGCGTCGAAAGTTCTGGGGGTTTTGCCATGGTTGCTGCTGGGGATAGTTCGCGCGCGCTTGGGGGAGTAAACGTACGACGACGGCGTCGGGCAGCGGCGGGGTCAGTCGCCGTCGGCTTGGGCCTGGCTCTGTTGCTGGGAACCGTTGGTTCGCCACTCTCGCCGGCCGCGGCTGATGCTGTTACGGACATCGTGCCCGTCGGTGAACGCCCGGGGCGAATCGCTGTGAACCCCCTGACGAACAAGGCCTACGTGGTCTCATCCGACGGAGTTCAGGTGCTGGCAGGCGGAAGCTCCGACGGTCAGCTCTACACAGGTGACATGCCCGTGGACGTCGCCGTGAACCCAACAACCAACAAGGTTTACGTCAGCGAGATCGGCGGAGCTGTGGCCGTGGTTGACGGCGCCACCAGAGCAGTGACATCGGTGCCTGTAGGCGCTTCCCCAGGGGTAGTGGCAGTGAACCCGGTGACCAACAAGACGTACGTCGGCGTCAAAAGCGGCGTGACAGTGATCGACGGCGCGGCCCTGACAACTTCATCGGTGGCACTCGCTGCGGGTGCGCAGGACATCGCTGTGAACACGACCACCGGCAAGGTCTACATCCTGTCCGGTGGAACCATCCGTGTCCTGGGGACGGGCGGGGTGGTGACCTCGACCATCACCATCGGAGCCGGCGGCATCCTTGACCTGGCAATCAATGAGGCTACCAACAAGATCTACTTCACCACGCTCGGGAGATACGGTGCGGGCGTTCGCGTGATCGATGGTGTGACCGACACCGTTACGGCAGCGATTCCCACCGACAACTTTGTTGGCAAGCTGGCCGTGAATCCTGTGACCAACACCGTCTATGTTGCTGGAGACAGCGATGGCGTTGACGGGTTTGTGCACGTCATCAGCGGGGCCACGCAAACTCAAGTAGCTGAGCTCAGAACGCCGTCCCGGATCAAGGACATTGTGGTCAACGCAGCCGGGAACAAGGCTTACGCGTTGCTAAGCGGCCGGGGCGTCACCGTGGTTGATGGTGACAACTCCGCATCAGCAGTGTTCACGGGGCAAGATCCATTGGGTGCCGCGGTCAACCCCGCGACGGGCAAGGTCTATGTCGCCAACAACAGCAGCGCCTCCGTCGCCGTCATCGACGGCACTGTACCGGCCCCGCTCAAGAATGACTTCAACGGTGATGGCGCCGCGGACGTGCTGGCTCGCGATGCTGCCGGTGTCCTGTGGCTGTACCCCGGCAATGGGTCCGGCGGATGGCTCCAGCGGGTCCAAGCGGGGCAGGGCTGGAACGTCATGAACGCTCTTGTTGCCCCCGGCGACTTCAACGGCGACGGCACCGCCGACGTCATGGCCCGCGACGGCGGTGGACTGCTGTGGTTCTACCCCGGCAACGGTGCCGGCGGGTTCGGAACCCGTGTGCTGGTGGGCAGCGGCTGGGAAGGAATGAGCGCCATCGAGCCCATCAACTTCTTCGGCGATGGCTTTGGTGACGTCGTGGCCCGCGACCGCGGTGGCGCTCTGTGGGTCTACCGTGGCGACGGCCACGGCGGCTGGCTGCCTCGGATGTGGGTCGGGTCCGGATGGTCGGGCATGTCTGAGATCACCGGCGCTGATGACTTCAACGGCGACGGCGTTACGGACCTGGTGGCCCGGGACAGCGCGGGAACCCTGTGGCTCTACCCGCCCACTGGAATCAGCGGATGGCTGCCCCGACAAGCCACCGGCCAAGGGTGGAACGGCATGAACTCCCTGGTGGGCCCGGGCGATTTCGACGGCGACGGGCGAGCCGACATCCTCGCGCGGAACGCGGCCGGCGAGCTGTGGCTGTATTCCGGTGCCGGTGGTTCGGCGTGGCCTTCTGCTTCCCGCGTTGGCACGGGGTGGGGCGGGATGACGGCGATTCTTTAGGGGTGCATAACAATCGGCGGTCAGCGTTGTCATCATAACTAGGCGGCCCGTCATCCTTCTACATCTCTTAGTGACCTGCTGCACCTATCCAGACGATATGACGCATTGTCACCTCTAGGTGTTAATACACGTAGGCGGCAATCTTTTGGCGCATTGTCGCCCCTATATACCGGGCACCGTACCAACGATCGGATTTCGTCACATTCACGCGGCCTGTCATTTGCCAGTCGTCTCCCATGAGAATATCGAGACATCATTCGCATCATGCACCATATGGGGTTTATAAAAATGAATACAAGATCTATGTCAGTCCTGGTTGTGACCGCTGCATTGGGACTGAGCCTTTCTGCTTGCGCTGGAGCAAGCACAAGCCCTGCCGCCAGCGTTTCAGTCGAACCTTTGGTTCCAACTACGCCGAGTGCCACGGCCGCTGCAGATAAGTCGCCTCGGGGCAACTTCATCAAAGAAGTCGGTAAGTCGGCCGGAATTACTAACAAAGACACAGAGCGCATTGTCAACTTCACCGTCAATTCGATTACGCCGGATGCTCCCTGCACCGGCCCATACCCGCAACCAGTGGTGAACGGTCACGTTGTAGTCCTAGACGTCTCGATTGAGACTTTCCCTGCTTTAGCTGACCCCAGCGGGGGTTACTCCGAGTTCGACATGAACGCCGGAATGTTCAAATTCGTCGGCACAAACGGGACGACCTTCAACGGGGACCTCAACACGCAAGGGGCTTACATGTGCTTGGCCGACGAAGAGAGCATTAGCCAGAACGGCCGGGGTATTGGCCCCGCAGAGAAGGTGACCGGAAAAATTGCGCTGGACGTGCCTGAGTCTCACGGAACACTGATCTTTAAGAGTCACCTCACGTCCGGTAGCACCGGTTGGGAATGGACCTTCTAGCACGAGGTTGCAACAAAAGAATCCCAAGTTGACTCGCACTAGAACGTGGCCGCACTTCGGGGGACGGCCACGTTCTAGTGCGCGAATGGCCACTGTGCAGGCGCCTTATTAGAGTTCCCCACCCCGGGCCCGCTTCAGATCCTTCCGCAGCCCCTTGTTGTCAGCCCGCAACTCCCGGTTGTGGTCAACCAGCCCGCGGTTGTCCTCCGTCAGCCCCCGGTTCTCCACCTCCAACTCGAGCACCAGCTTCACCCCGGCCAGGTTCAGCCCCTCATGCAGGAGCACCCCGATCCTGCGAAGGGTCGTGAGGTCGTCCTCGCTGTAGCGCCGGGTACCGCCGTCGGTCCTTTCCGGGGTGACCAGCCCTTTGCGCTCGTACTGCCTGATGTTCTGCTGCCCCGTGCCAACGAGTTCCGCCGCCACCGAGATTGCATAGACTCCGCGAGCGTCCCGGCCACTGTCGGAGGTGCCGTCCGCCGGGGAAGCAGCCAGTCCGCCGTCGTACTCTTCAGCAGCAATCGCGCTATCCGAAGCTGCCATCAAAGCCCTCCAAAAATCTTCCGAAAAAATACTTGCATCCACTCTCTCACTGGTGTTATAAAAAATCTATACCAGCCACCACAGATCGGAAGGACTGGTACGAACAACAGAATCAGCATCTAGATCAAAGGAGTGAGAACCACATGCTGATGCGCACTGACCCGTTCCGCGAATTCGACAGGCTCGCCCAACAGGTTTTTGGCACAACAGCACGCCCGGCCGGAATGCCGATGGATGCATGGCAGGAGGACGGACAATTCGTTGTAGCCTTCGACTTGCCAGGGGTCGATCCAGAGACTGTGGATCTGGATGTTGAACGGAACGTCCTCACGGTCAAGGCCGAGCGCAAGTCGCCCGCGGGCGAGAACACCGAGATGATCGCCGCCGAACGCCCTCAAGGCGTCTTCAGCCGGCAACTCATCCTGGGCGACACCCTCGATACCGATGGCATCCAGGCCCACTACGACGCCGGTGTCCTGACTCTCCGGATCCCCGTCGCCGAGAAGGCCAAGCCACGCCGCATCGAAATCACCTCCAACGGGCAGAGGCAGGAAATTAACGCCTGATCCCGTCCGTCCGCTGGAAGGCTCACCCGGGGGTGGCTGACCAGCGGACGCCGGACCGGGAACGACGGAGCGGCCGCAGCGGATAGTTGGGCGCAGGCTTCGCGCCACGTCACAGCGTTTATTAGCGCACATAAAAGCGGCCCCCGACGTCGTCTCCCGAGTGATGGCCCCCGGTTCAGCCGGGGGCCATCTCCAAATCCGCAGCAGAAACCGGAACCAGCAGTGAGCACCCAACCTGACCACTACGCCACTCTCCACGTCTCGCCGGACGCGACGACCCGCGAGATCACGCGCGCCTACCGCACGCTGCTTCGGACCCACCACCCGGACACACGCCAAAAGGTCGACGACGGCGACACCACCTCCGTGGCCGACCTCCAGGAACTGCACGCCATCATGCAGGCGTACGTCGTTTTGTCGGACCCAGCGAAGCGGGCGGCTTACGATCGTGCGCGCTCGGGCATACCCGTCCGGGTGCCCGGAACGCCGGTGAAGGTAAGGGTTCACCGGAGCGAACGTGCCCCTTCGGCTGCGTCTGCCGAGGGGGACCGGGTGCAGCCGCCGTTGTCGTTTAGTCCAACCCGTTGGGAACCTTCGTCGCGAATCCCCAGAACACCAAGGAGCCATTCATGAGTGCCTGGCGTCCCTACGACGGCCACATCATTCCCGCGTTCTACGAACGGTTGGAGAAACGCTGGGGGAGGGGAACAGCCCCATTCCTGGACCCCGAGGTCCACGAACAGCCGATGCCCCGAGCCCAGTGGATCAACCCGGACACCGGCGCTGCGGTTGCCGTGGTGCCCATCTGGACCGACGACCCCGAGCATCGCTCCTTCGGCGTGTTTTACCTGCCGCCAGCTGGGGACATCTGGATGCTCCGGCCCGGCCCCACCACGTTTATGGAACCCAGTACCGGGGCCAGAGGGGAGCAGGTGACGCTCAGGAACGACGCCTTCAAGAAGGCTGTCAACCACGCGAAGGAGTTCATCTACGGACCCCAGATCTAGCGGGCGCGCACTTGAGGGGTTGGCTTTCGGCAGTAAGAACGCCTCAAAGTGCCGGACGTCGCCCCTCGGCGCGGATGGAGTCACAATTGCGGACGGTTCCTGACCTCAATGAGTCGTAGCCTGAAAGTACTGAACTCCCGACGAAGAGGACACAGTCATGACCGCGACAAGCCCGAGCATCAGCACAGTCCCTACCGGCTATTCCAGCGTCAGTCCTTGGCTCATCACCCGCGACACAAACGCATTGTTCGAGTTCCTCACAGCGGCGTTCGGCGCGGAGGAGATCGACCGCGTTGTCGGCGAGGACGGGACAATCGGGCATGCGGAGACCCGGATCGGCGATTCAGTAGTCCTCGCTTTCGACAGCCGACCGCACTGGCCCGTCACGCCGTCGTACCTTCGCCTTTACACGCACGACGCCGATGCCGCCTTCCACGCCGCCCTCGCCGCGGGTGCCACCGCGGTTTCGGTCCTCGACAACAGCGCCTGGGGTGACCGTGGCGCCCGGATCCAGGACCCGCTGGGGAACGTCTGGTGGATCATGTCGCACATGGAGGACGTCTCTGACGACGAAGCAGCCCGCCGCTGGGATGCCCCGGAATACGATGCAGGAATGGAATACGCGGTCGAATCCCTCCGACGGCATATGACCGGTCAGCCGGATGCGCCGGTCCCGGATGAGGTCAAGGCGATGACTGCGGTGACACGCTCCGAAGGAGTCCTTGCCATCCCGGCAGGATATCGATCCGTTGAGCCCTGGATCATCTCGCGCAGCACCCCGGAACTCCTCGATTTCATCACGGCCGCGTTCGGCGCCAAGGAGGCGTTCCGTGTCCCGATGGAGGATGGGTCGATCGGGCACGCTGAAGCGAAGATCGGTGACTCGAACATCCTCGCCTTCGACTCCCGCCCCGATTGGCCTCCGACTCCGGCTTTCCTCCGCGTTTACGTCGACGACGGCGACGCCTCCTTCGCCGCCTCACTCGCCGCCGGTGCCACAGCGGTTACGAACATGACGGAGATGTTCTGGGGAGAAAAAGTGGGCCGCGTTCGGGATCCGTTTGGGAATCTATGGTGGATCCACTGCCGGGTCGCCGAGCTCAACGAAGAGGAGGCTTACGCGCGGATGGGCGATCCGAAGTTCGTGGAGGCCATGGAATATGTGTCGGGTGTGGACTTCTTCGCGAGGGGTTAGCTCTCGGCAGTATGAGAGCTCCAAAGTGCCGAGAGCTAACCCTAGGGGTTATTGCCAGAAGTCCCTGTGAGGTTCAGCAGCTTCGTCCTCAAGGAGAGGGCCCACTACGGAGATGTGGCGCTGACCGCGGCTGAAGACTTCGCGACAGGGAAGGGAGAGCGTGGGGTTTTCGGGGTTGTCGCCTGTAATGCCCAGCAGTGATTCCTCGCTGAGGCCGTAGACCACCCGCCCGATTCCTGTCCAATAGACGGCTCCGGCGCACATTGCACACGGTTCCGCGCTCGAGTAGAGCGTTGATCGCGCCAGTTGGTCGGGGCTGAGCTTCCGAAATGCTTCCGCCGCAGCCCGGAGTTCGGCGTGCTGGGTCGGGTCGCCTTCCGGCGGCATGGAGTTGTTTCCCTTGGAGCTGACCACCGTGCCACGTTCGTCCACCACCACGGCGCCGAATGGATGCCGGCCCTCAGCCTTGACTTGCTGGGAAAGGGCTATGGCCTGGCGCAGGAAGTCCAGGTCCCGTTCGGAGCTGACCGGGCCGGACGTGCCGGTGTATTCAGTGCTTATCACTTCTAAACCTTTTTCTCTTGGTGTGGATTAGACGAAGAGGCCGTGGGGCTCGCCGACGCGGTCGAGATACTCACGACGCCGCGCGAACAGTCCCGGCACGGTCGCCGCAGCTCGGTCAATAATTTCGCTGAGGTCAGCGTTGCACAAGCGGCCATCACGAACCACCACTTCGCCGGCCACCACGGTGGTGGTGACGTCGCTGCCGCGGACCGCATGGACGAGGTTGTGATGGACGTTGGCATACGGGCCCTCGGTAATGAAGGGCGTCGTTCGGGGAGTTCCAGTGCGCACCGCAATGAAGTCTGCTTGTTTGCCGGGTTCAAGGGAGCCGATGTGCTCGGCCTGCCCGATCGCCCGAGCACCCCCAGTCGTGGCCATTTCGAGAACAGTCCAGGAGTCCATGGCGGCAGCATCCATGGCACGCAGTTTGCCCAGGAGTGATGCCACCTTCATTTCCTCGAACATGTCCAGATTGTTGTTCTCCTTCTCACCGTCCGTGCCGATACCCACATTGACGCCGGCCGCGAGCATCTCTGCCACCGGCGCCATCCCGCTGGCGAGCTTCATGTTGCTGACGGGGTTGTGGGAGACACCCACACCTCTGTCCGCGATCAGACTGACTTCCTCGTTGTCGAGCCACACAGCGTGGGCGATCATGGTCCGCGGAACGTCGAAGAATCCAAGTTTCTCCAAGGCCATCATGGGGCGCAAGCCAAACTCGCGGTCCCACTGCTGCAGTTCCACCTGCGACTCGGAGCAGTGCATGTAAATGCCGGTGTCATACTCGCGGGCAAGATCCATGGCACGCGATCGGCCCGCCGTGTCAGCGTAGAACAGGTGCTCAAGACCCACCCACGGCGTGATTCGTCCACCGGCGGCGCCCGTCCATTCGCGCAGCATGCGCTCGTTGTCATCCAACGTGTCGAAGTAATCGTGGTCGGGATGCGCGCCCACGTAGTTGACACTGACCAGACGGTTGCCGAGGGCGGATGCGGCGCGAGCGCTGCCATCCATGTATCGCCACATGTCGATGACGGTGGTGGTCCCGGAGAGGAGGCCCTCGGCATAACAGAGCCAGGCAGCGGCCTCAGCCTCATCAGGCCGGAGTACACGATGCATCGGGTCGATGTGAAGCCGCAGCCATTCCCAGACCGGAAGGTGCTCAGCAGTGCCGCGGAGGACGCCGGAATGGTGGTGGGAATTTACGAGGCCGGGCATCAGCACGTGCCCGGTCAGGTTCACGACATTCGCCTCCGGATTGGCAGCGACAAGATCGAGGCCGGCTCCCACCTTGATAATTCTTTGGCCCTGAACAGCGATGGCACCCGAAGGAACGACTTCGCGGGCCGAATTCATGGTCAGAACGAGGTCCGCCAGGTAGATGGTGGTCTTCATGATTTCTCCGATTTCTTGTCAGTGAGTTCATTGTTGTGGTCCATCGCCAAGTGCTCGGTGCCCCGGGCAGACACGGACGGGTTCGGCGGCGTCCCGATTTTGACGTGATTGAAAAGGATGTTGAGAGCGATCGCCAGAATCGCGGCCGAGCTGATGCCAGAGCCGAAGATGATGGCAAACCAGCCTGGGAACTGGTCGTAAAACCCGGGAGACACGATGGGGATCATGCCAAAGCCGATCGAAGCGGACATCACGATGAAGTTCATCGAATTCGAATAGTCCACCTTTGAGAGCGTGCGGATGCCAGCGGCCACGATGGTGCCGAAGAGAACCACAGCGGCACCGCCGATGACCGGCGTCGGGACTGCTGCCACCACCCGACCGAGGATGGGCAGCAGACCGAGGACCACTAGAAGGCCGCCGCTGGCGGCGACTGCGTACCGGGATTTAATGCCCGTGATGGCCACGAGTCCAACATTCTGCGCAAATGCAGTCTGCGTAAATGAACCAAAGATCGGCGAGATGATGGAGGAGGCCATATCCGCTCGCAGGCCATCAGCAATGCGCTTGCGATCGATCTTGGTATCGACGATCTGTCCTACGGCGAGGATGTCTGCTGTGGTTTCGGTCAGGGTAACCAAAACGACGATGAGCATGGCGATGATGCCTGCGACTTCGAAAACGGGTGCACCGAAGGCGAAGGGCATGGGAAAGGCGAAAATCGGTCCATCGCCAACCCCGGAGAAGTCGGTTTTACCCAGGATCAACGCGACGATGGTGCCGAGGACCATCGCCAGCAGTATGGACAGGCGCGAGACGATTCCGGCTCCTGCTTTAGACAGCAGCAGCACAATCAGGAGCGTGAACCCAGCCAGGCCGATGTTGTCTACAGAGCCGTAATCGGTGCTTACTGCGTTGCCGCCCATGGCCCAGTTCGCCGCGACCGGCATGAGGGTGAGGCCAATGGTGGTAATGACCGTGCCCGTCACCACTGGCGGAAAGAAGCGGACAACCTGGGCGAAGAACGGTGCCACCACCAGGCCGATCGCGGAGGCCGCTATGACGGCACCGAATATCTCTGGAAGCCCTCCACCTCCATTGATGATGACGATCATGGTGGCCACTCCGGCAAATGAAACACCTTGAACGAGCGGCAGCTGTGAACCGAAGAAGGGGATGCCCAGCGATTGAATGAGGGTGGCGATGCCGCCCATGAGCAGGGATGCCGTGATCAGAGAGCCGCTTTCGGCCGGTGAAAGCCCGGCGGCGCCTGCGATGACCAAAGGTGTGGCGATGAGGCTGCCGTACATAGTGAGCATGTGTTGCAGACCGTAGAGCAGTGTTCGTCCGAAGCTGAGCTTTTCGTCCTCCGGACGGCGGTGGGGGATTGTCTTTGACGACATGGAAACTCCATCAGTGGGGAGTGCATTGCAGCTGAAGTGCGTGACTGTTTGGGGAATGGTCGCAGCTTGTAGCCCGAGGTCACCGGGTGTGGTCTGCGTCATAATGGGGAGCGTAGTTGCGATATTCCCGATGCGCCAAGCTGGTTATCATCGGTTTTTCCGATAGAAGAGGTGGACGTGAATATCTCCCTGGACCGCTTGGAAGCGTTTGTCACCGTCTGCGAGGCTGGGACTTTTTCTGCGGCGGCCCGCCGGCTCGGCAGGTCGCAGTCAGCCCTGTCGGGGGCAATCGCCCAACTGGAGATCGAGATTGGAGTGGAACTCTTTGACCGATCGACCCGGATCCCCACCGTCACGGAAGCTGGGCAGCGCCTGGCGCTGGATGCCCGAACAGTGATTGAACGTGCCAAGGCGTTTGAACTGCAAGCGGACGCTTTCGCCGCGGGAACGGCCCTCACGATGACCATCAGCGTCAACGTTCCCTTGCGAATGATTTCGCAGCCGCTGCAGGAGTTCGGGGCCCAGTTCCCCCACGTCAATCTGGTGGTGCAGAACCCGGCCGATCAACGTCCGATCAGCGACTACGTACTGGCCGGGTCCACAGCCATGGGTGTGTGCTTCACGCTCCCCAACTACCCCAGGTCCCTTGCCTTTCGGCGTTTGGGCAACCTGATCTTGGTGCATGTGGCACACCGGGAGCACCCCTTGGCGCGACGCGATCTGGTGAGCTTCGAGGATCTGCGGGAGCATCGGCGCTTGGTCTACGCCGATCAGGCCAATGTCCATCCAACGGGTGAGTACCTGCGAAACGCGCAGATGTGGCAGATCTTTGACTACGGCCCGCTGGTAGAACTCACCCGGGCCGGTCTTGGGTGGGCGACCGTTCCAAGGCAGTTCATCGTTCAAGAGCTGGCCAGCGGGGAATTGGTGGAACTCCGCCTAGAGGCATACCAGCACACGGACTGGCTGGTAGGTGTGGACCTGCTCTACTCCCTTGAGCACAAGCCAACCGAACCGGAGCTGTGGCTGCGTAACCGCTTGGCATCGCACATCGTGTCGGAGCGGCCGGCCTAGGTCTGCGCAACACCCGAGCTGCTGCCGCCTTGGTGACGTGCCCGCCGTCGTACTTTCTTCGCGAGGGGTTAGCTCTCGGGACTAAGCGAGCTCCAAAGTGCCGAGACGTCGCCCCTCGGCGGGGGTGGGCATGCACGGAACCCGGCCGCCCGCCGTCGTACTTATCTTTCCGAGGGGTTAGCTTTCGGGAACAAGCGAGCCCCAAAGTGCCGAGATGTCGCCCCTCGGCGGTGGTGGTGGGGTGGGCATGCGCGGAACCGGGCCGCCCGCCGTCGTACTTTTCTTCGCGAGGGGTTAGCTGTCGGGACTAAGCGAGCCCCAAAGTGCCGAGATGTCGCTCCTCGGCGGGAGAGGGAGGCGCTAAGCAGGCCCAAAGTGCCGAGATGTCGCCCCTCGGCGGTGGTGGTGGGGTGGGCATGCGCGGAACCCGGCCGCCCGCCGTCGTACTTTTCTTGGCGAGGGTTAGCTGTCGGGACTAAGCGAGCCCCAAAGTGCCGAGATGTCGCCCCTCGGCGCAAGGTGGGACGCACAGGGTGGGCGGCAAAAGAAGGCTGGTGCAGCCTATGGAGAGAATCCGATGGCGGCTGCACCAGCTGCTAGTACGACTTTCTGTTATGAGTTGTGACACCTATCCATTGGCCGCTCCTAGTTCCCGGCTTCGATTGTTTCCGGGCCTTTCAAAGTCTGTGCAGGTGAGGCGGAGCTGAGGTGGTCGCTGAGGGCTCCGTGCCCCGGGAGAACACCTCCCATTTTACGGCGGCTTCGTGGAAAAAGCGCTGGAATTCGCGGTATTTCAGGGGCGCCTGCAGGGTGGGAGCGGCCTGCCGTGGCACGATAGATCACGATGAAACTGCGCGCTGATCAGACCGGAAACCGTGGCCTCCCGATGCCCCTTTGGCTGCAGGGTGGTTTGGAAGCGGCGCAGGCAGCGTTCATTTCGGCCATCATTGTGGTGTTGCCGCTGGTGGGGGTGTGGGCCACTGATGGTTTCCAGGACCGGAATATCGACTCTTTGGCCCGGCTGGGTGGACAGGCTTGGCTGCTGATCCACGGTGTGCCGTTGGAGCTGGCGCACGTCAATATCGGTACTGCAGCCCAGCCCGGCTCGGGTCTGCTGTCCCTCATTCCGCTGGGTCTGACGCTCATTCCGTTCCTGCTTGCGTGGCGCGCGGGTCGTCGGCTTGCCCGGGCCTCCTACACCGACCAGCTGTGGCAGGCGTTCCTCGGCGCCTTCGTTGTGTACGCAGCGTTCGGGGCCGCCACCGGCTTCGTGTGCCGCACCCCTGAAGTGGTCATCAACCTTTGGTTCGCCATGACCATCCCGCTGGTTTCGTTCGGCCTGGGCATGATCGTGGGCGCCAGACGAGAGGCCGGCTCGTGGAGCCGGCTGATCGGCGTCGACGCCGTTGCCTGGCTCGCGAAGACCAGCCAGCATTCGCGCTGGGCGGGCTCGTACGTGGGCTCAGCGCTGAAGGCCGGTTTCGTCGCGGCCATGGCTTCGGTCTCGTTGGCCGCGGTGCTGCTGGCCGTCACCATCGTGTGGCACTGGACGGACATCATCGCCGTTTACGAAGGCATCCAAGCCGGCGCCCTCGGCGGAGCGGTGCTCACCATCGCACAGCTGGGCTTCCTGCCGAACCTCGTCATTTTCGCGCTTTCATGGTCCACCGGCGCGGGTTTCTCGCTCGGCGTCGGATCGACCGCGGGTCCGCTGGGCACGGCGGTCGGACCGCTCCCGGCCGTCCCGGTCCTCGGCGCCCTCCCCGCAGGACAGCTCGACGCCGGCGCGATGGCACTCGCGCTGCCCGTCGTGGCCGGCATCCTGGCGGGTTGGTGGTTCCTCCGCGAGGGCGAGAACCACTTTGACGAGTGGCTCTCCATCAAGATCAAAGCCCGATGGTTCACAGCCGCCGTCTCAACCCTGTTCCTGGGTGCATTCATTGGCGCAGTTGCGGGACTCCTTGGCGGTGCCTTGGCGTGGATCGCCCGCGGTTCGGCCGGTATTGGGCGGCTCACGGAAATCGGACCCCACCCTCTGTGGACGGCAGTCTGGCTGGCCGCGGAAGTGGGTATCGGCGTCGTGATTGGCTACGCAGTGGGGCCCTGGCTGGAACGCAGCCAGAAGCAGCGCGAGGCGAACCTCGACGAAGCAGCGTACGACGACGAACACGCCTGAGCGGGTCCTCTTGCTCTAACGCTGGGTTGCTCCAGCGAACGGGTTACCGCAGCGGGCCCGGCATGGAGTTCTCGAGCTGCGTCAAGCACTGGGTCTTGGCGGATTCCGTCAGCGCACCGCGTGAGCAATCCTGGTACGTGCTGACCTGGCTGAAGAAGAGCACCGACGTCAGGATGAGCAGGCACATCACGGCCGTGACTACCAGGCCCGAGATTGTCCCGAAGAGAATCAGGCGCGGGTGCTTGTACTTCAGCGTGCGAACCAAGACGACGATCCCCAACACCAAACCCGCGAGCGTCAGAATGGCGCTCAACCACACGTAGTTCACGTTCAGGGAGAACACGAAGAACGCACCCAACGCCGTCAAAAGGAAGGCACGGAAGAGGATCTGGGTCTTGCCGAGGGCGGACTTTTCGGCCTCGGAGCGGGGTTGCTGGCTCGGCTTGGGACCGACGTCGGGATTCATGTTTTCCAGCCTACGCGAGCCGCCCATAAGCTAGTGCAATGCGCATTGTTGTCCTCGTCTCCGGTACCGGTTCCAATCTCCAGGCAGTCATCGACGCCGTGACGTCGGGCGAACTGGAGGTCGAGATCGCCGCTGTGGGCGCCGACCGCCCCGATACGTACGGGGTGGAGCGCTCCGACGAAGCCGGCATTGAGACCTTCGTGGTCAACTTCAACTCGTTCGAAACCCGTGCTGAATGGGACACCGCACTGCGCGACAAGGTGCTGTCCTACTCGCCGGACGTCGTGGTGTCCTCGGGGTTCATGAGGATCGTCAGTGAAGACTTCATCAACGCTTTCGACGGCAAGTACGTCAACACACACCCCGCGCTGCTCCCGTCCTTCCCGGGCGCCCACGGAGTTCGCGATGCCATTGCGTACGGCGTGAAAGTCACGGGCTGCACCGTTCACTGGGCCGACGCAGGTGTGGACACCGGGCCCATCATTGCGCAGGAAGCCGTTGTTATCGAGCCGACCGACTCCGAGGAAACCCTGCACGAGCGCATCAAGGTAGTGGAGCGCCGCCTGCTGGTCCAGACCTTGAGGGACCTCGCCGCAGCCGCCTCACCCAAGTAGCGCGCCCCCGCGCCCGCGCCCGCGCCCGCGCCCAACTAGGGGACAGCAAACGTCGCAGTGAGGGCTCAATAGGACATGTGCTGTCCCGCAGTATCCGCATGCTATTGACGGCCTGTGGATAACGGAGCACGGCTGCGGCAAATTTGTCAGCATGGGGGATGAAGACTCCTCGGCAGTTGCCTACACCTTTGTCCTCGACATCGTTCACCAGGCAGGAAGCGCTCGACGCCGGTGTAGCAGTTGGGCGTCTACGCTACAGAGATCTGGACTCGCCAAGCCGTCAAATCTTCGTCCCTGGTTCTATTGACGATCTCTCTCTTGTGGATCGTGTTCGCCCTCTGACTCGCGTCACGCCGTTTTCAGCGGCATCCCACGCCACAGCCTTCCTTCTGTGGGAGTTTCCGGGATTTCTCCCTGGGCGCCATGAGCCTGGGATCCACATTTCAAGGCCGGACAGCATGGGCAGGTCAAGAAGACGGGGAGTCATTGGGCATAAGGGCCAGTTTTTCGACGACGAGATTGTGGTTCACGAGGGCCTGTTTATCACCAGCCGGGCTCGGACATGGCTGGACTGCGCCCGGAAAATGGACATCGACGAGATCACAGTCGTGGCCGACCATTTAATCCGCATTCCCAGACCGGAATTCGAGGGACGCAGTTCTCCATACTGCACCATGGATGAGCTCGAAGAAATGCTCGACCGGCACTGGGGGACACCTGGAATCCGCAAGGCCCGGTTAGCTTTGGAACAAGCCTGCGTGGGTTCCGACTCCGCACCCGAAACGCGACTCAGGCTGGCGCTGAAGAGGGCTGGGCTGCCGACAGCGGAAGTCAACGTGCCCACGGAACTGAGTCCCGGCGTCGTACGTCAACCGGACCTGGCCTTTCGGGAACAGCGAGTTGCCGTGGAATATGAGGGCGTGGGCCACTCGGATCCGGAGCAGATCGTGAGGGATATCGCTCGGGAAGAGGACTTCAGCCGTGCCGGATGGATTCTTGTGAGAATCTCCAAGCGCCACATGTCCACCGGCGCGACGACAGCGGTCGCCAAGGTTCGGCGGGCGCTCGAACAACGCGGCTGGTCACCCAAGTAGGGGACAGCAAGCGTCGCAATGAGGGCTCATTGGAGCATGTGCTGTCCCCTAGTTGGGTACGGGAGGGGGTTAGGAGAGGACGCGCTGCTTCGTCTCCGGGGCAAAGAACGCCATCCACAGCACGGACAGCAGCACCAGCCCACCAGCCATCGCAAACGACTGCGCCAACCCGAACTCGGGCCAGAAGAACGAGGCAAACACCAAGGGGCCGAAGCCGGCGCCGAGGCGGGAGAAGGTCGAAGCCCAGCCGAAGCCCGAGCCGCGAAGTTCGGTCGGGTACAGCTCGGACACATATGCGTAAAGCACCGGGATGGCCACCTGCACAACGAAGCCGAACACCAGCAGCCAGAACACGGTAGCCGAGGGCACGTCCACCACGAACGCCACGATCACCAAGGTCAGCGCGGACAACGGACCAGTGATGGCAAGGATCCACTTGCGGCCCACCCGCTCCACCAGCAGCGCCGCGACCACCACGCCCAGAAGTCCGACGGCGGCCATGCTCGCCGTCGTGACGAACGCCTTGTACTCCTCGAATCCGGCACCGATGAGAATGCGCGGCATCCACGTGAGCGACAAGTAATAGACCAACAGGATGCTGAAGAAAAGAGCCCAGGCCGCGGTCGTGATCTTCCAATTGAACTGCCAGATCCCACGCAGCTGCGCCCACGCGCTGCCGGGGGAGAGGCGCGGCGCGGCCTGCGGTTCGGGCAAGCTGTACGCCCTCGGCGTGGCGCCAGTAGCCTCCACCAAACCGTCAATCACCGCCGCAGCCTCCTGTCGGCGCCCCGCTCGAATCAGGAACAAGGGCGACTCGGGAACGGAACGCCGAACCCAGAAAACGAGCAGCGCGGGCAACACCATGATCAGCATCGTGAGCCGCCAATCGCCGAAGGCAGCAACCAGACCGGCGGAGACGAAACCACAGAGCGCAGCACCGATCGGCCACCACCCGTCCATGGCTGTCAGCACTTTGCCCCGTTGTTTGCGCGGCGTGAACTCACCCACCAGCGCGTAGTCCACAGGGATGCAGCCGCCCAAGCCGAAGCCGGCCATGAAGCGGAAGATGCAGAACCACACGATGTCCGGCGCAAAAGCACCCAGGACCGTGAAGATGCTGAAAATCAGGAGGGTCGCCGTGAAGGCTTTCTTGCGTCCAATGGTGTCAGCAATGGTGCCCCACGCGAACGCACCCACAGCCATGCCGATCAGGTTGGCCGTGCCGATCCACGCAGCGTCAGTCGGTTGCAGCGACCAGTGCTTGGACAGCAGCGGAATCAGGATGCCGTTGAGGGTGACATCCCAAGCGTCGAACATGAACCCGAGCCCGCCGATCACGAAAATCCGTCCTTGGACCTTCCACCGCCACGGCAGTTCCTGCACAACTTGTTCGCCGCTGGGCACGGCTGTGTATGTATTCATTGGGCCTCCTGCATGCAACTTTATTCGCTGTGCACGGAGCGGAAGTCCGCGTTACTTCTGGTTCTCGATGGCCCTCCGCAGGAAACCGCCGGCTTCCTCCAAAGCGCCCTTGGCCTGACCAGCCTCGATGCCCGTCAGGAGCACCAAAATGGCGGCCTTCACGGAACCGCCAACAGAGTCCAAAGCAGTGGCAGCTTCCTGGGCCGACACACCGGTGGCGTGCTGGACCGTTCGTTGCGATCGGGCCAACAGCTTCTCGTTCGTGGCACGCAGGTCCACCATGAGGTTCCCGTAGGTCTTGCCGAGCTTCACCATCACCAACGTGCTGATCATGTTGAGGACAAGTTTCTGGGCGGTGCCCGAGTTCAGCCTGGTGGAGCCCGCAATAAACTCCGGACCCACGACAACCTCAATCGCGGCGTCCGCCAGATGGCTCACGGCAGAGCCCTTGTTGCACGCCAGTGACGCCGTAAACGCACCCCGCTTCCGGGCTTCCTCCAACGCACCGATCACGTACGGCGTCCTTCCGGAGGCGGTAATACCCACGACGGCGTCCGCTTGGGTCACGTTGATGTCGTGAAGGTCGCGCGCGCCGGCCGTTGCGTTGTCCTCGGCATACTCAACGGGTTTCTGGAACGCCTGAACTCCGCCCGCAATAAGTCCGACGACGAGTCCCGGCGGGGTGCCGAACGTCGGCGGGCACTCGCTCGCGTCAAGCACACCCAACCGTCCGGCTGTTCCCGCTCCCACGTACAAAAGGCGCCCGCCACGCTGGAGTCGCTCCGCAACGGCGTCGACCGTTTGAACAATCGCGGGACTCGCAGTCTCAACGGCTGCATGTACTCCTGCACTGTGGGCAAGCATCGCGGAGACGAGTTCTTCAGTGCCCAGGATGTCCAGGTTGTCCAAGCCGTCGGCCGTGGCCTCGGTCGCCAACCCGGCGAGTTCCGTGCGCAGGCCCGCAAGTTTGTCGGCGTCAGTCGGGCCAGTTTGTTCCGTCACGGTGGATGTACCTTTCCTGGATGAGCCCGCGGCGCGTCGCAGCGAGGGCAGCACCGTCCAAGCCATCGCCGAGCGGCGCCACCACCTCAATCCCAGCCGAAGCGAGGGACTTCCGCAAGAGCGCCGCGAAGAACTCCGATCCCACCACTCCGCCGAGCATCGCCACGCGCGGCGTGCTGCCGCTGTCACCGCCCGACGCGAGCTTCACCGTGCGGGTCAGAATGCGGCACGCCTCGCCGATGATGTCATGTGCGACGGCGTCACCCGCCTCCGCGGCGTGCAGAACCAGCGGCGCGAATCGGGCCATGGCCCGGTAAGGGTTTTCGTTGGCAGCGAGCCAGCCCGGGAGCATGTCCGGCGACTCGACCAGAGCGCCGGCCGCAGCCGACAACGTCGTGGCCGGGCCGCCGTCGTGCGCTTCAAGAACTGCCTGCAGACCCTGCTGGCCGATCCATCGTCCGCTGCCGCGATCGCCAAGGTAGGGTCCCCAGCCGTCGGCCCGGTGCAGGATGCCGGCTTCGTCGAAACGGAAAGCCACGGCGCCGGTGCCCACGATGAGCGTGGTCCCCGGTGCTCCCTGGAGAGCACCGAGCTGGGCGGCCGTGGCGTCGGAAAGGACCGCCGCGGGAACGCTGAATCTCCGAGCCAACATGGTGGCGAGTTGCTGGGACTTTTCGGCGGATGCTTCGACGCCGGCCACTGCGGCGCCAATTCCTGTCAACGTGCTGACGGGGAGGCCCGGTGGTAAAAGGCTGACCGTTTCGAGGAGGAGCTCGAACGCCAGGGTGGGTCCGTTGTCCACGTGCACCCCGGGGAAGCCGTGCTGGTCGGCCGCGCCCAGCAACTCCGAACCGCTGCGCAACTCCACGCGGCAACGGCTCTTCCCTACATCGGCAACAAGAACGACCTCGGTGGCTTCCATGGATCAACCCTATGTTGTGAGGCCTGTTCTGCGTGGTTGGTGTGGGTTTTGGGGCGCAGAGTGGGCCCCGCAACGCCTGTGGAGGAATGGTCAGGAGCGCCTCAGCTGGCGATCTCTGTGGATAACCGAATGTGGGCCATCGTTTCCGGCAAGCATGGGCCCATGCGGAATCTCACTCCTTTGCCTCCGAATGTAGACCCTCAAGGCTTCCTCGTCGCCGACGCTTACGCTTCCGGCGTGCCACGGTGGCGACTCCAGACGAAAGAACTTGTGACGCCGAGTCGTGGCATCCGTATCGCCAGGGCAAACGAACGCGACCTCGAACTGCTCGGGCGGCTGCACACTGCTGTCACTCCGCGCTGTGCAGTCAGCCATGTCACCGCAGCGTTGTTGTGGTCCATGCCGCTTCCCATCTACCTCGAGGAAGAGGGAACAACGGACTGATCCACGTAACACGCAGGCAAGAGATCGGGAGGGTCAAGCGTCGGGGAGTGATAGGACATCGGGCTCCGCTGCTTGCCCGGGACGTTCGTGTGTCTAACGGAGTTCAACTGACGTCGCCGGAATGGACATGGGTGGATCTGACGAGGCGCATGGGGAGGTCGTCGCTTGTAGCAGCAGGCGATTCATTGCTGGCCAGAGAAAATCCGTTGTCCTCAATCGAAGCCATCCAGGAAGTTATTGACCGTCGCCCTAAGGTCAAGGGGATCCGGATGGCCCGGGAAATTCTGCCATTGTTGCGCGCGGGCGTCGATTCGCCCCAGGAGTCGAGGCTACGTCTGAAAATCGTCGACGCCGGGCTGCCGGAGCCAGCTGTCACCCAGCCAATTTATGACGATCACGGCCGCTACATCTCAACGCCGGACCTCCAGTACAAGGGGTACAAAATTGCCATGGAATACGAGGGTGATCATCACCGCTCCGACCCAGTGCAGTGGGGCAAGGACATCGAACGCGACGATCGGCTTCGCGCGTTGGGGTGGATTGTCCTGAAATTTTCCGAAGTCCAGATGAAGGGCGGGTGGGCCAATGCCGAACGCAAGATACGCGATGCGTTGGTGTCGCGCGGGTGGCGAGGGCCGTCGTCGTAATGTCTTGTTTGCCCCGAGCTGTGGGGCCTGGTGTGCGCTTTTCGTGCTCCGGTTGGGGTGCAGAGTGGGCCTCGCAACGTAGGGGGTTTGCTTGTGGGGCCTGGTGTGCGCCTTTCGTGCTCCGGTTGGGGTGCAGAGTGGGCCCCACAACGTAGGGGGTTTGCTTGTGGGGCCTGGTGTGCGTTCCTGGGGCCGGGGTTGGGATGCAGAGTGGGCCTCGCAACGCAGGGGCTTTGCTTGTGGGGCCTGGTGTGCGTTCCTGGGGCCGGGGTTGGGATGCAGAGTGGGCCTCGCAACGCAGGGGGCTTGCTTGTGGGGCCTGGTGTGCGCCTTTCGTGCCCCGGTTGGGATGCAGAGCGGGCCTCGCAACGCAGCGGGGGCGTTAAAGACGCAAAACGGGACCAACAACGAAACGCGATAAACTCTCCGTATCCCACACCCGCGACACCACCCGCGATATCTACGCGAACTAAGACGGAGACTTTTGTGAGCTTGACGCAGCTTGACCGTGTTCCCATCCGCCGTGCACTGATCTCGGTTTACGACAAAACGGGACTGGAGGAGCTCGCGAAGGGCCTGCACGCAGCCGGCGTCGCCATTGTTTCCACCGGCTCCACCGCCAAGAAGATCGCCGCCGCAGGCATCCCGGTCAAGGAAGTCGAAGAAGTCACCGGCTCCCCGGAAATGCTGGACGGCCGCGTCAAGACCCTGCACCCGCGCGTGCACGGCGGCATCCTGGCTGACCGCCGCGTCCCGGCCCACATGGACACCCTCGCGGGCATGGAGATCGAAACCTTCGACCTCGTTGTGGTGAACCTGTACCCGTTCGTGGAGACCGTGAAGTCCGGCGCAGCGCAGGACGATGTGGTGGAGCAGATCGACATCGGAGGCCCCGCCATGGTGCGTTCGGCCGCGAAGAACCACGCCGCAGTCGCCATCGTCACGGACCCGCACTTCTACGGTGCAGTAGTCGACGCCGCTGCACACGGTGGCTTCGACCTGAACACCCGCCGCCGCCTGGCTGCCAAGGCCTTCGCGCACACGGCCAGCTACGACAACGCTGTTGCCTCCTGGACTGCCAGCCAGTTCCTGGACGAAGACGGCGACGGCATCATCGACTGGCCCGCCTACGCCGGCCTGTCCCTGGAACGCTCCGAGGTCCTGCGCTACGGCGAGAACCCGCACCAGCAGGCAGCTCTCTACGTGGACAAGGCTGCTCCGGCGGGCATCGCCCAGGCCGACCAGCTGCACGGCAAGGCCATGAGCTACAACAACTTCGTCGACGCCGATGCCGCCCTCCGCGCTGCCTTCGACTTCGCCGAGCCGGCCGTTGCGATTATCAAGCACGCCAACCCGTGTGGCGTAGCCGTTGGCTCAGCCGACGCTGCCGACCCGATCGCCGACGCCCACGCCAAGGCCCACGCCTGCGACCCCGTCTCCGCTTTCGGTGGCGTCATCGCTGCGAACCGCACCGTCACCGCAGGCATGGCCCGCACGGTTGCCGACATCTTCACCGAGGTTGTCATCGCCCCGGACTTCGAGCCCGAAGCTGTGGAGATCCTCTCCAAGAAGAAGAACATCCGCCTCCTCGCCTTGCCCGAGGGCTACGGCCGCTACCCCTCCGAGATGCGCCAGGTTTCCGGCGGCGTCCTGGTCCAGATGAGCGACAAGGTAGACGCCGACGGCGACAACCCCGCCAACTGGACCCTCGCTGCCGGCGAAGCCGCCGACGAAGCAACGCTCGCGGACCTTGCCTTCGCCTGGACCGCTTGCCGTGCTGCCAAGTCCAACGCCATCCTGATCGCCAACCACGGTGCAGCCGTGGGTATCGGCATGGGCCAGGTCAACCGCCTGGACTCCTGCCGCCTGGCCGTCGAGCGCGCCAACACGCTCGGCGTGCAGGTAGAGTCCGACGTCGAAGGTGCCGGCGGCGCGTCCAACACCAGCGGTGCCAACGCACCTGAGCGCGCACGCGGTGCCGTTGCATCCTCCGACGCGTTCTTCCCGTTCGCTGACGGCCTGCAGATCCTGATCGACGCCGGTGTCCGCGCCGTCGTCCAGCCGGGCGGTTCCGTCCGTGACGAGGAAGTCATCGCCGCAGCCAACGCTGCCGGCATCACGATGTACTTCACCGGCGCACGCCACTTCTTCCACTAGAAGAGGAGCCCGGCAGGGTCCAAGCACCTCAACGCAACGGCGGCCGCCCCCGGTAGGGGACGGCCGCCGTCGTGCTTTATCTGCACGTTCTTAACAGGGACGTGCCGTCAAAACAGAGTTCGTTACGAAGCCGCTGCTGCGGTGTTGTAGGTGGACTGGATCACGGTGCCCCAGTACGGGCCGTACATGGTGGTGGAGTTGCTGCCGTATCCGTAGCTGTTCACGGAGTTCTGGTAGCCGGAGGAGCTGGTGCCGATGAACCACGGACCGCCCGAGGAACCACCGGTCATGTTGCAGGGGATACCCTGCGTGGCGAACTGCGGGTTGTAGGGATCGTTGGCGGCCTTTCCGGAGCAGCTCTTGAGCGATTCGCCGTTGAAGGGCGAGCCGGCCGGGTAGCCGAAGGCCTTGTAGCTCAGGGCGCGGGCGGCGTTGAACTGGACACCGGAGGACCCGACGACGTCGGCGAGCTTCCGGCCGTTGAGGGTGTTCATGACGGCGAACGCTGTGTCGTACTGCATGTTGCCGTTGGAAGCCCACTGGGTGGGGGCGTACAGCGCCTTTGCCGTCCACTTCCCGTAGGGTGCTGAGCCGTTGAGGTAGGCCGGAACGAAGGTGAAGTTGGTGGCGTAGGCGCCGGGGCCTTCGTTGAGGCAGTGGCCTGCGGTGGAGACGGTGCTCTTGTTGGCTGCCGTGACGGAGTTGCCGGAGCAGACGTAGTTGGAGCCGCCCAGGGTGAAGAAGATCTTGCCGATGTGCTTGACCGGCGTCTCGCTCTGGTTGACCTTGCGGTCGATGGTCTTGGATTCGGTGGTGGCCTGCTGGCCGGCGATGCTGCTGATGGCGCCCGGGGCTTCAGTGACCGGGGCCTTGCCGAAGTTGAGGAGCTTGCCACGGTCAAGTGCTTTGGCCGCGAGGATTTCGCCGGACTTGGCATTCTTCATGCGCTCTGGCGTCCAGTAATCTGCAGCGCCGGTGTCCGACACTACATGGCTGCTGACCGCAGCGCCGCTGGAGTCTGCGTTCTGAGCCGGTGCCGCGTTGGCGCTGGTGGTTCCAACCAGCGCCAGGATTGCGGCAGCGGACAGACTCAGCAGGCTTGTGGCCAGGGTCTTGGTTTTTGTCACGTTGTTCCTACCTATCGAGGGAGTGAGGCGGCCAGTGATGGCGACCGCCGACTGACGGAATTGAAGGTATCGAACGTATGACAACTTTGTAAAGAGATGTTTCATAGTTTGTGATAATTTGCTGTCACTTCCTTGTTAAGCAACGAGGTCCCTTTGGCGTGGGCTCAAGCGTGGCAGATGTCAGCCAACCTTGGCCGTGACATTGTCCGGGAGGGGCTTGGGAGTGACGCCGGGCCAAGGGCCGTCCTTGGTAAGCAGCGAGATATTTCGGGCGCCGTCGGGATCATCGGCGCTGAGCGGGATGATGATGGTGCTGTGCTGCGAAGGGGCCGACGCCGGTCCGCCCGTCCATGCCGAGCCGACCCCAGCGGCCGAAAGGTCGATGAGCGGCTCACCGTCGGCGGTGCTCGAACTGATCTGGATCTGCGTGTTTGGCATGTACCCCTCGCCCACGGACCAAACGTTCCGGACGATGTAGTCCACCAGCACGTCACCTGCCTGGAGCGTGTAGCCGGGGTCCACCCTGAACCAGATGGAATAGCCGGTGTTGCCCTTGATGTTGGGATCGTTCCCGCCGGTGAAGTTGGTGACGGAAATTCCGGGGATGGCCTCGATTGCCTCGCGTGCTTCGGCGAGTTTCTGGCCTGATGCTGCGTCATGCGGAATGGTCTGCGCTGGTGTGGGCTCCAGAATCGGCGGTGTGCACGCAGCGAGGCTGAGGAGGATTCCGGCAGCCAAAGCAGCCCGTTTGAAGGTTCGATTCGTGCGGGTCATGCTTTCACTATGTGCGGTTTTGTGTGATTGCGGAGGCTGACTCGCCCGGAAACCGGAGATTTGATCACGGCAACAGCGTACGACGCCGGGAGGCAGCGGCGGCGGTCAGGCCGCCGTCGGGCGTTCATCACCATGGCGGTAACGAACACGTGATCCCGGACACGAAGGGCCGCCTTATCCGTCTACTCGGGTAAGTTAGGAGATGTTGAAATCTGCAGACTTTCAGGGAGAACCCCGCCAATGGCCAAGATTATCTATACCCACACAGACGAAGCGCCGATGCTGGCAACTTACTCTTTCCTGCCGATTGTTGAAGCGTATGCCTCGACCGCAGGAGTAGAGGTGGAGACCCGCGATATTTCGCTGGCCGGCCGCATCATCGCCGTCTTCGGTGATTTCCTGACAGAAGAACAGCGCACGGGCAATGCCCTTGCTGAACTTGGTGAACTGGCAAAGCAGCCGGAAGCCAACATCATCAAGCTGCCCAACATCAGCGCCTCCGTGCCGCAGCTCAAGGCTGCCATCGCCGAGCTCCAGGCCCAGGGCTACGCCCTCCCGGACTACCCGGACAACCCCTCCTCGGACACCGAGACGGACATCCGCTCGCGCTACGACAAGATCAAGGGCTCCGCTGTGAACCCGGTGCTGCGAGAAGGCAACTCGGACCGCCGCGCACCCCTGTCGGTGAAGAACTACGCCCGCCAGAACCCGCACTCCATGGGTGCCTGGTCCGCTGATTCGAAGACCAACGTTGCCACCATGGGTGAGAACGACTTCCGCTCCAACGAGAAGTCCGTTGTCCTGGCGGCTGACGATTCCCTGACCATCCAGTTGGTCCGCGAAGACGGCACCACCAAGGTCCTCAAGAAGGACTTCCCCGTCCTGGCGGGCGAAGTCGTGGACGCCACCGCGCTCCGTGCCGACGCCCTGGATGAGTTCCTCAAGGCACAGGTTGCCCGCGCCAAGGAAGAGGGCGTTCTCTTCTCCGCGCACCTCAAGGCCACCATGATGAAGGTCTCGGACCCCATCATCTTCGGCCACGTGGTCAAGGCCTACTTCTCCGAGCTGTTCGATACCTACGGCAAGCAGCTCGCAGCCGCAGGCATCAGCCCGAACAACGGCCTCGCAGCAATCCTCAGCGGCCTCGACGACCTGCCGGAGGACGTCCGCGAGGGCGTCAAGGCAGCCATCACCAAGGGCCTCGAAGACGGTCCCGCGCTGGCCATGGTCGATTCCGACAAGGGCATCACCAGCCTGCACGTTCCGTCGGACATCATTGTTGACGCCTCCATGCCGGCCATGATCCGTTCCTCCGGCCACATGTGGGGCCCGGATGGCAAGGAAGCCGACACCCTGGCCGTCATCCCGGACAGCTCTTACGCCGGCATCTACCAGGTTGTCCTGGACGACTGCCGCGCCAACGGTGCGTTCGATCCCACCACCATGGGCACCGTTCCCAACGTGGGCCTCATGGCCCAGGCAGCCGAAGAATACGGCAGCCACGACAAGACCTTCGAGATCCAGGCAGCCGGCACCGTCCAGCTCGTGGACAGCAAGGGCACCGTCCTCACCGAGCACCAGGTCTTCCCGGGTGACATCTGGCGCGCCTGCCAGACCAAGGACATCCCGGTCCGCGACTGGGTCAAGCTGGCCGTCACCCGCGCCCGCGCTTCCCAGACTCCGGCCGTTTTCTGGCTGGACGAGACCCGTGCGCACGACGCCAACCTGATCGCCAAGGTCAACGAGTACCTCAAGGAACACGACACCGAGGGCCTCGAGATCAAGATCCTCTCCCCGGTTGAGGCCACGGCCTTCACCCTGGAGCGCATCCGCAAGGGTGAGGACACCATCTCCGTCACCGGCAACGTCCTCCGCGACTACCTCACGGACCTGTTCCCGATCCTCGAGCTCGGCACCAGCGCCAAGATGCTCTCCATCGTTCCCCTGATTAACGGTGGCGGCCTGTTCGAGACCGGCGCCGGTGGCTCCGCTCCCAAGCACGTCCAGCAGCTGGTCAAGGAAAACCACCTCCGTTGGGACAGCCTGGGCGAATTCCTTGCCCTGGCCGTCAGCTTCGAGCACCTTGCCACCACCACAGGCAACGCCCGCGCCCAGGTTCTGGCCGACACTCTGGACCGCGCAACGGGTACGTTCCTGCTGGAAAACAAGTCCCCGCGCCGCAGCGTCGGCGAGCTGGATAACCGCGGAAGCCACTTCTACCTGGCCACCTACTGGGCCCAGGAACTGGCCAAGCAGACCGAAGACGCCGAGTTGGCCCAGGACTTCGCAGCAATCGCTGACGCCCTGACCTCCAACGAAGAGGCAATCGTCGGCGAGCTGGCCGCAGTCCAGGGTCCCGCCGTCGAGCTGGGCGGTTACTACCGTCCGGACGCCGCCAAGGCCGCTGAGATCATGCGCCCGTCGGCTACGTTCAACAAGGTCCTCGCGACCCTGAAGTAGTCCCTCGAGCTCGGGTGCCTTTCACGGGCGCCCGAGCTCCGAGTTTTTGTACAGATAATGCCCCCAAGACGCGGTCTTGGGGGCATTATCTGTACAAAAACTCCTAGCGCTCGGCGTGGAACCGCTCAGGTGCCACGCCGCCGTCGACGATGTCCTTCAGCACCCGGCCAATAGCCGGCGTGAACTTGAACCCGTGTCCGGAGAAACCGGCGCCCACCACCAGCGGACCGAAACGGTCCAGCACGAAGTCCTCGTTGGGCGTGGTGGTGTAGGTGCAGCTGATGGGAACCGCGGTGGAAGGGTCGACGCCGGGAAGCCACTCTTCTGCGTACCGCACCAACGCTTCGAGCTGCTGGGGGATGGGCTCGAAGGTGCGATGGTCGGGGTCCATCACGGGACCGACGCCGTGCCAGCCTGCTTTGACGCCTTCGCCGGGAGTGAGCATGCCGTAGACGGGGCTGAACCAGTATTCGTAGAGTTCGTTGTTCGGATCAGGGTCCGGGTTGTGGTTGAAGCCGGGCCACACCAGCGTGTTGTCTGTCGCCGTGAAGTGGGCGGGTTGCTCCTGGGTCACCACCAACGCGGGGAGTTTGGCGAGGCCGTTCAGCACCTTCGTCGTCCAGGCGCCCGCTGTCACCACCACTCGGGTTGCCGTGTATTCGGTCTCTTCCGTCACCACCACTACCGATTCGGCGCCATCGACGCGGATGTCGCGGACCGGCGTCGAGTACTTGAAGACGGCACCATGGGCCTCAGCTGATTCCCGCAGCGCCACCAAGGCATCCGCCGAACGGATTCGACCGGACCCCGGCACGAACAGGACATCGGTGGCGAAGTTCATTCCCCGCCAGCGGTTGGCGGCCTCGTCGGCTGAAATGAAGTAGCTCTCGATGCCGCGCTCCTGGTGGGCGTCGCGGACCTGCTGCAAACGGGGCATGTTGCCGTGGTTCGCCAATCCCACCATGTCCAGCAGGGGAGCGCCGTGCTCGGCCGCGAGTTCGTCCCAGAGAGTCTTGGATTCGGCCAGGAGATCCAGGTAGTCGGCCTCGGCGTACGCGGTATTGAAGTTGCGGGTGGCGCCGTGGGAAGCGCCAATGTGGTGTCCGGCCTCGAACTGCTCCAACAGAACCACCGAGCGGCCCGCCCGGGCGAGTTGCCATGCGGCCGCCGATCCCATGGCTCCTCCGCCAACAACTACAACGTCAACCTGCATGCCTGCTCCATCCACCGTTGGCCCTCATGAAAATCGCACCCCCCGAAGAGGGCCACCTCCCATTCTGCCCCCACTCACCCAACTGAGGGACAGCAAGCGTCGTAATGAGGGCTCATTGGAGCATGTGCTGTCCCCCAGTTGGGTCAACCATGCAGCGTTAGGCGGCCAGGCGCCTGCGGATCCACGCGGAGAACTGGTCCACCACGATGATCAGCACCAACACGATCAGGATGTGGGTGAGCATGGAGTCGAACTGGAACGACTTGATGGACTGGTTGATCAGCAGCCCGATGCCGCCGGCTCCCACCAGCCCAAGGACCAGCGAGGACCGCACATTGACGTCGAAGCGGTAGAGCAGCAGGCCCACAAACTGGGGGACCACCATGGGCAGCGTGGCGTTTGCTACCTGCTGGATCCGGTTGGCGCCGGCCGTGCGGAGTGCTTCCTGCGGCCCGGCGTCGATTTCCTCCATGGACTCGGCCCACAGTTTGCCCATGACACCGGTGTTGTGGCAGATCAAGGCGAGCACGCCGGCGAAGGGACCGAGCCCCACAGCGGTGACGAAGATCAGCGCGAACACGATGTCCGGTACAGCCCGGAAGAACGACAAGACAGCGCGCGCTGCCTGATAAACGAGCCGATGCGGGCTGGTGTTCTCAGCAGCCAGCGCCGCGAGCAGCAGGGCGAACGGCACAGACAATGTAGTGCCGAGTAGGCCAATCCACAGCGTCACCAGCGTCGCTTCGAGGCCGGGCTTGAGCGTCTTCTCCCAGCTCAGGTCCGGCGGGAACGCATCGCCAATGAAGGCTGCCATGCCTTTCCAGCCGTCAACCAGGAGTTCCGGTTTGAAGTCCGTCCCCTCGATGGCCACGGCGTGAAGTCCGACGACGGCGGCCGCCACCGCCGCCGTCGTGATCCACCGCAGCGGCTTCTTCGGGCGGACCAGTGCCACGCGGGTTTTGCTGGTGGAGTTCTGTCGGGCGACGGCCGGGGTCAAAGTATGGGGAGTCATGCTGCCTGGGTCCTGTCTGAAACGGCACTGTCTGAAACGTCCCGGTCCGGGGCGTACAACGTGTCGAGGTGGTCGGCCGTGACCTCTGCGGAGGGGAGGTCGAACGTCATGGAGCCCTGGAGCAGCCCGATGGACCGGTCAGCGTATCGCAGCGCGAGATCGGGCTGATGAAGAACCGCGGCCACCGCCAACCCTTCGGAGTGGGCGAGTTCGCGCAGCAGAGCCATCACCTGCTCGGCAGCGTGCGGGTCCAGTGCGGAGACAGGCTCGTCGGCGAGTACGACGTCGGCCCGCTGGCAGAGTGCCCGGGCTACGGCCACGCGCTGCTGCTGTCCGCCGGAAAGCCGGCCCACCCGGTCGAAGGCGCGATCGGCCAAGCCCACGCGGTCCAGGCAGTCGAGGGCTTCCTGCTGGACGTCGGCCGGAAACAGCAGAGGACTCAGTGAGCGAACCGTGGGGATGCGGGCCAAGGCGCCGGCGCAGACGTTATCCAACGCAGTGCGCCGGGGGACCAGATGGATCTTCTGGAAAATCATGGCCATGCGCTGGCGGGCTTGCTGCAGTTCACGGCCCTGGAGGGTTTCCAGCCCAGCCCCATCGATGCTGATGCTCCCCGAGTCCGGGGACGTGATGCCCATGACGCAGCGCAGGGTGGTGGACTTGCCCGAGCCATTGGCGCCGAGGAACGCTACAAGTTCTCCGGCGGCTACGGAGAACTCCACACCTTGAAGGACGGTCCTGCCACTGAACGACTTTCGCAAGCCGTGGACGGAGAGAGTCATTACAGATCCTTCTCCGTGAGGCCCATGGTCTCGGCAAGCTCGAACAGCGGCGTGTAGTTGTCCTTGGTGACCTCAAGGAGCGGGCCTGGCGGGGTGACGTCCAGGAACTCGCCCACCTTGGCCACGTCGGCGGGATCCAGGCTGAGGAACGCGTCCTTCACGGCGGCTTTGAACGCGGGATCGGCGTCGCCGCGCACGGTGATGGGGTCGTTCGGGATGGGGTTGGACGTCCACACCTGGCGGAAGTTATCCGGAGTGAAGGTGCCTGCGGCAATGGCCGTAGCAAGGGTCTGGGAGTTGATCTCCGCTGCATCGACTTTTCCGTTGGTCAGTGCGAGCAGGGCTTCAGGATGGCCGCCGGTGTAGTCCATCTTGATGTCGGCGTCGGCGATTCCGGCTTCGCGGAGTCCGAAGCGGGGCAGGACGTCGCCCGAGGTGGATCCGACGCTGCCCAGGGCGAGAGACTTACCCTTCAAATCCCCGATGGCCTGGATGGGGCTGTCCTTGGGAACCCAGATCCCGGCCGTGTATGTGCTGAGTTCCTTCCCGGCCGTGCCAAAGGAAACCAGCGGTTCGGCGCCGGCCTTGGCATCGGCAAAGACGTAGCCCAGCGGCCCGAACTGGCCCAGGTCCAGCTTGCCGTTGCGCATGGCCAGGACCTCGGCGGCGTAGTCCTCAACCACCTGGACGCTGACGGGGCATTCGAGCTTCTTGGACAGTGCGGCCGCCAGGACGTCGTAGGCGGGCTTCAGCTTGGCCGGGTCCTCGTAGGGCTCGATGCCGAACTTGATCTCACCGTTGGGGCAGGTGGCGGTGGTGGCTTCGGGGGAGGACTGGGCCGAGCCGCCGCAGGCAGTGAGCGCCAGAACGGTAGCGAGGGCAAGCGCGGAACCGGTGAAGAGCGAGGTTTTCATGGGAATCCTTAGGCGAAGGGGATGGGAGAGAACGGGAAATTTCAGTACAGGCGCGACACGTTGCGGTGTGCCAGGCCGAAGGACAGCGTCATGCCCACGCCGGAGGTCACTGACACCACCGTGACGCCGGGCTGGACCTCGCGGACCAGGATGGGCGCTACGTCGGAGGAAGCGTAGATGCCTTGCCAGCGCTGGATGATCTCCAGTGGTTCGCCGATCCGGCCCGTGATTTCGGCGTTGAGCGTGGTGGTGACGGATTCGTCCAGGAACGGATCGGCGGTGCGGTGGTAGTGGTGCGAATCGCCCAGGATGATGGTGCCGTCGGGGCGTTGGGTGAACATGACGTTGGCGCCGATCTCCAGCAGTTCGGGCTGGTTCTCCAATACCTCGGAGCGGAGGGCTGCAGCGGTGGGCATGTCCGTGAACGCCGGGTACCGGAGCATGGAGGTCGCGGTCAGGACTGCAGGCGCGAACTCGACGGCGGATGGCTTGGCTGCCAGCGACATCTGCAGCGCACACCGCTGGATCCGGTGCTCCTCGGCAAGGACCGGGAACAGGTAGTCGACGTCGTGGCCAACACAGACAAAGACCTGCTTCGCACGAAGCTCGCCGCGCGACGTCTGGACAGTGACGCCCTCCGCGGACTCCCTGAAGCCCAGCGCGGCAGTGTTCCAGTAAAGCTCGACGCCGGGCTGCCGGCTGAGCCACTCGGCCAACGTTGCGACCGTGGTGCGGGGGTCGACGCGGAGGTCGTCCCGAAGGAAGGCGCCGCCAACGAGTCCGGGCCATGCCGCGCCGGAAGTACCACCGCCGTCGGGCGCTTCCTCAGGAGCCGAAACATTTAGCCGTTTCCGCGTCTCTGCAGGGGAGAGCAGCTCAACTTGTCCAGGCTCGCGGACCGCGGAGAGTTCGCGCAGGACGTTCATCTCGGCTTCGGTGCGGGCGAGTACTACGGCGCCGGCCTCGGAGGCCCAGAAGCCTGCCTGCTCGGCGAACTCGAGCCAGTACTTCCGCGAGGTCTGCGCGAGTTCGTACAGTTCCCCGGACTGGGCAGTGATGCAGCAGTGGCCGAAGTTGCGGACGGAGGCGCCCGCAGCGTGGTGGTCGCGGTCAATGATGGTGACGGTCAGGCCGTTGGCAACAGCGTGCGCGGCGTGCGCCAGGCCCACGATTCCCGCACCGACAATGACGACGTCGGTGGGCTGGCTCGCGCTGTTGTTGAAGGGGGTGGGGGAGGTGCTTGGGTTGTTCACACCACTGACATTGGCGGCTCCGGGAAGGGGAATCAAGCCAGAATGGCACTTGTATATACAAGTTAATCTGATTTTAACTTCTGTTCATTTGAGTTCACCCCAAATTCACCTGAGGCCGCTCAAATCCGGTGTTATTGCCGAAGCAGACTTGTATTATCAACTTGTGAGCACACAGCAGAACGCACCCCTCCACGTCAGGCTGAGCGAGGAATTCATGCGCCGCATCACCGACGGTGAGTGGCCTCCGGGTTACCAGTTGCCCAGCGAAGCGGAGCTATGCCGGGAATTCGGGACCTCGCGCGGACCGATCCGCCAGGCGCTCGCGTTTCTCCGGTCGGAAGGCGCCGTGACCGGAGGGCGGGGCCGCCCTCCCATGGTTCGTTCGTCCGTGCCGTCGCAGTCGTTTTCCACGTTCAACTCGTTCACCGAATGGGCCAGCGGCATCGGCAAGAAGCCCGGCCAGCGGACGCTGGAGGTCGCGCGCCGCGAGGCCAGTCCGGAAGCTGCCGAGGCACTCGGTCTGGTGCCGGGAACCACGGTGGTGGAGGTCCTGCGTGTCCGCTACCTGGACGAGTCCCCGGCCATGATTGAGCGCACCACGTTCATCCTGGAGGTGGGCCGGAAACTGTTCGACTTCGACACCGACTCCGGGTCCATCTTCGCGTTCCTCAAGGAGCAAGGCGTGGACCTGCACAGTGCACGGCACACCATCGACGCCGTTGCCGCCAGCGATGAGGACGCCGAGCTGTTGGAGCAGCCCGAAGGTATTCCGCTCCTACGCGAACGCCGCATCACCCGTTCCGGCGATGGCCAGCCCCTGGAATATTCGGAGGACCGCTACCTGCCGGCACTGACCAACTTCACCATCGACAACACCGTGGAACGCAGGGCCGCCCTGATCCGCATCCACACTGAAGGAGCCACCCCATGATCACCCTTGTTGCCTGCGATATGGCCGGAACCACCATCGACGAACACGGCGACGTGTACGTAGCCCTTGCCCGCTGCGTTGAAGAAACCGGGGTGACAACCACACCCGAGGCTGTGCAGGAATGGATGGGCGCGGACAAAGTTGAGGCCATCACAGCGCTCATCGAAGCCGGTGGGGGAGCGGCCACGCCGGAAGTGGTGGCAGCCGCGTTCGATCGCTTCAAGGAATTGCTCGTGGAGTTCTACGACGCCAACCCCCCGGTCGCCCTGGAGGGAGTGGAAGACGCGTTCCGCGAACTGCGCCGCCAGGGCATCAAGGTGGCGCTGACCACCGGCTTCTCACGCGACGTTGCCGAGCCCCTGCTCCAGCGGCTGGGATGGGGCGTCGGCGACGACAACTTGCTGGACGCCGTCGTCTGCTCCGATGAAGTAGCCGCGGGCCGCCCGGCGCCGCACATGATCCACCGTGCCATGGAACTGACCGGAGTCCAGGACGTCCGCGCCGTGATGGCCGCGGGCGACACCGTGAATGACCTCGCCGCTGCCAACAACGCCGGCGTCACGGCCGTGGGCGTCCTGACCGGGAAACTGGGCCGCGAAGACCTCGCCGCGCACCCGCACCACCACATCCTGGCGGGCGTCAAGGACATCCCCGCCCTGCTGTCCTAGCGTCCGGCGTTGGCGCCGCCCGTTTGGCTGGGGGCGCCCGTTTGGCTGGGGGCGCCCGGCATGGAAGATTGGGACGGGTGAAATTCCTTCACCCCTCTCCCAAGTCCTCCGCCCGTGGCGTCACCATCCTGCGCGTGGTGTTTGGCGCACTCATCATGGTGCACGGCTTCCAGAAGCTCATGGCCGGGCACGCTGCCTTTGCTGCGTCGGTTGCCGCCATGGGCGTGCAGAAGCCGGAGATCGTGGCGTGGCTGGTGATCGCCGGTGAGTTGGGACTTGGCCTGCTGCTGGTCCTCGGAGCCCTGACCCGAGTGGCCGGGTTCCTCGCGGCGATCATGTTCGCGGGCATCTGGTTCGTGACTGAAGCGGGCAAGCCCCTGCTCACGGACAGGGCAGGGGTGACCGCCGAGCTCCTGATCATCTACGCGGCCATCTCGGTGGCGTTCATCTTCCTGGGGCCCGGAGCTTTGTCCTTGGACCGCAAGCTGGCCCGGCAATCAACCGGAACGCGGCGTTAGTCCGTTGAAGTTAACGCGACTGAGTTAACTTACGACGGCGGCACCCGCCGCCGGGAACAGCTCACCACCGGGGACCTCACCGTGCGTCGTTCGGGTACCTGATCCCCAGCTGGGAGCGCACGCCGTCGAAGAGGCGCATGACGTTGATGGAGTCTTCCAGCGGCATGACCGGACTTTCGGTGAGGCCCTGCTGGACGCAACGCGTTACCTCACGGAGTTCGTAGGTGTAGCCAATGCCCACCACATCGAAGCGCTCGTGGCGCGGCTCGTCCCAACCAACCCGGATCATCAATTCGCGCGGATTGTTGACGGACCCAACGGTCTGCAGGAACCCAAGCCCGCCAGCAACGGTGGCGGTCCGTGGCCCGTGCGCCATGAGGGAAGAGGTCAGCTGCGCCTGGGCACCGTTGGCATACCCCAGCGTCAGTGCGTTCTGCGTGTCCACGCCGTCTTCGTTCAGCGTGCCGATCGCCGTCACCGACTGGGGGAATCCCAGCGTGCCCAAGGCCCAAAGCAGCGGGTAAACGGTGATGTCCAGGAGTGCGCCACCACCATCATTGAGGGCCCAGATGCGCGCCGAAGGGTCGTAGGGCGCCGGGAAGCCAAGATCTGCGCTGACCCACTGGATTTCTCCGAGCTCCCCGGATGCGGCGATCGCGAAGGCCCGCTGCATACTCGGAAGGAAGCGGCTCCAGACGGCCTCCATGAAGAACACCTTGTTGTCCCGGGCCAGTTTCACCAGCTCAGAGGCTTCGCGGGCGTTGATGGTGAGCGCCTTCTCGCAAAGTACGTGCTTGCCGGCACGCAACGCGGCCGATGCGATCTGGAAGTGCTGGGCATGCGGAGTGGCCACATAGACTACGTCCACTGCGGGATCGTCGAACAGCCGCTGGTAGCCGGGAACACCGCCGTCGTCCCCGTATCCTTTGGCGAACCCCAGCGTGTGCGCGAAGGCATCAGCGGCGGCCTGCGTCCTGGAGCTAACAGCGTAGAGTTCTGCGTCGTCCAGCAGGGCCAGGTCCTTTGAGACACTGTTGGCAATGTTGCCTGTAGACACGACACCCCACTTCAAGCGCCGGCCGGTAGCTGCCCGGGGATCCTGGTTGGGTTGGGAGGACAGCCACGGTTTGGCGATAGGGAGGGTCATGACTGACATCCTCTCATTCCGGGCAAGCGTTGCCTCTGCGAGAACACGGTGCCGCACCCTTTTACGCCGCTCGCTCCGGTAACCTCTGGTGCGCCGGGCGGGTAAGGGTGCGCCCGCAGGGAACGAGGTGAGCGCCCGGCGGGTACGGGTGCGTCCGCAGGGAACGAGGGCGGGGCCGGCCCTGAGGCGTGCGGGGTTTTGAGTGGGCATGGTGCCGCACCCTTTTACGCCGCTCGCTCCGGTAACCTCTGGTGCGCCCGGCGGGTACGGGTGCGTCCGCAGGGAACGAGGGGAGCGCCCGGCGGGTACGGGTGCGCCGTTCCCAACGAGGGCGGGGCCGGCCCCGAAGCGTGCGGGGTTTTGAGTGGGTATGGTGCCGCACCCTTTTACGCCGCTCGCTCCGGTAACCTCTGGTGCGCCCGGCGGGTACGGGTGCAGCCGCAGGGAACGAGGGGAGCGCCGGGCGGGTACGGGTGCGCCCGCCCACACGGTGCGCAGCCGTTCCGGTCATGCTGGTAGCCTCGGCTGGGAAATGCAGTTGTTGGGGGAGTATGGAAACGAAAATTGTAAGGCCTTCAGCGGGCCCGCGAATTGCCTTAATAGTGGTCTCGCTGATCGGTGCCATTGTTTCCGTGCCCGCTGCTGCATTCCTCGGATTTGCGTTGGGATTCTACCCATCGCGGATGGAATGCACACAGGACACCTTGGGATCCGGATGTTCTGAAGGCGAACTCCTGATGGCGGTGCTGGCATTCGGCGTCTTTTTTCTGCCGTTCTTCCTACCGTGCCTCATGATGTCGCGTAGCGCGCACCGCGGCCCCCGCCCCCTGTCATTTTGGTGGCCTCTCATCGTATTGTGCGCCGTCCCGCTCACCGTGGCGGTGGTGGGAGCTCTTTCGGCGCTTGCGGATCCAAACGCTTATTTCTGATTTCCCGGCACACTTAGCATTCTGTCAAGTCACACGAATGTCCGGACCGAAGATTTTCCTCGCTTAGGCTTAGCCCATCATCCCTCGCAGAGGTTCTGTGGGGAGTTACCGAAATGGAGCAGGGATGGGTACTTTTCGGCGCGTCATTTTGCCGGTTGCCTGGTTGTTGGTTTTCGCGATAATCGCGGTGGCATTAGTCAAGATCGCCTTTGTGGATGGTCTTGAAGCGACAGGATCCGAGCCGGCGCCGTTGGCCCAGGTGGATATCCCGGTGGTCCCCGCCACCCGCGCCACCGTCACCAACACCGTGGAGATCAAGGGCGCCGTCCAGAGCAACGCCGCCGATACCATCCGCAGCACTTCCGCGGGCAAGGTCATCAAGATCTTCGTGGACCAAGGTGCCACGGTGGCCAAGGGCGATGCCCTCTTCCAGGTGAAGGCCGAGCGTGCAGTCCAGGCCCCGCAAGTTTCCAAGGACGGGACCCCCACCACAGCCAAGCCTGTCTACGACTACTTCGACATCCCCGCTCCCAGCGCTGGAACCCTGCAGTCCTTGTCAACGCTTATTGACCAGCAGGTCACCGTGGGCGAGGCAGTGGGCAAGATCGATCCCGGAACCTACACGGTGGCCGGCTCGGTGACGGCCGCCCAGCAGTACCGTCTGCTCGGCAAGCCCGGCCCCGCGGAGATCGCTTTGGTGGGTGGACCGGCGCCGTTCCAGTGCGCCGAAGTGACGCTTAAGAACAACGCGTCCGACGACGGCGGCGGCGCCTCGGGTGGTTTGGCCGCCACCGGCGGAGGTGCCGGCATGGGCGTGGGCGCAGCGATCCCGGGTCCCGGGGCCGGCGGGAGCCAGCCTGAAGAAGGCGGCAATCCCACAGGTACGTTGAGCTGCGCGATCCCTGCGGACCAGCAGGTCTTCGCGGGCCTCGGAGCCACCATGACGGTCAGCGCCGGAGTGGCCCCTGACGTGGTGACGGTTCCTTTGACCTCGGTGAAGGGCAGCGTCAAGGACGGGATCGTCTGGATTGCCGGACCGGGCGGGGCAGGGGCGGCTCCTGAGCAGCGCACCGTCCAGTTGGGCCTCAATGATGGCTCCGTGGTTGAAGTGACCTCCGGGCTGGCCGAAGGTGAACAGGTCCTGGAATTCGTTCCCGGTGCACCGGCTGCCCCGAACCCCATGATGGGGCCGGGCCAGATCGCCTACGCCCCGGCAGGCTAGGGCCATGGAAGACTCACGCGAGGAAACACCCAAGGAACCGCAGAAGGAAACTTCCAAGGAAACGCTGGTCAGCCTCCGCTCGGTGACCCGCTCCGTCACGCTTCCCGATGACCAGCGGTTGCACATCCTCAAGGGCATCGACCTTGAGGTGTACAGCGGCGATCACACGGCAATCGTAGGCCGTTCGGGTTGCGGCAAGTCCACGCTCCTGAATTTGCTGGGCTTGCTCGATGTTCCGACATCGGGGGAGTTGGAGTTCCTTGGCCAACCCGCGGACCGGCTGGGCAACAATGCCCGTGCCCGCCTCCGTGGTTCCACCGTGGGTTTCGTTTTCCAGCAGTTCAACTTGTTGCCCGGACGCAGCGCCTTGGACAACGTGATCACGCCATTGTTCTATGCCAAGGGCAAGGAGTTCTGGCGCCGCCGCGAGATCGCCATGGACATGCTGGACCGGGTTGGCCTTGCCGCCCGCGCCACCACCATGCCCAACATGCTCTCCGGCGGTGAACAACAGCGTGTGGCCATCGCCCGGGCCCTGGTCCGCAGGCCCAGGCTGATCCTGGCCGATGAACCAACCGGAGCACTTGACGTCGAGACAGGCCAGTCCGTCATGGCCTTGTTGGACACCGTCGCGACGGAAACCGCAGCGGCCTTGGTCACCATCACCCACGACACCAACGTGGCCGCACTGGCCCGTGCCTGCTACCGATTGGACTCGGGCGTGCTCAGCCCACTATCAGTGCCTGCAGCGGCGGGAGTCAGCGCATGACCGGTGTGATTTCCACCATCGTCGAAGCGTGGCAGGAACTTCGGATCAACAAAGTCCGGATTCTCTTGGCTCTCCTTGGAGTGGCCTTGTCAGTGGCCGCGCTGACCTCCGTGGTGGGCGTCGGAGATCTGGCCCGCGAAGGCTACAAATATCAATCTGAACGAAACGGCGGCCGGGTAGCGACGCTCTCCTTGAACGTCGGCGGACCCACCCCGCCGGATCCAGCGAAGCTCGAAAAGGCCTATCAAGGGATCCAGCAGCGCTACGGCATCACCACGTCAACGCATGTGGGCCAAACCCAGGCAGGCTTTCAATTTCCGCGCGGTGTGACCGGCGTGAACGTCACCATCGTGGACGTCGGCTACGGCATCATCCACCGGGTCCCGCTCCAGCAGGGCAGCTGGTTCGCGGCCGACGACGGCCAAAGGCTTGCGCCCGCCGTCGTGGTTTCCGAAGCTTTCTACAACCAAGCCGGCCGGCCCAACCTGTCCGCCAATCCCACGGTGAGGATCCCGGGTGACCAGCCGGCCACGGCGGTGATCATCGGCGTCGTGCCTGATTCCTACCCGGACACCCCGCCTGCCGCGTTCATCCTGTCCGAGGGGGCTGCGATGACTGGGATGCAGTCCCAGATGTCTCAGTTCAAAATGTGGGTAGGCGAGGAGCAGGCCGAGGCCCTCAAGGGAGCGATTACTGCCGATCTCCAAGGGCAGTTCCCCGGCTACTACGCCCAGGCAGACCGCATGGATTACGCCGCTTGGGGTGACCCTTTGGCTCCCGTGCAGCTGGTGGTGGGTGGAGTAGCCGGGCTGGTCCTGCTGCTTGGCGCCGTGGGAATGCTCAACATCTCCATGGTCACCGTCCGCTACCGGGTCCGGGAAATCGGCATCCGTCGAAGCTTCGGGGCTACCTCCGGCCGGATCTTCGTGGGCGTCATGATGGAATCCGTGGTGGCCACCGCGGTCGCCGGCCTGGCGGGCGTCATGCTGGCAGTCGCGGTAGTCAAGCACCCGTGGATCGAGTCGAAGGTGGCCCCGGGGCTCACCGAATACCCGGCATTCCCCATCGACGCCGCGTTCTTGGGATTCGGTGCGGCAGTCCTTGTTGGCGCAATCGCCGGAGCCATCCCCGCGCTCGTGGCGGTGCGCGTCAAGGTCATCGACGCGATCCGGTTCTGACCTCCTCGGTGAGCCGGCCCTGCTGAAGCCGGAAGCAGCGTTCGGTCTTCTGGGCCAGGCTGCGGTCATGCGTGACCACCAGGATGGTGGTGTTGTGGTCGCGGCTCAGTGAGCTGAGCAGCTCGATGATGTGCTCACCAGTTTGCTCGTCCAGGTTGCCGGTGGGCTCATCAGCGAGGATCAGCTTGGGCTCGTTGGCCAGCGCACGGGCGATCGCCACGCGCTGCTGCTCGCCGCCGGACAGCCGGTTGGTCCTGCGTGAGTGTTTCTCCGGATCCAATTGCACCTGTTCCAGCAACTCCTTGGCGCGCTGCAGTCGGGCCGCCTTCCGGACCCCGGCGAACTCCATGGGCAGCATGACGTTGTCCACGGCGCTGAGGTTGGGAATCAGGTTGAACTGCTGGAACACGAAGCCGATGTCCCGGCGACGGTACTCGGTCAGCTTGCCGTCCGGGAGTCCCGCCAGGCTGACGCCATCCACGACGACGTCCCCTGAGGTGGGCTTGTCCAGCGCACCCAAGAGGGACAACAGCGTGCTTTTGCCGCTGCCGCTCTTGCCCACGATGGATGCCAGCGAACCCTTTTCGAGCTCGAAGCTCACGCCATTGACCGGCTTGATGGTCCGGTCACCGGACTTGAACTGACGGACCAGGTCCTTGACTACGATCACGGCTATTCTCCTCGGAGTACTTCGATGGGACGGATACGGGCGGTCAGCAAGGCCGGGACCAGCGCGCCGATGATGGCCACCGCGAACACCGCTGCGATGCCTGCAGCGAGGACACCGGGGGAGACGCTCGCGGTGACAGAGGTCAGTAACTGTGAGGCACCGCCGAAGGGAACACCCTGGCCACCGCCCATACCGCCACCCGGGACCGCGCCGTTGGGCATGGCCCCAGCGAGTCCGCCACCGCGCTGGGTGGTGGTGGCCGCCGTCGTGGTGGTGTTCGAGCTGATGAGGGTGGAGGCGATGCCGCCGCTGGCCAGCGAAGCAATCACGGCGCCCACCACACTGCCAAGGGCTACCAGGACCAGCGACTCCAGGACGAACTGCAGGCCGATGGTACGGTTGCGGGCGCCAATGGCTTTCAGGACGCCGATCTCACGGCGGCGCTCGCGGACCAGCATGACCATGATGAGCAGGATGATGATTCCGGCGGTGGCCAAAGCCGCGATGAAGGCGATTAGGGAAATGTTCTTGACGCTGTCCAGTGAGCTGACAGCTGTTTCGAGGTTGCGCTGGCCCTGGGTGACGTCGGCCTTGTCCGTGCCCAGTGCGTCCTGGACGGCAGTTTTGGTGCTGTCCACGTTCTCCATGCTGTTGACCGTGACGATCATGCTGGAGAGTTCGTCAGGGGTTTCGGCCAGCGTCTGGGCTTCCGGGAGGGTCACGTAGACGGCGTTGTTGCCGAAGGTGGTTCCGGCATCGAAGATGCCCGCCACGGTGAAGGTCTTTTCCTGGATGGTGAAGGTTGAGCCGGCTGTCAGGCTGTTCTTTTCAGCCAGTGACGCGCCCACCAAGGCCTTGGCATCGGCAGTGGTGTAGTCGCCCAGGCCTGTGCCGCTGGTGATGTCCAAGGCCTTGCCGGTGCTGTCCACCTCGGCGCCGATGCCCGTCGCCGTGATCGGGAGCGTGCGTGCAGGCTGGGTGGTGGTGCCGGTGGCGCCGGTTGTTCCCGCGGAGCCGTTGCGGTTGCCCAGCGTACCGGCGTCGACGGCGGCCGTCAGGTTGGTACTGACTGTCGCCTGCTGCCCGCCGGGACCGAATCCACCCCCGGGTCCGGCCTGCTGGGTTGTGCCCGTAGTTGAACCGGTGGTTGCCGTGGTGGATGTCTGAAGACGCAAAGCCTTGGTCCCCACTACCGCCGTCACGTTGGCCACCGAAGCCGCAGTCTCAGCCTCCGCCGTCGTCAGTGGTTCGCCGCCGCCCTCAAAGCCTTGGCCGCCTGCCGGATTCACTGTCAGGGTGGTGCCCACGGAGGCGTTGAGCTCCTGGACCTTGGCGCCCACTGCTTGATTGGCCACGAGCATGGCCAGTGCCAGGCCGATGGCTACGGCCAGGACGGCGACAACGGCCGCCGTTCTGATTTTATTGCGGAAGGCATTGCCTACGCTTCGGGCAAGGACGCTCACGTTTCTCCTCTTGACCTGCAGGTTTGTTCGGCCCGCTGAACGCGGGCTGCAACTCCTACCTTGCTGAGCGCTGCTGTGCGGCAAGCCTGCCGAAGCTATGCGTGGGCTGTGAAATGTTGCGGCAAAGCGGCGGGTACGTCTTCCGAACAACCCTTGACAGCGTGGCGAGCGGCACAGGCATAATAGGAAAGCCCCGGAGAAAGCGCTTTCTCGCCGGTGGGGCAAGGTTCCTCAGCTAGTCGAATTGCCCATCCCTACAAGGCATGTGCTCTCTTTGGCATGCCGGAAAACAGGCCAATGACGTCCACAGCACCACAAAATCCGCGCACCAAACCATTACACCTCGCGGCAGTGTCCACCATCCTCGGCATCACCCTTGCAGTTTCGCTGGCGACGGCTCCTGCCAGTCAGGCCGAGCCGGTCACTGTGCACGGTTCCCCCACAGTCTCAGTCCACGACTCCGCTCCCACGGGCTGGGCATCGGTAGGGCCGGGGACCAATGGTGGTTCCGACGCCCCGCCGGGAAACATTCACGTGGTCAGCACGTTGGCCGAGCTGAAAGCGGCAACGTTGAACAACGGAGACCCCAAGGCACCGAAAATCATCTACGTCAGGGGAACCATCAACGGCAATGAGGCTGCCGACGGCTCGGTCATGGGAGAGCAGGACTACGCGCCTGGCTACGACATCCAGAAGTACATGAGCTGCTTCCTGGACAACGGCAAGACCTGGAGCGATCAAGCTTTCCCTTATTGCAAGCAGATGCGGCAGTTACGCCAGCAGGGAAGTAATGCCATGAAGCGGCAGATTGAGGTAAACCTCCCGAGCAACACCACGTTGCTGGGGTTGGACGATGCTGCGGGACTGGTGGGCGCAAACGTGATCATGCATGTCGCGAGCAACGTGGTCATCCGGAACCTCAGCATCGAATCACCCGTGGACTGGTTCACCACCTGGTCACCGGACGACGGGGACGGCGCCTGGAACGCCCGCTTTGACTGCCTGTCTGCCGTGACGTCCGACCACATCTGGATTGACCACGTCCTCCTGACCGACGGACGCTACCCCGACAGCGAAGCGCCGAAGGACTTCAAAAACGAACCCGTGATCCGGCACGACGGCCTCCTGGACCTGAAGGACGGTACGGACTTCGTCACCATTTCCAACAGCCAGCTCCGCGACCATGACAAGACCAGCCTCCTGGGCTCCGGTGATGAGCACGTGGACAAGGACGGCGGGAAACTGCGCGTCAGCTTCATCTCCAACCTGTTCGAGAACACGCAGCAACGAGGACCCCGCGTCCGATTTGGGCAGGTTCACGTCCTTAACAACTACTTCGTGGGCAGCGTCGATGACCCGGATTACCCCATGATCAGCGAAGCTCAGGGCGGAACCAGCTATTTCTTGGGAGCGGGGTATGACTCAAGGATCTTTTCCGAATACAACGCCTTCGACTACGACGGCGCCGATGCGGACAAATCCATCACAGTAAGCAGCTACAACGGCAACATGTTCAGCGACACGGGGTCCTGGTTCAATGGCGAGTCCGTTGACCTGAACGCCGTCGCTGAAGGTTCCTTCGCGAAGCGGAAAGCTGAAGCGATCGCGGCCGCAGCTGAGTCAGGGACCGCGGTGCCTGAGTGGGCCAATCGTGACTTCACGTCCGACGTCGGGTGGTCACCCTCGGACGTCTACGGATACAAGACGCTGAAATCGCCAGCAGCAGTCCGGAACGCCGTGCTCAACTTCTCAGGCCCCGGGGTGATCAAGGTCCGCGAGGGGAAGTAGCAGACGGCGCGGTTCAAAGCGGCAAAGCGAAAGCCCCGGCCCGCCTGCTGGCGGACCGGGGCTTGCTTGTAAAAGGTGTTACTTGGTGACCAATTACTTGGTGATCGGGCCGAGTACCGGATCGTCGACGTAAGCCGTCTTGACGTTCTCTGCCGTAACGATCTGCGGCGGGAGGAGGTAAGCCGGGACGGTCTTGACGCCGTTCTTGTAGGAGTCCTTGTCGTTGATTTCCAGTTCCTTACCGGCCTGGAGGTCCTTCACCATGGTGATGGCGTGCTCAACGAGCTTGCGGGTGTCCTTGTTGATGGTGGAGTACTGCTCGCCGGCGATGATCGACTTCACAGACTCAACTTCGGAGTCCTGGCCGGTGACAACCGGGAGCGGCTTGCCGGCGGCCTTGACGGACGTCAGTACTGCGCGGGCCAGGGTGTCGTTCGGGGACAGGACGCCGTCCAGGGAAGCGGTGCCGTAGCTGCCGGTAAGCAGCGTGTCAGCGCGACGCTGGGCGTTTTCTGCCTTCCAGCCCTGGGTCACAGCCTGCTCGAACGAGGTCTGGCCGGAGACTACCTTGAGGGTGCCGTCGTCGATCTTCGGCTTCAGGACGCTCATGGCGCCGTCGAAGAAGACCTTTGCGTTGGCATCATCCGGGGAGCCTGCGAACAGTTCGATGTTGTACGGGCCGGAAGCCTTCTTGGCCTTCATACCGTCCAACAGGGCCTGGCCCTGCAGTTCACCCACCTTGAAGTTGTCGTAGGCCACGTAGTAGTCCACGTTCTCGGTGTTCAGGAGCAGGCGGTCGTAGGCGATGATGGTCGCGCCGGATTCCTTGGCCTGCTGGAGCTGCGTACCCAGCTGGGCGCCGTCGATGGCTCCCACAATGATGACCTTGGCACCCTTGGTGACCATGGCACTGATCTGGTTCTGCTGCTCGGACACGCCGCCGTTGGCGAACTGTACGTCCGGCTTGAAGCCGGCGCTGGTGAGGCCGTCGTTGAACAGCTTCTCCGCGAGGACCCAGTTTTCACTGGTCTTCTGCGGAAGTGCGACGCCGATCAGCGAGTCCTTGGGGAACGCTTCCCCGCCTGCCGTGCTGGTGCTTGAGCCGCTGTCAGAGCGGCCGCAGGCTGTCAGCGCCAGTGCCGCGATGGCAGCGACTGCTGCTGCCTTTCCTGCTTTACCAAACATTCGCATATCTTGGTTCACTTTCTGTGTGGGTGGGGTGGAGCGAGTCTGTCAGGACGCGGATTACGCTTCCTTGGAGATGACCTCTTTGGTGGATGTGGTTTCGTCGGGCTTGATCTCGTTGTTGCGCTGGAAGTTCTTCATCAGCAGTCCGGTAATGGAACGCTTGCCCTGCGACTTGTTGTAGACATCGAAGGCGACTGCTGCCAGGAGCACCAGGCCCTTGATGATCTGGGTAAGGTCGGCGCCAACGCCCAACAGCTGGAGGCCGTTGTTGAGGACGGCCATGACCAGGCCACCAACGATTGAGCCGATCACGGTGCCAACACCACCGGTGACTGCTGCGCCACCGATGAAGACGGCCGCAATGGCGTCCAGTTCCCAACCGACACCGTCGAACGGGCCGGATGCGGTGGAACGTCCAACGAAGATCATGCCTGCCAGGCCGGCAAGGACGGACATGTTCATCATGACCAGGAAGTTGACCTTCTTGGACTGCACACCGGACAATTCAGCTGCGTGGCGGTTGCCACCCACGGCGTAGACGTGGCGGCCCAGGACGGTCTTGTCTGCGATGAAACCATAAATGAGGACCAGGACGGCGAGGATCAGGCCGGGGATGGGAAAGGAAGTGCCGGGGCGGCCCGTGGCGAAGAGGTACGTGGCGTAGAGGATGGCGCCGCAGATCAGGACCAGTTTGGTGACCTCGACCCAGAGTTCGGGAACGTCGGCGCCAAGTGCCTTGGCGGTAGCGCGGGCACGCAGGGACATGATGACCACGAAGGCTACGGCCACCAGGCCGAGCAGTACCGTGAGGTTGTTGAAGCCTGTATCCGGGCCAACCTCCGGCAGGTAGCCGGAACCGAGGAACTGGAACTCTTTGGGGACGGGGATGGTGTTGGACTTGCCAACAAACTGGTTGAAGCCTCGGAACAGGAGCATGCCTGCCAGGGTCACGATGAAGGCAGGTATGCCCACATACGCCACCCAGAACCCTTGCCAGGCGCCGATCACGGCTCCCAGGACCAGTCCGAAGAGCACGCCGGCCCACCAGGGGAAGCCCCAGTCACGCATTGCCAGGGCTACGAAAACGCCCACGAAGGCGGCCACGGACCCAACGGAAAGGTCAATGTGTCCGGCGATGATGACCAGGACCATGCCGATGGCCAGGATCAGGATGTAGGAGTTGCCGTTGAACAGGTTGATCACGTTGCCGGGGGTCAGCGTGCGGCCCTCGGTGAAGATCTGGAAGAAGACGATAAGTGCCACCAGGGCGAAGATCATGCCAAACTGGCGGGTATTGCCACCAAATAGCTTCTTGAGCGCGTTCATTGTTTTGGTCCTTGTGTCAGGAAGGGGCGAGGCTGGGCCAACGGTCAGGCGGTTTTGCGGGCGGAAGTCATGAGCTTCATGAGGCTTTCCTGGCTTGCTTCGTTCTTGTCCAGGACGCCGGTGATGGCGCCTTCAAAAATGGTGTAGATGCGGTCGGACAGGCCCAGAAGCTCCGGGAGCTCCGAGGAAATGACAATCACTCCCTTGCCCTGGTTCGCGAGCTTCTGGATGATGCCGTAGATCTCGTACTTGGCACCGACGTCGATTCCGCGGGTGGGTTCGTCCAGGATCAGGAGGTCCGGATCGGTGAACATCCATTTGGCCAGCACCACTTTTTGCTGGTTGCCACCGGAGAGCTTGGCTACGCCTTCTTCAACCGACGGGGTCTTGGTCCGCAAAGACTTCCGGTACTCCTCGGCAACGGAGAATTCCTTGCGGGTATCCACCACGGAGTAGCTGCTGATCTTGTTCAGCGCCGCCGACACCGTGGTGGTCTTGATGTCGTCCAGCAGGTTCAGGCCCAGGGATTTGCGGTCCTCAGTGACGTAACCGAGTCCGGCGTCGATCGCTTGCTTGACGCTGCGGAGGTTGACCTGCTTGCCGTCCTTGTAGACCTGACCTTTGATGAATCGGCCGTAAGAGTGTCCAAAGAGGGAACGGGCCAGCTCTGTGCGTCCGGCGCCCATGAGTCCTGCGAAACCGACAATTTCGCCGCGGCGTACATAGAAGTTGGAGCCCTTGCAGATCAGGCGATCCTGGATCTGGGGGTGGCCCACGGTCCAGTCCTTGACCTCGAAGAAAACTTCACCGATCGTCGGCTCGTGGTCCGGGAAGCGGGACTCAAGCGTCCGGCCCACCATGCCCTTGATAATCCGGTCCTCGTCTACGCCATCACGCTTGACGTTCAAGGTCTCGATGGACTTGCCGTCACGGATGATGGTGATCTCGTCCGCAATCTGTTCGATCTCATTGAGCTTGTGGGAAATGATGATCGAGGTGATGCCCTTGCCCTTGAGGCCCAGGATCAGGTCCAAGAGGTGCTGGGAGTCGGATTCGTTCAGAGCTGCCGTGGGCTCGTCCAGGATCAGGAGCTTCACGGACTTGTTCAGTGCCTTGGCGATTTCCACCAGCTGCTGCTTGCCGACGCCGATTTCCTTGATGGGGGTATCGGGATCCTCGCGGAGGCCAACGCGGGCCAGGAGTTCGAGGGAGCGCTTGCGGGCCTCGGCCCAGTCGATCACGCCCCACTTGGTGGGTTCGTTGCCGAGGAAGATGTTCTCCATGATGGACAGTTCCGGGATCAGCGCCAGTTCCTGGTGAATGATCACGATGCCGGCCGCTTCACTGGCGCGGATGTCCTTGAACTGCTGGGTTTCGGCTTGGTACACGATGTCGCCCGTGTAGCTTCCGTACCCGTAAACGCCGGAAAGAACCTTCATGAGCGTGGACTTGCCGGCACCGTTTTCCCCGCAGATTGCGTGGATTTCGCCGGCCATTACACGCAGGCTCACGTTCGACAAGGCCTTCACGCCGGGGAATTCCTTCGTGATCGAGCGCATCTCCAAAAGGATGGGATCACCTTGCGTGTCGAGGGATGTCATCAGCCCTTACGCCTCCAATGCATGACTTCGTTGTCGGCCCCGCAATGGCGAGGCTGTCTGATGAAAAAGTAAACTGGATCACCCGTCTTGTCGTCAAGACTTGAACGCATGATCCAGCTAACGATTTCGTTACCTACCGGTAATGCCCGCGTGTTGGAACACCAAAGCGGCGGCTCCCAAGGCCTCTGCCCGCGCCCCGAGGGACGACATTGCGAGGTGGGTTGTCTCGCCCACCACTGGCACGGCATGCCGCACCAGGCCCCTGCGGATGGGGTCCAGCAAGAGGTCGCCGAGGCCCGCCAGAGGGCCGCCCACCACGATCACTTCCGGGTTGATGAGGTTGGAGACGTTGCCCAAAGCGCGTCCTACCGCCAGTCCGGCGTCGTCCACCACCCGCTGTGTTGCGGAGTCGCCGGAGAGGCAGTTGCGGACAATGTCCTGAGGTGTCAGCAGGGTCTCCTGGCCGCGGCCCAACAGCTCGATCATGGTGGTGGTGGACGCTATCGTTTCGAGGCAACCCCTGTTCCCGCAGCGGCACACCAGGCCGTGCTCGTGGATGGTCGCATGGCCTATTTCACCCGTGATGCCAACGTTGCCGTAGTAGGGGAAGCCGTTGAGAATCAAGCCCGCGCCGATGCCCGAGCCGATCTTGAGGAACATCAGGTTGGAGACGCCGCTGTGGGGCCCCCATGTCACTTCGGACAACGCGCCGAGGTTGGCGTCGTTATCAACAAATACGGGGCAGTTCAGCGCCTCCTCCAGTCGGTGGAGGATATCGATGCCCACCCATTCCGGGAGGATTGCCCCTTGTGCCACTGTGCCGGAACGGCGGTCGATCGGGCCGGGAATGCCCGCGCCCGCGCCCACTACGGCAGTGCGGTCGATGCCGTATTCGCGGAGCAGTTTCTCCAGCAGCAGGACAGCCGCGGCGATGCCTTCTTCTGCCTGATGGCCCAACGGCAACTCGATGTAATCCTCGGCAATGACGTGGTAGCCCAGTGAAGCGAGGACTACGCGCAGGTGGCGGCGTCCGAAGTCGATGCCGACGGCCACCGCACCGTTGCTGTTCAGTCTGACGTTGGTTGCGCGGCGACCGGAACTGGTGGTGGGCTCGGTGGAAACGAGGCCCGCGTCCTGCATGATTTTCACGATGTTCGAAATCGTTGCCGTAGACAGCCCGGTCTGCCGCGAGAGCTCAGCTTGCGTGGAAGGACCGCTCAGCAGGCACTCGATGATGCGCTGCTGATTCAGGTGGCGCAGTGCGGACTGCGAGCCAGGTTTTCTTGGATGGCTCTTCGTTGAGCGCTGCGTAGCGGGCATGACAAGAAGATTGCCCCACAAACAACCTTGTAGTCAAGAAGTGAACACAAGGAGTCAACTCACTGCTACATACTCCAACGCAAGATCATGGGATACGTACCCCTTGTGAGGCCCGCTAAGCGTTCCACAACCACGTTGTGGGGCGCAGAGCGGGCCCCACAACGGGAGAGTTGCGGGCAATGCGTCCCGCTTTGGCGGCGTGCGGGTCCAAATGCCCCACCCCATGGACAGGTCCCGCGCCTACGCTGGAACCAAGAAACGTCCGGGCACCCGTGTGCGCCGCGACCAGGCGAAACCCTAGGTGGTAAAGATGCTGCTCTCCGTCCTGCAGGCGAACGCTTCCGTCATGGACGTCGACGCCAATCTCCGAACGATCGACGACGCCGCCCAGCGCGCCGCCCAGGCAGGAGCAGGCTTGCTGCTCACTCCGGAGCTGTTCCCCGTTGGCTACGCGCCACTGCGCTTGCATGCCGAATTGGATCCAGCCACGCTTCCCGGCATCCGGGAACGCCTGGCCGACATCGCCCGCCGGCACAGCATTGGCCTGGTGTACAGCCTTCCGGCCCTCAGCCAGCAGGGGATCGGGCACCAACAGCACCAGGCAGCGCACGACGACGGCGCGCAGCCGGCTGCCGCCGGGAGCGGCTGGCACATCACGGCTACTTTGCTGGACGCCGCAGGCGCCGAGATCCTCAACTACGCCAAAGTGCACCTCTTCGGTGCGGAGGAGCACAAGGCGTTCGTCGCCGCCCAAGAACCTCCCGCCGTCGTGGATTTCAACGGTATCCGCACCTCGATGCTGATCTGCTACGACGTCGAGTTCCCGGAAGCCGTGCGGGCAGCAGCAACCCGTGGCGCTGAACTGCTGCTGGTGCCAACAGCCCTTTCCGCCGGGTTCGACAACGTTCCGCAGGTCCTGATCCGAGCCCGGGCTCTGGAGAGCCAACTCAACGTGGCCTACGCCAACCACAGCGGGCACGAGGATGTGTACAACTTCCTGGGTGGCAGCGTCGTCGCCGGTCCGGACGGATCGTTGCTCGCTGCTGCGGGGGAGTCCCCAACATTGCTGTTCGCGGAGGTCGGCACGGACACGGTGAAAGCGGCGCGGGAGGAAGTCCCGTACCTGCGCGAACGCCGGCCGGAACTCTACAAACAGTGGGACCAGCGCAACTAGGCGACGATCCCGTCTGACCCCGGCCCGATCAATTCCTCCACGTACTGCAACGCAAACCACAACTCGGCACGCACCTGGGCATGGTTGAGGTCCATGTCCAGCAGTTCGCCGAGCACGCCGATCTGCCGCCGCACACTGTTCCGGTGCAGTCCGAGGAGTTTTGCCGAGCCGTCCCAGCTGCCGTTCTCGCTGAGCCAGCCACGCAGGACTGCCAGCAACGGATCGCGCCGGTCCGGTTCGAGTGAGAGCACGGGCGCGAGGAGACGCTCCGCCAGCATGGTTCCGGCTTCGCGCCCCAGCAACCCGGCAACCGACCACGTCACTTCATCCACCCGGGCGCTCTTGCCGGTGGTGACCACGCGGCTGCGCAGGGACGTGGCCCGCTGGTACGCGGCGGCGAGTCCAGTGAGCTCGGTCGGTTCGCCCACCACCAGGCGCCATCCCAGTTTCTCGACGTCGGCCAGCAACGCGTCGTCCACCTTCAACCGGGTAATCGCCGCGAAACCATACTCCGTGATCTCCACGAGCTTGGTGTCGAAGAGCCTCCGCCATTGCAGCAGTTCACGGACAGGCCCATCGTCAGCAGCGCCATCCACCCGGACGCCTTGCACCACGCGCATCTGCCCGGATCTGGTGGAGGACAGACTCTGGGCCAGCAGGTCCTTCAGGCCGTTGACATGCTTGGTGGGGCCGGACGTCAACGAGTCCGGGTGCAGCAGCACCGCCGTGGCCAGTTGGCTGGGGGCCAAGGACCCACTGGTCCTTTGTCGCACCAGCAGTTCCAACAAGCCCACAGCGGACTGCACCACGTTGTTCTGCGCAGGCGTCAGCGGTGCATCCGAGCCGAGGATCAACGCCCCCAGGTTCGCATCCTTGGTGCTCCGCAGCGGATGCCCAAACACCAGCGCCGAACCGGGTTGTTCGAAGCCGTCCATCTCAACGCGCGGCCCGCTGCCGGACAGCAGCCGCTCCAGCATGGGTGACAGCAATGAATGTTCGACGCCGGTGCTGCCGCCGGTATTGTGCCTGCGCGCCCGGACCCGTCCGTCGGCCCCCACCAGCACGGCCCACACCGGCACCCGCTGCACCAGCGCCGCCAGTAGTTCGTGTTCGGGCCTGGGGGAGAGGACTGCCCGCATGAGTTGGCGGTTGGTCTCGGCAAGTTGGCGGAAGACCCGCGCATTGTCCGTCTCCAGCAGCTGGGAGAATTCCAGGCCAATCGCTGCGAACGGCACGGATTCCGGGACCTCGAACAACGTGAGGTTGTGCTTGCGGCAAGCGTTCAGCAGCACATCCGGCACGCCGTCGAAGTAGGGCCTGATGCCGAACCCCAGCGCCGCCACTTTCGCGTCCACCAGTCGCTGGACGTAGGCATCCACCTTGGCCGCCGAGCCGCCCTTCCCCAGGAAAGGCAGCCCAGCGGTGAGGAGGAACTCACCCTCGGGCAGGTACGGGGTGGGGTCCTCCAGCTCACTCGGTTCCACCCACCGCAGCAACGAGGTGCCGCTGCCGCCGTCGTGAAGCATTTTCAGTTCCGGCGGCAGCTGCTCCACGAACTGTTCGAGCGTGACGAAACTCAGGCGGGCGGTGGCGGGCTCAGGCGACATTGCCCTGCCCGGCGGCGGCCGGCTCCTGGTAGTCGGGGCACTCGTAGGCGCTGTCCCGGTCGGCACCGCCGGCGTAGGCACGCGGCAGGCGGGGCGCGATCCTGTTGATGATCTCGTCCCCATGGCTGCCGATCGCAGCACCCCAGTCGTCGGCGCTCGCCGCCCCGGACTCAGGGCCGCCGAACAACACCGCGGTGTCTCCGACGTCGATTCCCGACGCATCCGGGCCGAGGTCCACCATGAACTGGTCCATGCAGACCTTGCCGATCACCGGCACGGTGCGGCCCGCGATGTTCACCACGGATCGGCCGCTGATGCCCTTGGGAATGCCGTCTGCGTAACCGAGCGGAATGAGCCCGAGGTAGCGCGGCTCGTAGGTGATGGCCTGGTGTTCGTAGCTGACACCGGTCCCGGCCGGGACTTTTTTGACCATGACCAGGGGTGCCGTCACGCTGAGCGCCGGGCGCAGGCCGAAGTCCGCCGGGTTCAGGTGATCGGCGGGTGCCAGGCCGTAGATGGCGAGCCCCGCGCGGACCATGTCGAAGTGGAATTCGGGCCGGTCCAGGATGTTCGCCGAGCTGGAAACATGCCGGAGCTCGGGGTTCAGGCCTGCGTCACGGGCTTCCCGTACAGCGTCCTCGAACTCCGCGACGGCGGTGGCGTTGCCCGGGTGGGCGGGCACATCGGCCCAGGCCAGATGGGTCCAAAGCCCCCGGACGCGGAGGGTGCCGTCCAGTTCGGCCTTGCGGGCGGCGGTGACGAGTTCCGCCCAATCTTCCTTGCGTGCACCGCCGCGGCTCAGGCCGCTGTCCAGTTCAAGATGGACGACGGCGGGACGGCCAACGCGGTCTGCGATACCAGCCAGAACCTCGAGCTGCGTGACGCTTCCGAGGGAAACGTCGATGTCGTTTTCCAGCGCCTGAAGAATGGTGGAGCTTGTCTGGGATGCCAGATACAACCACGAAAGGATGGGGACCGTGATGCCTGCTTGGCGGAGCGCGATGGCCTCGGTGAGCTGGGCGGTTCCCAGCCAATCCGCCCCCGCCTCTACTGCGGTGCGGGCCACTTCCACCAGGCCATGTCCGTAAGCATTCCCCTTCACTACGGCCATGAAGTACGGCGCCTCGGTGCGCTTTTTCAGTGCTGTGACATTGTCTGAAATCGCGGACAGGTCGACGGTGACCTGTCCGGACAGGGCGGCCGGAGCAGCTCCTTGATAGTGTGCATTACGTCTCATGGTTGAACACTATAGGTCATTTTGCACCGCGGTGAGAGGTGGCTCACATGCCAGTCTTGTGGCGGGGAAATCGAAACTACTTTGAAGGGACGTCAAGGGTGACTGTGCCTGTGAACACCAAAAACCCAGCGGAGGTGAGCGTCGTGAGGCCAAGCCTGGGCGCGCAACTTTTGCGCCGCAAGCCGATCGGCCAGATGGTCAGCGAAGCCGGAAGCGGCGAGGGCGGAAACCAGTTGGTCCGCAGCTTCGGCGTGCTCCAGCTGACCATGATCAGCGTGGGAGCCACTCTTGGCACCGGCATCCTGGTGATCCTTGGCGAATCAGTGCCACTGGCAGGGCCGGCCATCTGGATCTCGTTCGTCATTGCCGGTATGGCTGCGCTGCTCTCCGCAGTGTCCTACGCCGAAATGGCCGGGCTGGTTCCGGTGGCCGGCTCCAGTTACTCGTACTCCTACGCCACCATGGGCGAGGGCATGGCGTGGATTTGTGGCTGGTGCCTGGTGCTGGAATACGCCGTCTCAGTGGCGGCCGTTGCTGTTGGCGCCGGGCAGTACGTGAACGAGACCTTGGCTGCCTTCGGCCAAGTCCTGCCGGATGCCATGAGCCAGCCGCCGGGGGATGGCGGCCTGGTGAACGTGCCGGCCTTGGTGATAGTGGTCCTGGCCATGGTCCTGCTGGTCCGCGGAGCCCGCGAGAGCGCATGGATCAACACGGCGATTGTCATCATCAAGGTGGGCATCCTGATCTTCTTCTGCGCTGTGGCCTTCACCGCCTTCAACGCAGGCAATTTCGAGCCGCTGCTGCCGATGGGTGCCGCCGGTGTTTCTGCTGCCGCGTCGAGCGTCTTCTTCTCTTACATCGGTTTTGACGCGGCCTCCACAGCAGGCGAGGAAGCCAAGAACCCCAAGCGTGACCTGCCCCGGGCCATCATGCTCTCCATGGTGATCGTCACCAGTATCTACGTTCTGGTTGCCGTCGCAGCCATCGGTGCCCGTCCCTGGGACTGGTTCGACGGTACCGAAGCTGCGCTGGTGCAGATCCTGCACGAGATCACGGGCCAGCCGTGGATTGCTTTGGTCTTCTCCATCGGTGCTGTGCTGGCCATCGCAAGCATCGTGCTGACCGTTCTGTACGGCCAGACCCGCATCATGCTTTCCATGTCCCGCGATGGCATGGTGCCCAAAGTCTTTGGCCGCGTCTCCCGCCGCACCGGCACTCCGGTGGCCGGAACGCTGATCATCGGGACCGCCGTCGCCCTTACCGCGGGCTTGGTTCCACTCGGAGCACTGGCGGACGCCACCAGCATCGGCACACTCTTTGCCTTTGCCCTGGTCAACGTTGCGGTCATCTACCTGCGGCGCAACCGCCCCGACCTGAAGCGGAGCTTCCGGGTCCCGCTCTACCCGATCACTCCCATCCTGGGCACGCTGATGTGTGCCTACCTGATGCTCAACCTGGGCGCCGACACCTGGATCACGTTTGGTGTCTGGATGCTGGTAGGCATCGCCATTTACCTCGGCTATGGACGCCGGAACTCCAAGGTAGCCGAGCTCAGCGAGCAGGACTACCGTGAACTGACCGCCAGGGCCGTGAGCCCGGAATCTGTGAAAGCAGCAAACTCATGACCATCGCCACCGAACTCCCTGTTATCGAAGAACCAGGCGCGCCTGCTGGAGCCCCCATCACCATGCTGAACCCGGACTTTCCGTTCAGCTACGACCACTACCTGGCACACCCGGACGGACTGGGCTCCGTTCCCGAGGAGCTCTACGGCACGGAAGTCGCCATCATCGGCGCGGGCCTGTCCGGGCTCGTCACCGCCTACGAGCTGATGAAGCTTGGCCTCAAGCCGGTCATTTACGAGGCCGACCAGATCGGTGGGCGCCTTAGGACGGCGAGCTTCCCGTCCGCGCCCGGCGTGGTGGCGGACCTTGGCGGCATGCGCTTCCCGGTCTCAGGCAAGGCGTTCTACCACTACGTGGACCTGCTTGGCCTGGACACCAACGAATTCCCCAACCCCATGGCGCCGGCCACCTCGAGCACAGTGATCGAGCTCGCGGGCAAGAAGCACTACGCCACCACTGCTGACGAGCTGCCGGAGTTCTTCCTTGAAGTAGCCGATGCGTGGAAGGCCGCAGTCAACGACGGCGCAGCGTTCGCGGAGATGCAGGAAGCCATCAAGGCCCGGGACACCAAGCGGATCAAGGAACTCTGGAACGCGCTCCTCCCGGAACTCGACGAGCAGACCTTCTACGGCTTCATCGCTGCCAGCAAGTCCTTCAAGGAAGCCGGCTTCGCGCACCGCGAGGCGTTCGGCCAAGTGGGCTTCGGCACCGGCGGTTGGGACACGGACTTCCCCAACTCCATCCTCGAAATCCTCCGCGTGGTCTACACGGACGCGGATGATCAGCACCGCTCCATTGCGGGAGGAGCGCAAAGGCTCCCCGAGGCACTCTGGAACCACGCGCCGTCGAACCTTACTTACTGGCCCCAAGGCACCTCGCTGGCATCCCTGCACAGCGGTTCCCCGCGCGGAGCCGTGGACAACATCCGCCGCGCAGGGAACGGCGACCTGCTGGTCCGCGAAAGCTGGGGACGTGAAGCCACCTACCAGGCCGTGGTGACCACCTGCCAGTCATGGCTGCTGTCCACGCGCATCCACACTGAGGAAGCGTTGTTCCCGGCAGGGCTCTGGACCGCGATCGAGCGTTCGCACTACATGCAGTCATCCAAGACCTTCGTGATGGTGGACCGTCCATTCTGGAAGGACATCGATCCCGAAACGGGCCGCGAGGTCCTGTCCATGACGCTCACCGACCGCCTCAACCGGGCAACGTACTTGCTCGACGACGGGCCGGACAAGCCTGCTGTCATGCTCCTGTCCTACACATGGAATGACGACGCCCTGAAATGGCTGGCCCTCAGTGCCGACGAGCGCGTGAAGCTGATGCTGCACTCGCTACAGCAGATCTACCCGGGTGTGGATATTGCCAGCCACATCGTGGGGCAGCCGATCACCGTGTCCTGGGAAGCCGACCCCAACTTCATGGGTGCGTTCAAGGCCAACTTGCCGGGGCACTACCGGTACCAGCAGCGACTGTTCACCCACTTCAAACAGGATCAGTTGCCGGAGCACCAGCGCGGCATCTTCTTGGCCGGAGACGACGTGTCCTTCACCGCAGGCTGGGCCGAGGGCGCCGTGACCACTGGCCTCAACGCTGTCTGGGGTGTGGTGAACCATCTGGGTGGCGCGTCCGCTGCCGGAAACCCGGGCCCGGGCGACCTCCTGGACGAGCTCGGCCCGATCAGTCTGGACTAAGTTCTGTACGTTGCGGGGCCCGCACTGCGTCCCAAACCCATCGGGTGTGGATGCAGAGCGGGCCCCGCATTCGGCGTTAAGCGTGCATGTCCCGGTGCGCCGCCGCGAGTTCCTTGTAGTGCGCGGCGTTGTGCTTCACACCCTCAAACTCCTCATCGGTGAGTTCACGGCGGACCTTCGCGGGCACGCCAGCCACCAGGGAGCGTGGGGGAATGACCGTGCCTTCCAACACCACGGCGCCCGCGGCGATGAGTGAGCCCGTACCGATCACCGCGCCGTTGAGGATGGTTGCGCTCATGCCGATCAGGCAGTCGTCCTCCACAGTGCACCCGTGGACTACTGCGCTGTGCCCCACGGACACGCGCTCGCCCACAGTGCAGGGGAAACCGGGGTCGGCGTGGAGGACTACGTTGTCTTGGAGGTTCGAACCCGCGCCGACGCTGATCGGAGCCGTGTCCGCGCGGACGGATACGCCGTAGAAGGCGCTGGAGTCCTGGGCCAACGTGGCCTTGCCGATGATGGATGCAGTGGGTGCCACGAAGGCGGATTCATGGATGGCCGGGGTGTCCCCGGCGAACGCGTAAGAGGGAGCCATGGTGCCCAGCTTAGTTCCCATGTAGGTCGCAGTTGAGGTCGTTCCCAACGCTGGGAACGACCTCAAATGCGACCTAGTTGGGTGCCGGGGTGCGGAGGACCAGGAATTGGTAGTGCTGGACCCAGTTGCCCGCGCCCGGCCCGGACTCCACGCCCACACCCTCAGGCCACGTTTGGAAATGCTCAACCGCGCCATGCCCGCCGAAAACCCTGAGCACGGTGTCATCACTGCGGCGGCTGAAGAACCGCCGCGGTTCCTCAAGGTCCTCCGGGTTGAGGACCTCGCAATCCTCACCTGACCAGAGTCCGACGGCGATTGGCGCACCAGGTGCGGTGACCCGCACAAGTTCGCTGACGACGTCGTGAATTCCGCTGTTGGGGACATGCAGAAGCGTGCTCATGGTCCACGCAGCTGAAAAGACAGCATCCGCGAAGGGCAGGCTGAGGCCGCTGGCAACCGTAGCCTCCAACCCGGCCGAGCGCGCCAGGTGGACGCTCTCAGAAGACAAGTCCACCCCGGTGTAGTGCAATCCGGCGCGGACAAACTCCAAGCCCTCAACACCCGTGCCGCACCCGAGTTCGAACAAGGAATGACGGTGTTCAGATTTCAGGAGCCGGACGAACCATTCTCTGCACTCGACGCGGTGTGGCGTGAGCGCGCGGGTGTTCCGGACAGGCGCCTGACGGTCGTAGTAGACTGCCAAATCAGCCTCGTGCTCGGCGTGAGGAATGCCCCGCATACCCTCAGCATAGGAGCGGCGTCAGTTGAATACCACGGTCCGGGTGCCGTCGAGGAGCACCCGGTGTTCGGCATGCCACTGGACCGCCTGGGCCAGCGTGCGGCCTTCGACGTCGCGGCCCATCTGGACGAACTGGGCAGCCGTGCGTGCGTGGTCGACGCGGATGACTTCCTGCTCGATGATCGGGCCCTCGTCGAGGTCGGCCGTCACGTAGTGGGCGGTAGCGCCGATGATCTTGACTCCGCGCGCGTGGGCCTGGTGGTACGGCTTGGCGCCCTTGAAGGAGGGCAGGAACGAATGGTGGATGTTGATGGCCTTGCCGTTCAACTCCGTGCAGAGATCGTTGGAGAGGACCTGCATGTAGCGGGCAAGTACGGTCAGTTCAACATCGTGTTCGGCAATGAGCTTCAGCAGCTGCGCCTCGGCCCGGGGCTTGGTTTCCGGCGTCACGGGGATGTGGTGGAACGGGATGCCGTAGAACTCCGCCAACGACTCAAGGTCCCGGTGGTTGGACACGATGGCCGGCACGTCGATGGGCAGGGTGCCGGTGCGCTGCTGGAACAGGAGGTCGTTCAGGCAGTGCGCGTCCTTGGAGCACAGGATGATGGTGCGGACCTTTTCGCCAACAGGATTGATCTGCCAGGTCATGCCGAACGATTCGGCTACCGGACGCAGCGCGGCCGCCAGTTCGTCCTGGGAGGACGACGTCGATGCCTCCACGCGCATGAAAAAGTTGCCTGTGCTGGGGCTTCCGTACTGCTGGGAATCGGCGATATTGCAGCCGGCCGAAAGCAGGGCTCCGGCTACCGCGTGGACGATGCCGGGGCGGTCGGGGCAGGAAAGTGTTACTACGAAAGCGGTGGATTCAGTCACACGATCAAGCCTACCTGTGCCGCGTTGTTGTACTGTTAATGGGTCGCAACTGGCGTTGGGTGGACTACCACCAGGGAGCGGCAATCATGAAGACCACGGATCGTACGCCTGGGCCGAGGGTCATGTCTTACCGCTGTACGCACGTGACCGATCCCTCCGTCAAAAAGGGGACGCGGGAATGCTGCTGCCGGTAGCCTGACCTGTAGCACCACCCGTTGCCTAGCCAGGAGATTTCCGTGACTACCACAACCACTTCCGCGTCTGTCAGCAACCAGTCGCTTGCCGATCTCGATCCCGAGATCGCAGCAGTCCTTAACCAGGAACTTGGCCGCCAGCGCGGCACCCTGGAAATGATTGCGTCCGAAAACTTCGCCCCCCGCGCCGTCATGGAAGCCCAGGGCTCCGTCCTGACCAACAAGTACGCCGAGGGCTACCCGGGCCGCCGCTACTACGGCGGTTGTGAATACGTCGACGTCGCCGAACAGCTTGCGATCGACCGCGTCAAGGAACTCTTCGGTGCTGAGTTCGCCAACGTCCAGCCGCACTCCGGTGCGCAGGCCAACGCTGCCGCTCTCTCCGCCATGATCACTCCCGGCGACAAGATCCTGGGCCTGTCCCTGGCACACGGTGGGCACCTGACCCACGGCATGAAGCTGAACTTCTCCGGCAAGCTCTACAACGTAGCTGCTTACCAGGTTGAAGAAGACAACTTCCGCATTGACATGGACAAGCTGCGCGAGCAGGCCATCGCCGAGAAGCCGCAGGTCATCATCGCCGGTTGGTCCGCTTACCCGCGCCACCTCGACTTCGCTGCCTTCCGCTCCATCGCCGACGAGGTTGGCGCGCTTCTCTGGACGGACATGGCGCACTTCGCCGGTCTGGTTGCAGCCGGCCTGCACCCGAGCCCGGTCCCGTACTCCGACGTCGTCACCTCCACGGTCCACAAGACCCTGGCCGGCCCCCGTTCCGGCGTGATCCTTGGCAAGCAGGAGTGGGCCAAGAAGCTCAACTCCAGCGTTTTCCCGGGCCAGCAGGGTGGACCGCTCATGCACGTCATCGCCGCCAAGGCCGTTGCCTTCAAGATTGCCGGCGGTGAAGAGTTCAAGGAGCGCCAGGAGCGCGTCCTCGAAGGTGCCAAGATCATCGCTGACCGCCTCAACCAGCCCGATGTCGCCGAAGCAGGCGTCTCGGTCCTCACCGGCGGCACCGACGTTCACCTGGTCCTGGTTGACCTCCGGAACTCGCAGCTGGACGGCCAGCAGGCCGAAGACCTCCTGCACTCCGTGGGCATCACCGTGAACCGCAACTCTGTTCCGTTCGATCCCCGCCCGCCGATGGTCACCTCCGGCCTCCGCATTGGTACGCCTGCCCTGGCTACCCGCGGATTCGGTGCCACCGAGTTCACCGAGGTTGCCGAGATCATCGCCACCACGCTCAAGGCCGGTTCCTCGGCAGACGTCGAGTCGCTGCAGTCCCGCGTCGACAAACTCGCAGCCGACTTCCCGCTGTACCCGCAGCACGAGCAGTGGTAAATCCGCGTTTCCGCGGCTAAGCAACGCATCACCCGGGCACTGATCCGGAGCCCACGGGATCCGCCGCCACACCAACGGCGGCGGGTCCCGTTGGCATGAGCCAATAGGTCACCCACCAGAAAGAGCAGATGGAATGACACAGTCCACCGCACAGATCCTTGACGGCAAGGCCACCGCCGCAGCCATCAAGGCAGAACTGACCACCCGCGTTTCCGTTCTCGCCGCCAAGGGAATCGTCCCCGGCCTGGGCACCATCCTGGTGGGTTCCGACCCCGGCAGCACCTGGTACGTGGGAGGCAAGCACAAGGATTGCGCCGAGGTGGGCATCCAGTCCATCCGCCGCGACCTCCCCGAAGACATCTCCCAGGAAGACCTCCTGGAGGTTGTTCGTGAGCTCAACGACAACCCGGAGTGCACCGGTTACATTGTCCAGTTGCCGCTGCCCAAGCACATTGACCAGGACGTCATCCTGGAAGCCATGGACCCTGACAAGGACGCCGATGGCCTGCACCCGATGAACCTTGGCCGCCTGGTGGCCAACGTCAACGGTGCGATGAAGTCCCCGCTTCCCTGCACGCCCAAGGGCTGCGTGGAGCTGCTTCGCCGCCACAACATTGAACTCAAGGGCAAGCGTGTCCTGGTGGTTGGCCGCGGCGTCACCATCGGCCGCCCCATCGGTCTCCTGCTGACCCGCAAGGAAGTCAACGCCACGGTCATCCTGGCCCACACCGGAACGGTGGACCTGCCCGCAGAACTCAAGCAGGCCGACGTCGTGATCGCCGCTGCCGGCGTGCCGCACATGATCAAGGCTGAAGACCTTAAGCCGGGTGCAATAGTGCTCGACGTCGGTGTCAGCCGCGTGGACGACGGCAACGGCAAGGCTGTTGTCACCGGAGACGTGGACCCGGCAGCTGCCGACGTCGCCGCCTGGCTGTCCCCGAACCCGGGCGGCGTAGGTCCGATGACCCGTGCCATGCTGCTCGCGAACGTCGTGGAGAGTGCTGAGCGCCAGGCGGGCATCGCCTAAGTTCCCAAGCCTGAAACGAGAGGGCTCTTGCAACAATATGTGCAAGAGCCCTTTCACATGTCCGTGGGCGCTACTAGTCTGCTGAGGGTGCACAATGAAGCAACCCGCTCTCCGACACCGTCACCAACACCGTCAGAATCCTCGCAATCCAGCGTCGACATGAACCGACCAACCGTCATCAGCGCCCGGAACCTCACCAAGACCTATGGTGAGCTCACCGCCGTGGACAACATCTCCTTTGACGTACCTGCGGGGGAGTCCTTCGGGCTGCTGGGCCCCAACGGTGCCGGCAAGTCCACCACCATGAAAATGATCGGTGGAGTCTCCCAGCGCACGTCCGGTTCGTTGACCATCATGGGGCTGGATCCTGAATCCCATGGTCCCGAAGTCAGGGCACACCTTGGAGTGGTTCCGCAGCAGGACAACCTCGACGAAGAGCTCAAGGTCCGTGAAAACCTGATCGTCTACGGGCGCTACTTCGGCCTGCCCCTGAGCTACTTGCGGCCGAAAGCCGACGAACTGCTGGAATTCGCGCAGCTGACGGACAAGGCCAATTCGAAGGTCGACGCACTCTCCGGCGGCATGAAGCGGCGCCTCACCATCGCCCGCTCGCTCATCAACGAGCCACGGATCCTCCTCCTGGACGAGCCCACCACGGGCCTCGATCCGCAGGCCCGCCACATCCTGTGGGACCGGCTGTTCCGGCTCAAGGAAAATGGCGTCACCCTGATCCTCACCACGCACTATATGGACGAGGCCGAGCAACTCTGCGATCGCCTGATCGTGGTGGACAAAGGCCGGATCATGGCGGAGGGTTCGCCGGCCACCCTGATCCGCGAGCACTCGTCGCGCGAAGTACTCGAGCTCCGGTTCGGATCCGAGCGGAACGCGACCATCGGCGTCGAAATTCAAGGCATCGGTGAGCGGCTCGAAACGCTGCCCGACCGCGTACTCATTTACGCGCACGACGGCGAGGCCGCGCTGGAGCAGGTCACCGCGCGCGGGCTGCGGCCGATGACCTCGCTGGTCCGCCGTTCGTCGCTGGAGGACGTGTTCCTGCGGCTGACCGGCAGGAGCCTCGTTGACTAGGGGACCGTCGACTGGCGGAACCGCCAAACCACTCACGACGGCGGAGCGTCCGCTGCGGGCACACTCGCCTGAGGTTTCGGCTGCGAGGGCGCGGCGATGGGGTTCCTTCTTCTACGCCGAGCAGGTCCTCCGCGTCATGCGGAACTACGGCTGGTCCGTGGTGCTCTACAGCGTGGGGCAGCCGGTGGCGTATCTCTTCGCCATGGGAGTTGGGCTCGCCAGCCTGGTGGACGCCAACAGCGAGTCGGCATTCGGCGGCGTCAGCTACTTGGAATTTGTGGCTCCGGCGTTGTTGGTTTCGGCGGCAGTGATGACGGCGTCGGGGGAGTTTTCCTATCCCGTCATGGACGGCTTCAAATGGCGCCGCGTGTTCTATGGCCCGCACGCCTCGCCGCTGATTCCCGAGCAAATTGCCAGTGGCCACATCATGGCCAGCACCCTGAGGTTCCTCCTGCAATCGGTGGTGTACTTCGTGGTGGTGGCACTTTTCGGCGCTTCGCCGAGTCCGTGGGGCTGGGTATCTTCGCTCGTGGCCACCGTGGCGGCGCTGTCCTTCGGCCTGCCGCTGATGGCATATGCGGCCAGCATCAAACAGGACAAGGGGCAGTTTGCGCTGGTGCAACGCTTTATTGTGATGCCGCTCTTCCTGTTCTCGGGGACGTTCTTCCCGCTGGATTCCCTGCCGATCGCCGTCCGTTGGATCGGGTGGATTTCACCGGTGTGGCACGGGACTGAGCTGGGCCGGGTCTTCACCTACGGGATGGATCAAGATCCGTTGCTGACCATCATCCACGTGGTGTTCCTGCTGGTGACCGCGGCCGTAGGGTGGCTGCTTGTCCGGCGCCAGTTCGTGAAAAGGATGGGCTCATGAATGTCTTGACGGGTGGCCACAGCGCCACGGATCGTGCCCGTGAGCGGAAGTTCGGTTCCCTGTACTCCCGCAACGCCAAGGCAGTGGTGGGCCGCGGATTGATGGCGGCCAAGTCCAGCACCTGGCTGGTCATGGTGTCAGGATTCTTTGAGCCGGTGTTGTTCCTGTTGGCCATGGGAGTGGGCATGGGTTCGATCGTGGGCACGGTCCAAGGCCCAGGCGGCGAGGAGATCAGTTACGCGGCCTACATTGCCCCGGCGCTGCTGGCCGTTTCGGCCATGAACGGCGCCATTTACGACTCCACGTGGAACGTCTTCTTCAAGATGAACTTCGCCAAGCTGTACCAGGGGATGCTTTACACGTCCCTGGGGCCATTGGATGTAGCAATCGGCGAGATCTTCCTGGCCCTTCTGCGCGGGCTTCTGTACGCCACTGGATTTACCGCCGTCATGGGCGTCATGGGTTTGCTCACCAGTTGGTGGGCCATCCTGGTCATTCCCGCCTCGGTACTGATCGCTTTCGGCTTCGCGAGCTTCGGGATGGGCATCACCAGCTTCATGAAGACCTTCCAGCAGATGGACTGGATCAACTTCTTCCTGCTGCCCATGTTCCTGTTCAGCGCCACGTTCTACCCGCTCAGCGTCTACCCGCAGGTGATCCAGTGGTTCATCCAGGCCATGCCACTGTGGCACGGCGTGGAGCTGCTGCGGCAAATCAGTGTGGGCTCGTTCAGTCCGGCTACCGCCATCCATGTGGGCTACTACGTGGTGATGATTGCGCTCGGCATCATGCTGACTACCGGAAGGCTGCGCCGGCTGTTCCTCAAGTGATGGAGTTTTTGTACAGCTAATGCCCCGAAAACGGCGTCTTGGGGGCATTAGCTGTACAAAAACCCGGGGCTTGGGGGCCGGTGTTCGCCGTCCGTGGAAGCGGGCGCAGGCACCTTCGTGGATTTGAGAGAATGGGTCCATGCAATCTCTCGGTGACCCGCACCCGTCCACGTCCCCCGCCGGCAAAGGCATGTTCAAGGGCTTCCGCATTGGCGGCCTGGGGATGACCGTCGTCATCATCGCGTTCCTGGTGGCCGTCATTTTCGCGGCAAACCAGAACGATGTTGTGGGTTGGGTCGTCGCAGTAGTGGCCTTCGGCTGGCTGGCTCTGGCCGCTTTCGTGGTGTTGAGCATCCGCAAGGCCGCGCAGCGGGCCGGCGCAAAGCTGACCGAAGCGCAGAATGCCTTCAACGCCGCAGCCGGCCGCGCGCCGTCGTCGTCCGCTGCCGACAGTGGCGGCACGCGCGTCGTAGCCGAACGCAGCAAGTCAGATGAGGTTCGCGACCTCAAACTGGACCACTCCTTCAAGATCGTCCAGGTACAGGTCCGTGTTGTGGATGAAGAGCGGGCCAAGGGCGGTGCCGCCGATCAGGACACCATCAACCGCGCACTGGAAACCATCGCCATTACGGCCACCAATGCGCGCGACATGATCAAGTCTTCCGGCGGCTCGGACGAGCCCGTAGCCGGCACCATCATCGACTAGAGTGGACCGGGTGAGTACGGCATTGAAGAAGGACTTCCTTCGCATCGCGTCAGTTAACGTCAACGGCCTGAGGGCTGCCTACAAGAACGGCATGGCGGAATGGCTGGAGCCCCGCGACGTTGACATTCTCTGCCTGCAGGAAGTCCGCGCACCTGATGACATCGTCAGGAAGCTGATCGGCGAAGGCTGGCACATCCTCCACACCGAAGCTGAAGCCAAGGGCCGTGCCGGTGTCGCCATCGCTTCCCGCGAGGAGCCTACGGCTACCCGCGTCGGTATTGGCGACGACTACTTCGACACCTCGGGGCGCTGGGTCGAAGCCGACTACACCGTCAAAAACGGTGCCGGCGAATCCACCACTCTCACCGTCGTCAGCGCCTACGTGCACTCCGGAGAAGTGGGAACACCCAAGCAAGATGACAAGTTCCGCTTCCTGGACGCCATGACTGTGCGCCTGCCTGAGCTCGCCAAGCACAGCGACCACGCTTTGGTGGTGGGCGACCTCAACGTCGGACACACAGAGTTGGACATCAAAAACTGGAAGGGCAACGTCAAGCGTGCCGGCTTCCTCCCGGAGGAGCGGGCGTACTTTGACCGCTTCCTCGGCGAAGAAATCGGATGGAGGGATGTCCACAGGGGCCTGGCAGGTAATGTCGCCGGCCCCTACACCTGGTGGTCCCAGCGCGGTAAAGCCTTTGACACTGACACAGGCTGGCGCATCGACTACCACCTGGCCACACCGGGCCTCGCAGCAGCTGCTTTCTCCGCTGTCGTGGACCGGGCGCCTTCGTGGGACACCCGCTTCTCCGACCACGCACCGCTGGTAGTCGACTACCGGCTCTAAGCTTCCTAAGGTATTCCTCCATGACTAGTTCCACCACGACTGAAACCGGCACTGCAGCGGTACCGCAGACCACCACATCCACCAAGCTTGCCGTTGGCGCGAAGCACCGCGTCTTGTCCGGCATGCAGCCCTCCGCTGACTCCCTGCACCTGGGCAATTACCTCGGCGCCCTGGTCAACTGGGTCCGGATGCAGGACGAGTACGACGCCGTGTACTTCATCCCGGACCTGCACGCCATCACCGTGCCCCAGGACCCGGCCGAGCTCGCCCACCGCACCCGCGTCACCGCTGCGCAGTACATTGCGGGCGGCGTGGACGTGGAGAAGTGCACCCTCTTCGTCCAGTCCCAGGTCCCTGAGCACGCCCAGCTCGCGTGGGTCTTGAACTGCATCACCGGCATGGGCGAAGCCGCCCGCATGACGCAGTTCAAGGACAAGGCACAGAAGCAGGGTTCGGACCACGCCAGCGTTGGCCTGTTCACTTACCCGATCCTGCAAGCCGCCGACATCCTCCTCTACCAGCCGCACGGTGTGCCGGTGGGCGAAGACCAGCGGCAGCACGTGGAGCTCAGCCGGGACCTCGCCAACCGCTTCAACAGCCGGTTCGGGGAGACGTTCCAAGTGCCGGAGGCCTTCATCCAGAAGGAGTCGGCCAAGATCTACGATCTCCAGAACCCCAACGCCAAGATGTCCAAGTCTGCGGAGTCACCGGCCGGCCTGATCAACCTCCTGGATGATCCCAAGACGGTGGCCAAGCGCATCAAGTCGGCCGTCACGGACACTGAAACCGAGATCCGCTACGACCGCGAGAATAAGCCGGGTGTATCAAACCTGCTGACCATCTACTCGGCCATCAGCGGCACACCGGTAGAGAAGATCGTGGCTGACTACCAAGGCAAGATGTACGGGCACCTCAAGGTTGACCTCGCGGAACTCGTCTCCGGGCACCTGGCACCTATTCGGGAGCGCGCCAATGAGCTCCTTGCCGATCCCGCTGAACTGGACCGCCTCCTGGCCCTCGGCGCGGACAAGGCACGCGACATTGCTTCAGCCACTCTCGCGGACGTCTATTCCAAGGTCGGTTTCCTGCCCTACCGCGGAGATGCCCACCGCGACCTGGGAGTCCGCTAACTCCATGTGCTCCGCTGGCCAGCTCAACGTCAAGACCGACACCCGCAAGGGTGTCGGTCCGGACGACTCTCGCCAGACGGGTGTGACCGGCACCGACTGCGGCGACGGGGACACCATGTGTGTTGGTGTCATCCTCGGCTTTCCGCCGGAGATCGCCCGCGAACTGCAGGAATGGCGGGCTTCTTTCGGTGACCCCATGGCCGAGGTCATTCCCGCCCACATCACGCTGATTACCACCACACCTACCCAGGACTGGGCCGCTACGCGCGAGCATGTGCGGGAAGTGGCCCGGACCCAGGAACCCTTCCACATCACCATTTCCGGAACAGGTTCTTTCCGGCCGGTCTCACCCGTGGTGTTCGTCAACGTGGAAGAAGGCTTTGAAGAGTGCGTGCAGTTGCACGAGAAACTCCAAACCGGGCCCCTCGAACGATTGCTGCCCTTCCCGTACCATCCTCACGTCACCGTGGCGCACGATGTAGCCCAGGAAAATCTGGATGAGGCCGAAACGGTCCTCAGAGATTACCGGGCGACCTTCCCTGTGGTTAGCATGGGACTTTACGAGCACGACACCAATGGAATATGGCAGCTACGGGAAGAGCTCGACTTTGGCGGCGATACTGACGAAGAACAGCAAGCGGATTCACGCCACGCAGGCGGACGCTCCTCCGCTGCCAACTGAGCTGGCCAAGCTCAAACTTGAGATGCTTCGCAAGAGGCAGGACTGGGGCCAGTCCAAGCGCGCCGGTGATGGCCTGCCGAAGAAGGCCGGGGCATTCTTTGCCCTTTTCATGGCAAGGCTGAACACCAACCGTGCCTTGCGTTCCTTCCAGCACTACACACGCCAGCATGGGCCTCTGTTGAGTGCGGGTATTGGCTTCAACATGTTCTTCTCCGTGACGGGTCTGCTGACCACCGGCTTCGCGATCGCCGGCATCGTCTTGGGCGGCAACCCGGTACTTGAAGACGCTGTCATCGGCAGTGTGGCGTCCGCGGCGCCTGGCCTCCTGCAGGTCAATGGCGGTGAAGGGCTGGTGGATCCGCAAACACTGCTGAACCCGTCCGGCCTCGGCTGGACCGCCCTCATCGCCGCTGCCGTGACCGTCTTCACGTCCCTCGGGTGGATTGCCAGCGTCAGGGAGGGCCTGCGCGGCGTCATGAACGCTGACCCTCTCCTCCGCAACGGACTCCTGCAAAAACTGATCGACGCCGGCACCCTGTTGCTCCTCGGAGTCATTCTGGTGGTCAGTGCCGGGGCCTCCCTGATTTTTGGAACAGCTGCTGACTGGATCTTCGAGCTGCTGAAACTGGACGAGGCAGTGGCCTCGCCCATCGCCGCCACCGTCAAGATCGTGGTTCCGCTCCTCCTGAACTGCGCGACGGCGGCGGTACTGTTCCATATTGCAGGTGGCCTCAAGCTGGGGCGCCGCGCGTTCTTGGAAGGCGTGGTGCTCGCGGGCGTTGGTACCACGGTCCTGCAATTCTTCAGTACCGAACTTCTGGCCCGGTCCGGCAACAACCCCGTCCTGGCATCGTTTGCCATCATCATCGGCCTGCTGATCTGGTTCAACCTGGTGAGCCAGGTGTACCTCGTCTCGGCGTCGTGGTCGGCCATTCGCGAGGCCGATACTGAGTCGGGGGAGACCCCGCGCAAGAAGGTCCTTGGGTCGCGCCGTGTAGCGCCCCGCACCTGAGATTCTCTTCCCGGGAGACGCCATGAACAACCCACTATGGATCGGCTGCCTCCTTGGGGCTGCTGTTGGCCTGATCGTCGGCCAGTTGATCTTCAAGTCCCCTTTCCTGGGCATCCTCATCGGGGTAGGGCTTGGGGCTCTTGTCGGGGCTGCCGTGGGACCTCGAAAGAGCTGATTCGCCCGGGCGCCGGCCTCGGTTATGCGCGACCACGGAGATGCTCATTCATCGGATGTAAGCGCTCCCAGCTCTGGATTCACCGAGGATTTCGTCTCATATAGTGAGATATGAATTTAAACATCAGATGTACGCTTTCCCTGACATTCTGCGGAAAACGGTTTCTTGGGCGAGTCTGAATCGTGTCAAAGCTCTTGACGGCCTTGTCATGCGGTGGATGAATGTTGTTGACCCAACCGCCTTGAAAGGATCGACGATGATCTCCCGCAGGGAATTCCATACCTTCAGCGCCGCAGGAACCACTCTGGCCTTCGCCGCCGTCGCAATTGCCCAAACGCCGGCAGTAGCCGCTCATGAGGGTCCCGCCAGCGGCCCTGCGCCGAGCTATGCGGAGAACTCCGCCCAGATCACCGTGGACAACGGGCGAGTCCAGGCTGTGTTCGACAAAGCCAGCAACGCCCGCCTCGTATCCCTGAAGCTTGACGGGCAGGAATTATTGGGCAAGACAGGCCGGGGCCGGTTCGACCAGGTGACCAGCGTCCTTGGTGCCCCAGGCGGCGAATATGCTCCGGGTACGAGCTTTTCCGTGCGTCAGGAGCAGGACTTCGTAGTGGTCTCCGCAGTGCTCAATGCCTCGGAGTCCGGCCCCTACACCCGCCAGTGGAACTTCATCTTCCGCTCCGGCGAGCCGGGCTTCCACTTGGCACCGCGCTTTTCCCACAGCTCCGCACATGCGGGGGTGCACGTAGAGCAGCACCGGTTCGTTGCTTGGGTCGACCCGCAAATCTTCACCCATGCCAGTGTGGAGGAGGACTCCTTCGGGACGCCGTGGCGCTCTGCGGCCGCCCGGATGCCTACCCCTCAGGATCTTCAGGCCGGGCCGATGGTCATGGACGCCACGCATGACCTTGCCGGCACAGGCAGCGCGTACGCGCGCCGGTATTACACCAAGTACGATTGGGCCGTTTCCATGCGGGACCACTCGGTCCATGGCCTGTATGGCAATGGTTACGGGATCTGGTCGGTCACGCCCAACCGTGAATCCTTCAATGGTGGCCCCTTCCGGCAGGACCTCACCCTGCATCAAACGACGGAAGCGCCCGTGCTGCTCGTAGAGCCCCACGCCACACACTTTGGCGCCATGCCCGTAGATACCTACGGTGACTGGGCCAAGACGTACGGTCCGTACTTCGTGCTGCTGACCCAGGGAACGGATCCTGCCCGGATGCGCCGTGAGGCGTTGTCCTACGCCCTCTTCAACAAGCACGCGGCCTTCTACGATCGGGTAGCGCTGGAGGGGTGGGTCCCCAGCACATCCCGGGTCACGGTTACCGGCAAGGTGAAGGTCCCCGGAGAGAAGAGCATGGAGGGCGCCCTGGTCATTCTCTCCGATAACAGGGTGGCTGCCCAGGACACTACCGAAGGCTTTCAGTACTGGGCGGACATGGAACGGAACGGTTCCTTCGCGCTGGCGAATGTTCGGCCTGGCACGTATCGGCTCACGGTCACCAAGCCTGGCGTGTGGGGTGAGTACTTCATGGATGATGTGGTGGTGGATCGCGGGCAGCTCAAGATCAAGAACGTGGAGTGGAAACCGGCTGCCAACGGTAAAACCCTCTGGCAGCTTGGCACTCCTGACAGGACGTCGGCTGAGTACCGCCGCGGCGAAGAATCCCGCCGTTACGATGCCTTCGCTCTCTTCGCGGGCGACTTTCCCGAGGGTGTGCAGTACACGGTGGGGAAGAGCGGGCCGCAGGACTGGGGCTACATCCAGCACCAGGTGCTGGAGGGGAAGCCCCAGGCGCCGTGGTCCCTTTCCTTCGACCTCGCAGCCTTCGATGCGGATAAAGCTGCCGGAAAGGGGCGGAAGGCCACGCTCACGGTGGCCCTCGCCGCCTGGGCCATGGGCTCAGCCATTCCAGTGCCCAATGTGACCACCAATCTCACGATCCGCGTCAACGGGGAGCCGTTCGTCTGGGAGTTCCAGCCCTCGGACGCCAAAGGTGCCACGTACCGCAGCTCCCATGCCGGCCGGAACTTCTGCCGTGAATTCCGGTTTGATGCAGCTCTTCTGAAGAGGGGCAACAACACACTGACGTTCACCATCAACGACGGAGCGGACCCCGTGGCAGTCAACCAGGTTGCCTACGACGCCATCCGGCTCGAGTTGGACTAACAAGCTCCGGAGCGGACCCAGGCCGGGCTCCTTACCGGCCGCGTTGGAGTTGCTGGGAACTTCCCGACGCAGGTGTCCGCTCCGGTCACTTCTTCTGAAACGTATCAATCAAGGCGTCTTCCCAGCGGCGTACCTTCGAAGGGTGCCGTATGTCAACGGAAACAGACCGGAAACCACCAACGTCCCTGACCGAACCAGCCCAACCCGCAGCCCGTCGAAAACCTGCTTGGTGGCAGCGGCTGTGGCGGGACAGGATGCTGCTCGCGTTCGCGCTGCCCGGTATGGTGCTGCTCTTGTTGTTCCACTACGTCGCCCTCTTGGGGAACGTCATCGCCTTCAAGGACTACCAGCCCTTCCTGGGCATCTGGGAGTCGATGTGGACGGGACTGGAGAACTTCGACGTCCTGTTCAACGGAGATCCGGACTTCTTGAATGCCCTCCGCAATACCCTGGTGCTGACGTTCATTCAGACAGTCTTCGTCTTCCCCGTTCCGATCGTCCTCGCCCTGCTGCTCAACAGCTTGCTGTCAGAACGCATCAAGCGGCTGGTCCAGTCGATTCTCTACCTTCCCCACTTCCTCTCGTGGGTGATTGTGGTGGCGATCTTCCAGCAGATGTTCGGCGGGTCGGGGATGGTCAACAACTTCCTCCGGTCAAACGGCTGGGCCGCCGTGGACGTCCTGGGGAACCCGGACACTTTCTTCGCCTTGCTCACCTCCCAGGTGGTCTGGAAGGACACCGGCTGGGGAACCATCCTGTTCCTTGCCGCGCTGTCCCAGATCGATTCCTCGCTCTATGAAGCCACAGCCGTGGACGGGGCAGGTCGCTGGCGCCAACTGTGGCACATCACGCTCCCCGGCCTGCGGGGGATCATCATCCTGCTCCTCATCCTCAAGCTCGGCGACTCCCTCAGCGTGGGCTTCGAACAAATCATCCTCCAGCAGGCCGCAGTAGGAGTCCAAGCGTCCGAAGTGCTGGACACCTACGTCTTTAACAACGGCATCGTCGGCGGCAGTTGGGGTGTGTCCACCGCCGTCGGGTTGGTCAAGGGACTCATCGGCGTGGTCCTGGTGCTGGCCGCCAACAAGATCGCCCACGCCTTCGGAGAGAACGGAGTGTACAAAGCATGACCACCACCCAGGACTCCACGCGAACAGCAAACACCGCGACAAGGGGTGCCACTGCAAAGGCGCCCCCGGCGCGACGGAAACGCAGGACCGTTAACGGTGTCGAACCGCCCGGGCCGGTGATGCGTGCCATCAAAGGCGTGATCCTCACCGCGGCGTGTGCCGCCGTCGTACTTCCTTTCCTTGGCATTTTGTCGACGAGTATCTCCAGTCCCGAACACGTCACGCGCAACGGCGGGTTCGTGATCCTCCCGGACACCGTGAACCTGGGGGCCTACCAGTCCATCCTGTCCGGCGGGGTGGTGACCCAGGCGTTGGCGGTGTCGGGGTTCGTCACCATTGCCGGCACGTTGTTATCGCTCCTGGTGACCAGCCTCCTCGGTTACGCCCTGGCCCGGCCGGGGGCATTCGGAATGAAGACCATGCTGTTGCTGGTGCTCTTCAGCCTGCTGTTCTCGCCGGGCATGATTCCCTCCTACCTGGTGGTCAAGGAAGTGGGCCTCATCGACTCCCTGTGGGCGCTGATCGTCCCGTCCATGGTGAGTGGCTTCAACGTGATCGTGATCCGTGCGTTCTTCAGCCAGATCCCGTCAGAGCTGCTGGAGTCCGCCAGGATCGACGGTGCAGGGGAGTGGCAGATCTTCAGCCGGATTTGCCTGCCGTTGTCCAAAGCCGTGCTTGCCGTTATCGGTCTCTTCTACGCGGTGAGTTACTGGAACGCCTTCTTCAACGCCCTGCTGTATCTCAATGACAGCGCCAAGTGGCCGCTCCAACTGGTGCTGCGAACCTACGTGGTCAACAACGCCCAGCTGGACCAAGGAGACCTGAGCGGGGTCATGGAAAGCATGCCGCCGCAGCCCTCCATCCAAATGGCCATCCTGGTCCTCTCCCTGGTCCCCATCCTCATTGTTTATCCCTTCCTTCAAAAGCACTTCGCCAAGGGCGTCCTCACTGGCGCCGTGAAAGGTTAGAAAAACCATGGCCGTACACGAATACGCTTCACAGAAAGAGTTCAGCCGCAGGAATTTTGGTCGCGGCTCCTTGGGAGTCCTGGCGCTGGCAGCACTGGGTGGACCGCTGCTCGCCGCCTGCACGCCAGGCGCGTCGGGAGGTGCTGGGGGCGCCCAAGCCAAGGGAACCTTGCCGGACTTCATCCGCTACGAAGGGGTGACACCGGACCTCAAGGGCACCGATCTTGGTATCCCTGACGTGTTCTATCGCTACCCTGCGCAGCCGGTGAAGGCGTTGGCCAAGGCACCCGGGGATGGAAAGGCCATCACGTCCATGGTCCAGACGTCCTCACCCATTCCGCCGGGGATGGACAAGAATGCCTACTGGCAGGAACTCAACCGCAGGCTGGGCTCGGAGCTCCAGATATCCATGACTCCCGCCACCGACTATCCCAGCAAGTTCGCCACAGTGGTGGCTGGAGACTCCCTGCCGGACATCTTCCAGGTAGCCCGTGGGGCCAACTCTGTCCCGCAGCTCCTCCAAGCCAAGGCAGCAAACCTCACCAAACACCTCTCCGGCAGTGCCATCAAGGATTACCCGTTCCTGGCCAACATTCCAACGGAGTCGTGGTCAGCTGCGATGTTCGGCGGCGAGATCTTCGCCATCCCCATTCCCCGTGGCGTCCTCCAAAGCACCATCCAATACAGGCGTGAGGACCTGCTTGCGGAGAAGGGCATCACCGCCCAGCCGGCGAGCTTCCAGGAGTACCTTTCCCTCTGCAAAGACCTGAGCAACCCCAAGGGCAACACGTGGGCACTGACCCAGGTACCCATCAACTTCATTGCACAGACCCTCAACGTGCCCAATGGCTGGCGGGAAGAAGGCGGCAAGCTCACCAACAAGGATGAGACGCCGGAAATGAAGGAAGCATTGGAGGCGGGGCGAAAGATGTTTGCCGACGGCGTGGTGAATCCGGATGCCTTCGCCGCCAACGCCGGCCAGTACAAACAGTGGTTCCTGGCGGGGACAGCCTACTTCACGGGAGACGCCTACAGCGCCTGGCCCGCCTACTACCAGCAAGCCGCTGGACAGAAGGGCTTCAAGATCTCAGCCCTGGACGTCCCCGGATTCGATGGCGGCAAGGGTTCCCTGTGGATCGGCTCACCCACCCATAGTGTGGTGGCCTTCAACAAAAATGCCGGGGACAGGCTTGAGACCTTCCTGCAGGTGGCCAACTGGCTGGCCGCTCCCCTTGGCACAGAAGAGTACCTGTTCCGCAAGTACGGAGTGCAGGGCGTCCATTACGCGTTGTCCGGCACTGACCCCGTGCCGCTGGATACCGGCGTGGGGCAAACCCAGCTCGGCCAGCAGTACCTGGCGGACGCACCCACAGTGCTGTACCTCCCTGGCGAGGAAGCTGTGGTCAAAGCCCAGTATGAGCAGATGGGCCGGGTACTGCCCGATGGCACCGCAAGCCCGGTTGAGGGACTGTATTCCGAGACCGAGGTCCGGAAGGGCAGCCAGTTGGAGAAGAAGCTTCGCTCAGTCCGTGACGACATCCTCCAAGGCAGGCAGCCGGTGACAGCCTGGGATGATGCCGTTAAGGAGTGGCGCTCCGGCGGCGGGGACAAGATCCGTTCCGAGTTGGAAGAAGCGCTCGCCGCCAGCAAGGCCTGACAATATCCCCTGATCACACCGCAGGCCCGCTGGTACGTCGTTGGGAAACGACCTACCAGCGGGCCTGCCATGTTCACAGGTGTTCAGTCGACCGGGAAGCCCAGCTCACTGATGCGTGAAACTTCGCCTGTGGCTATGGACCTGTTCGCAGCGATCCCGACGGCGATACTCCGCAAGCCGTCCAGGTAACCTGCACGCCGGGCCAGGTTTTCTTCGCCTGGCAAGGCGCCACCCGTACCGGGTGAAACTGCACCCCGGAAGACGTCATCGAGCAGTTTCAGGTCGCCGCCACCGTGTCCCCCCACACCTACAGGAATGGGGATCTCCACGGGCCGTTCAAAGTGCTTTTGGAGGAGCAGCCTGCTGGACCGTGGTCGCATGGAATCGCGGGCGGCTGCGTCCGCCAGGGCACCCGCCGATGATTCATCCTGGGCGCTTGGGTCCACGGCCTGGTCGGCGTCCCGGGAACGGTGCGGCTTCTCCACCACGTCCAATTCCAACCTTCCGCGCGTGCCGTTGATGGCCACCCGATAGCCCTCCCACGGCGCGTGTGCGTGCAGGGTATAGGCCAGGCTGGCCCCGCTCCGGTAGCCCACCAGAACGCTCATGTTGTCCTCGATGCTGACGCCTGGGGCAAAGACGTCCTGGTCCCGGCGGTACCCGTCCACATGCTCGGCATCCTTGAACAGTTGCTGCATTCTGGAGTCGTCCGCGAGGTCCATGCTGAACCGCCCGTCCACCGCCCCCGGTGAGGACACGCCGGCATTGCCGTCGCCGTAGAACCGCAGCCCTCCCAACGCGAATACGGTCTCGGGAACGCCGGAGGTCCACCAGTTCACCAGGTCGAAGTGGTGGGTTGCTTTATGGACCAGCAGGCCACCGGACTTCTCCTTCTCCCGGTGCCAGCGCCGAAAGTAGTCAGCGCCGTGCCCGGTGTCCAAAAGCCATTCGAAGTGGACCGAAGTCACTGAGCCGATCTCTCCGGCGTCGATCAATTGCCGGACCAGTGTGTTCCGTGGTGAGTACCGGTAGTTGAACGTGACCGTGACCTTCGCTTCCGACGCGGCGGYGGCCTCGGCGATCGCAGCGGCCTTCTCCGCGTCCACCGTCAGGGGCTTTTCCACCACCACGTCCATGCCCAGCTTCAATGCGGCGATCACATACTCGTGGTGCGTGAAGTCGGGAGTGGTGATGACTACGGCATCGGCGCCTGTCTCGTCCTTCATGCGTTCCAGTTCGGCAGGGGAGTACGACGGCGGCGGCGCGGCTCCCGGCCGCAATTCGCCAAAGAGGCGGTCGTAGTAAGCCATCCGCACCGGATTGGAATCCACCCACGCAACGGGAGTGCCGACGTCGGAATGGCTGCCCAGCAGTGCGCGGACGTACATTTCGGAGCGGCTGCCCGTACCGATCATGGCGTAGCGGCGGGGTGTTTGCGAAAGGGAAGTACTCACGGCGCCTGCACCAGCCCTTCCCACGACACTGTCCAGTCGGGCGGGAATCCCGGAGCGTGACGGTCAGGTCCGTTGTCCCAGCCGGCCGCCATCAACGCGACAGCGGCCAGAAGCCCGCCATTGCCGGGCAAGTACAGCGGCAACGAATCGGTCTGGCGGTTGTGGCCGTTGGCGAGGACGGTGTTCTTGCCGGCGCTCAAAAGGAGTGCCTCCACGGCAGCTTCCGGGTCCTCCAACCGGGCGGCCGTCATGGCCATTACCGGGTAGTCCCAGCCCCAGGTGCTGCCCCAGTCCCAGTCGGCCAGGACATCCGAGAGCGTGGCGCGCATGATGTCGGGGTCGATGATGTCGGTCAGCGGGAGGACTCCGAGGGCGCAGAGCATGGACGGGTGGTCGGTGCGGATGGTGAACGGTTCACTATCGATCGCCGCGTACACGCCGTCGATCACCCGCGGAGGAACCATGCCCTCTGCAACGTCGGACCATCCAGGCACCGGTTCCAGGCCCAGCCGCTCACGCCACGCAGAAGCCGTGCGCAGGCCCCACTGCCAGTAGGCCAGCTCGAAGGTGGGGTTGGTGACCTTGGCCCGGATGGAGCCGTAGCTCTCCTGCGCCGGAATCAGGGGTGGTCCCAGCTCGAATCCCCGCGATGTGGGATGGGCAAAGCTGGCCATGAAGGCAGCTGACTCGAACACGATCTCCGCGAACTCTTCCAGGACTTCGCGGCTGGGGTTGGCCCGGTACACCAATTCGGCCAGGTGGATGGGGTGTGGCTGCTGCCAAATGAGGAATGTGCCGATCGGGCTGGGGCTCTCCCGCCCGTCCGGCCCCACCTGCTTGGGCCAGCGAACGCCGTCGAATCCCTGCGCTTTGGCCGTCTGCCGTGAAGTCTCCAACACCGTTGAGTACCACCGCAACGACGGCAGAAGCAGCTCCACACGGTTCCAATGCGCAAAGTGGGCCGCATGCCACCAGTGCATCTCCAAGTGAAAGCGGCCACGCCACGAGTTGCATACGAGCCCCGTCTCCTGCGGCGGCAATGAACCGGCACAATTGATCGCCGTGAGGTATTGGGACAGTACGATCCGGCGTTCCAATTCCTTGGCGCGCGGATCATCGGTGGCATCGAGCTCGATCGCCCCGCCCGAGGACCAGAACGCCGGCCAGTAGGCGGCGGATGCTTCGATGACTGAAAGTGCAGGTGAAAGTTCGACGCCGGTACCCGCCTCCGCGAAGCCGTCCGGCTGCTGGGCGTGGTTGGGTGGCCTGTTGTTGCCTCTCGGGATGCAGTCACCATCACCTGGGGAAAGGAAGGCAACGGAGAAGTCCAGCACAGCATCGCTGCCCGGAGTTCCGGGCGAGGCCGGGGCAATGTGGAGATGGTGGAGACCGGCCTGTTCCACGACCAGGCCCTGACCGGTGATCACCACCTGGTAGCGGGAATCGTCCAGTTCGCGGTGGGCGGTCCATGCTGCGGATCCGTGGTGTCCCACCGGCGACGGTCCACTGAGCGTCGTGGTGTGGGCATCCGGTCGTTTCCAGTCCGCGGCGTCATGCCAGGCCTCGGATCCGTAGGGGAAGCCGACGCCGACAATCAATCCGGCAGCAAGCGCCGGCGACTCCACGCTGAAGCCGAGCTCATCCCGGTCCGGGTGGCACGCCGTCGTCACTTTCACGCGGTGACCTGCCACGGTGAACAGGCTGGTGACAGAGCCTGTCCAGAGGTCCAGTGTTTGTTCCGTGTCAGTGATGTCCGCTGCCGAGAGGGGACGGTCCTGGCCGTTCTCCCTCCATCGGAAGCCGATGCGTCCAAGGTCCAATCGGTGCGCGTTGGCCCTCAGCCACGTTTCCGCCACGGAGGTGTCGGTTTCACGATCATTCACGATGTCACCCACCATGTCCACGTAAGGGACCGGGCCGCGGGGCGAATCGTAAAGGACAGTGGATCCGATGAGGTCGTAGGGATGGGGTGGTGGAACGGAGTGCCAGCCCCACTGCGCCTGCGTCCCCAGGAGTGTCCCGGGCGGTAGGTCATCACGTGCGCCCACGGGGTAGCCGGTGGGTAATGACTGCAGTCCTGTGAGGTCCATGGTGAAAGCGAACTCGCCGTTGCCCACGGAGACGGGGCTGCGCGGGTCCAGCTGCTGCTGCCGGACGCTGTGCCGCTGGACCAGTGCCTTGCGATCGATGGTGGGGGAATCCGAACTCTTGCTGTGGCTGTGCACTCTGCACGCCCTCCTGATGCTGTCTGCTTTGACTGCTGCTGGGGACAATCCGGTCAAATGGAGTTTCGGGGACGGTGCCGCCCGATGATCATCATCGCTCAGAAACCGTTTTCCGAAACGATTCAATCCTTGTCGCTGGGGTTAGGGACTGTCAACCCCTGAGGGGATGACGTGCCCGCTGCGGCGGAATCTGCCAGGACGACTGTGTCCTCGAGTTCAAGGAGAGGGAAAAACGCTGCCCGCTCGTAGGGGGTTTTGTTCGGCTGGTGCAATGTCAGGAACAGGCTCCCGTCCAGGTGCCGGCCGATCATTCCATGGCCACCATCTGTGCTCCAGAGTGGTTCGGGCTCCTGGCTCCATGGGCCCAGCACTGTCCCGGATTCGCTGTGCGCAATTCCCATGGCGTAGCCGTTGTCACCAAAGCTGGACCACAGCATGATGAGTTTCCCACTGCTGAGCCGGAAGAGGAATGGTCCGTCAGTGACGTAGACGGGAAACTCCCGGTCCCGGACTGAGGGTACATCCAGGGGCGCGGGACCAGGGCGCCTCCGAGGCGCTGAAGAGAAACGCGGGCACGCCCACGGCGCTGCTCAGGTCCGGGCTGAGGCGCTGGGCCATCATGGCGCCGTCGTGCACTTGCTTCCATTCGTGGCAGAAGACAATCCAGGGCACTCCTTCCCCGTCCACATGGAGCGTGCCATCCAGGCATTGCCAATTGACGGGAGTAACCGGCCCGTCACTCCATGGTTCGTAAGGCCCCTCCGGCTTGTCCGCGGCAAGTACCTGCGTTCCGCGGAGGCGTCCAGGCGCAATGAAGGTGGCGAACATGTAGAAGCGCCCTTGGTACTCATGGACCTCGGGTGCCCAGTACTGCTCCTGGCTCCAAAATCCGCGCGGCGGCCTGAACGCCTCAAGGGGGCCCTCCCAGGCCAGGAGGTCGCTGCTTCGGTAGCAATCAAATCCAGTGGCCTGTCCTGACCAGATGTTCTTGTCCGTGCTGCCGAACAGGAGATAGTCGCCGGACGACGGCCGGGTCAGCACGTAGGGGTCCCGGATCTGGATGTGGTCCAAGCGTAAGGTCACGGCGTTCTCCTTGAAGGATCGAAATAGTTCATACCCCAAACTATTGACGAATATACACGGCCTTGATACGTTTCAGGAACCGTTTTCTTGAGCCTGAAAGAAGCTTACCCAATGACGCGTAAACCCCTCCGACATCTCCGCAAATCCATCGCTTTCGTAGCAGCCGTCAGCATGCTGGGCCTCACGGCGGCCTGTTCCAGCCCCTCCTCCAACCAGCCGGAAGACGGGCCAGTCGAGATCAGGTTCTCGTGGTGGGGCAACGCCACCCGGGCGGACCTGACCAACAAGGCCATCAAGGAATTCGAGGCTGCCAACCCCAACATCAAGGTCAAGCCGGAATACGGCGACATCGGCGGCTACTTCGACAAACTTGCCACCCAAGTGGCAGCCAACGACGCCCCCGACGTCATCACCATGGGTGGCGCCTATCCGGCCGAATACGCCAACCGGGGCGCCCTCCTGGATCTGTCCAAGGTGGAGGGTTCACTGGATCTGTCCAAGATGGACCAGGGAGCACTGGAAAACGGCCAGGTCCAAGGCAAGCAGTACGGCGTCTCCACCGGTGCCAACGCCCTGGCCATCGTCGTCAATCCTGCTGTGTTCCAGGCTGCGGGTGTTGCCTTGCCCGATGACAGCAAGTGGTCCTGGGACGACTTTGCCAAGACGGCCGAGGACATCACGGCCAAGAGTCCCAAGGGAACCTACGGCACGGCTACCGTCCTCACCCATGACTCACTGGATGCGTTCGCCCGCCAGCGTGGGAAGTCCCTCTATACCCAGGACGGCCAGTTGGGTCTGGACAAGGAAACCGTGAAGGATTACTTCGACTTCTCGGCAAAACTCAGTGAATCGGGCGCCGCTCCCAGCGCGTCGGAGACCGTGGAGAAGCTCAACGTCAGCACCGAGCAAACACTCATGGGCATGGGCCAGGCCGGCATGATGCTGACCTGGACCAACTCCCTGACTGCCCTCAGCAAAGCCTCCGGGGCAGAGTTGAAGCTGCTAAAGCTTCCCGGTGAGACGCCCACGCCCGGGATCTGGCTCCAGTCCTCGCAGTTCTACACCATTTCAGCCCGGAGCAAGCACACGGATGCCGCCGCCAAGCTGGTCAGTTTCCTGGTGAACAATGAGGCCGCAGCAAAAATCATCCAGAGCGACCGTGGCGTGCCCAGCAATTCCGGCATGCGCACAGCCATCCAGGACCTCCTGACGCCGCAGGGCAAGGTGGAAGCCGCCTACATCGACCAGATCGGCAAGATGGACTTCGCTCCAACGTTCATCGGTCCCACCGGTTCCACGGCGGTCTCCGAGATCACGGCCCGCATCAACACTGAAGTCCTCTTCAAGCGTCTGAGCCCGGAGAAGGCAGCGGAGCAGTGGCTGAGCGAGAGTAAAGCGGCCATCGGCAAATAGGTACCCAACTAGGTGACAGCAAACGCTCTACTGAGCCGTCAGTAGAGCGTTTGCTGTCACCTACATGGGCGGGCAGGGTCCTCAGCCGGCGTCGCGGAGCTAGCGGACTTCCAGGTAGGGGTCCGCCCACGCCCCGATGATGCGCGCAACCCGTGCGGCCTGGCCCTTCCCGGTGAGCAAATGCTCGCTGCCCTCCAAGGAGATGAAACTCCGGGGGTGCCGGGCCGTACGGAAGATCTCGCTGGCGTTGTCGATCCCCACAGTGTTGTCAGTGGGGGAGTGCATCACCATCAGCGGTTTGTGAAGGGTGCGGATGCAATCGCGCAGGTCGGCGCGTTCCACGTCCTCCACAAAGTGGCGTCGGACCTCCATGGGCCGGCCGCCAAGGTCAACCACGGCGCTGCCGTCGCGCAGGATGTCCTCAATCTCGGTGTCGAACATGTGCTCAACATGCTTGGGCTCATACGGTGCGGCAACGGTCACCACGGCGTTCAGGCCAGGGACATCGCGCGCTGCGGCCAAGACGGCCGCCCCGCCGAAGGAATGGCCCACCAGCAAGGAAATTCCCCGGCCCTGCTCCCGCATGAACTCAGCGGCCAAGATGGTGTCGGACACCTTCACGCTGAACGACCCCGCCGACCATTCACCGGCAGAACCGCCCAAACCCAGGTTGTCGAAACGCAGCATGCCGACGCCCTGGTCAGCCAGTCCCTTGCAGATGCGGGACGCCGCGGGGCTGTCCTTGCCGAGGGTCAAGCCGTGCGAGTACAGGCCCCAGCCGCGGACAGGACCTTCCGGCACGTCCACGATTCCGGCCAAGGTGTCTCCGGTACTTCCCGTGAAGCTGATCTTTTCAGAGCGTGACACGCTGATCTCCTTGCGTTGCGGTGACGATTGCCGTGATGACCGGTGATGTCGGTTGATTAACGACGACGGCGCCCCTCACCAGCAGTGGTGAGTGGCGCCGTCGTCGTGGTGGTTCTTGTACGAAACGCGAACTAGATCTTGCGGGACAGGATGGCCTGCTTGACTTCTGCGATTGCCTGGGTCACCTGGATGCCACGGGGGCAGGCTTCCGAGCAGTTGAAGGTGGTGCGGCAGCGCCACACGCCTTCTTTGTCGTTGAGGATCTCAAGGCGCATGTCGCCGGCATCGTCACGGGAATCGAAGATGAAGCGGTGCGCGTTGACGATCGCTGCCGGACCGAAGTACTGGCCGTCGGTCCAGAAGACCGGGCAGGACGAGGTGCAGGCAGCGCACAGGATGCACTTGGTGGTGTCATCAAAGCGCTCACGGTCCTCAACGGACTGCAGGCGTTCCTTGGTGGGCTCGTGGCCCTTGTTGATGAGGAACGGCATGACTTCGCGGAAGGACTGGAAGAAGGGTTCCATGTCCACGATCAGGTCCTTCTCCACAGGGAGGCCCTTGATCGGCTCGACGGTGATGGGCTTGGTGGTGTCCAGGTCCTTCAGCAGCGTCTTGCAGGCGAGGCGGTTACGGCCGTTGATGCGCATGGCATCGGAACCACACACGCCGTGGGCGCAGGAGCGGCGGAAGGAAACGCTGCCGTCGATCTCCCACTTGACCTTGTGGAGGGCATCCAACACGCGGTCCGTGCCGTACATGGTCAGCTTGTAGTCATCCCAGCGTGCTTCGTCCGAGATTTCGGGATCGTAGCGGCGCACGCGAAGCGTGATGTGGAACGTGGGAATTTCACCGTCGCCGGCAACGCTTGCCGGGAGCTCGATCTTGGAAGCGGGCTCTGCCATTTCGGTCGTCATTAGTACTTACGCTCCATCGGCTCGTAACGGGTGAAGATGACGGGCTTCGTCTCAAGACGGATGCCCGCAACAGATTCCGCCGAGGAGTCGACGGTGACGGAATTGTCCAAGTAAGCCATGGAGTGCTTCATGAACTTTTCGTCATTGCGGTCCGGGAAGTCCTCGCGGTAGTGGCCACCGCGGGATTCTTCACGGTGCAGTGCACCAACGGTCATGACCTTGGCCATGTCCAGCAGGAAGCCCAATTCGACTGCTTCCAGCAGATCCAGGTTGAAGCGCTTGCCCTTGTCCTGAACGGTGACGTGCTTGTAGCGCTCTTCGAAGGAATCAATATCGCGGAGCACCTGCTCCAGGGATTCCTTGGTGCGGAACACCTGCATGTTGGCGTCCATGGTGTCCTGCAGTTCCTTGCGGATCTGGGCAACACGCTCCGTGCCGTTGCCGGTGAGCAGGCCGTCCAGGATGCTGCGGGTCATTGCCTCGGGGTCCTCGGGGAGCTCGACGTAGTCGGCTGTCTTCGAGTACTCCGCAGCGGCGATGCCTGCACGCTTGCCGAACACGTTGATGTCCAGGAGCGAGTTGGTGCCAAGGCGGTTGGAGCCGTGCACGGACACGCAAGCAACTTCACCGGCTGCGTAGAGGCCCGGGACGATGGTGTCGTTGTCCTGGAGCACTTCGGTGGTGATGTTGGTGGGGATGCCACCCATGGCGTAGTGCGCCGTGGGGAACACGGGAACCGGATCGGTGAACGGTTCCACACCAAGGTAGGTGCGGGCGAACTCCGTGATGTCCGGAAGCTTGGCTTCGATGTGGGCGGGCTCAAGGTGGGTCAAGTCCAGGAGGACGTAGTCCTTGTTGGGACCACAACCGCGGCCTTCACGCACTTCGTTCGCCATGGCACGGGCCACGATGTCACGGGGTGCGAGGTCCTTGATGGTGGGGGCGTAGCGCTCCATGAAGCGCTCACCTTCGGAGTTACGCAGGATGGCACCTTCACCACGTGCACCCTCGGTAAGGAGGATGCCCAGGCCGGCGAGGCCGGTCGGGTGGAACTGGAAGAACTCCATGTCTTCCAGGGGGATGCCACGGCGGAACGCGATGCCCATGCCGTCACCCGTGAGGGTGTGGGCGTTGGATGTGGTCTTGAAGACCTTGCCGGCGCCGCCTGAAGCGAACACTACGGACTTGGCCTGGAAGACGTGAAGTTCACCGGAAGCGAGGTCGTAGGAGACCACGCCGGCAACGCGCTTCTGCTTGTACGGGGTACCGTCTTCGCGCACTGCGTCTTCTTCGACGATCAGCAGGTCCAGAACGTAGTACTCGTTGTAGAACTCAACGTTGTGCTTGACGCAGTTTTGGTACAGCGTCTGCAGGATCATGTGGCCCGTACGGTCGGCCGCATAGCAAGCACGGCGGACGGGAGCCTTGCCGTGGTCACGGGTGTGGCCACCGAAACGGCGCTGGTCAATCCGGCCTTCGGGCGTGCGGTTGAACGGCAGACCCATCTTTTCCAGGTCCAGCACGGCGTCAATGGCTTCCTTCGCCATGACCTCGGCTGCGTCCTGGTCAACCAGGTAGTCGCCACCCTTGATGGTGTCAAAGGTGTGCCATTCCCAGTTGTCTTCTTCGACGTTGGCCAGTGCCGCACACATTCCACCCTGGGCTGCACCGGTGTGCGAGCGGGTGGGGTAGAGCTTGGTCAGTACCGCTGTGCGTGCGCGCTGACCGGACTCGATCGCGGCGCGCATGCCGGCGCCACCTGCACCGACAATAACGACGTCGTACTTATGGACCTGCATACCAGATGCTCTCTCTTTCAAAATTCAGATGGTCTGCGGAGGCTGCTCCGCTACGTCAGGCGAACCGGTTCACTCCGCGGAGCCACCGGAAACGCCGCTACGGGGCCGGGCAGAATCCGCCAGGAAGCTGAACGCCGTCAACAACAGGGCACGGGTTGAAGGTGAAGATCACCAGCGTGCCCAGGATGATGATGACCAGGGTGGCCGCGTAGAGGACCGTCTTGAGCCAGAAGCGTGTGGAATCCTTCTCGGCGTAGTCATTGATGATGGTGCGGACGCCGTTGGTTCCGTGCAGCATGGCAAGCCACAGCATGGCGAGGTCCCAGAACTGCCAGAAGGGATCGGCCCACTTGCCGGCAACAAAGCCGAAGTCGATCGCGTGGATTCCTTCGCCGACCAGCAGGTTCACGAAGAGGTGGCCGAAGATCAGCACCACCAGGACGATGCCGGAAAGGCGCATGAAGAGCCAGGCGATCATCTCGAAGTTGCCGCGGCTGGAGCCTGTGCGGTTGTACTTCGGGGCGATCTTGCCGCCCCCGATTTTTCCGCTGCGTGGTGATTCGATGGTTGTCATGGCTTAGTGGCCTCCCAGCGCGAGGGAAAGGTGGCGGATGGCGAAGCCGGCGAACGTGACCAGCCACAGCGCAAGCACGATCCACAGCATCTGGCGCTGGTACTTCGCGCCCTTCTTCCAGAAGTCGATGGCAATCACGCGCAGGCCGTTGAAGGCGTGGAAAATGATCGCAGCGACCAGGCCCGTTTCCCCCAGGGCCATGAGGGGGTTCTTGTAAGCACCAATGACGGCCGTGTAGGCCTCAGGGGACACGCGCACCAATGAGGTGTCCAACACATGGACCAACAAGAAGAAAAAGATCACTACACCGGTAATACGGTGTCCAACCCAGGACCACATGCCTTCACGGCCGCGGTACAAGGTGCCAGCTGGTTTTGTCGGCACTGATTAAACCTTCCTGCAACACAGCGGCGCTGGCATGGGATCCACGCGGGGGGAACGCCTGCTGCGAGAGCACTCGTAGCTCACGCCTAAATCTAGGCTTCGCTCACAGCATATTCAATTTAGGACGGGCTTCTCTCCTTGTTAATTCCATGTTTCCTGCCAGTATTCAGGCGATTTTGCCCAGTCCCTGAGACGAACGCCACATGCGTGGCGTACTGCAGGGCTTGGCGCTTGCGTCGGATAAAGTGTTGCGGTGAGTACAGAAGACGCGAAATACCCGGAATCGCCCATGAACCGCTTCCATGCGGTTATTCCGGCCGGCGGTGTGGGGACCCGGTTGTGGCCACTCTCGCGGGCCGCTGCGCCCAAGTTCCTCCACGACCTGACCGGTTCCGGCAGTACGTTGTTGAGGGCCACCTATGACCGCCTGGAGCCCCTGGCCGGCGAGCGGGTGCTCGTTGTCACCGGCGAGGCACACCGTGCCGCCGTTTGCCGCCAGCTCCCGGAAGTCGGGGACGACGAACTGGTGCTCGAAAGCGAGCCCAAGGACTCCGGCGCTGCGATCGGACTGGCTGCTGCCATCCTGTACCGCCGTGACCCGGACACCATCATGGGTTCGTTCGCCGCGGACCAGGTCATCAGCCCGGACCATCTTTTCCAGGAATCGGTGCGCGAGGCGATCTACACAGCCGCCACGGGGAAGATCGTCACCATCGGCATCAAGCCCACGCACCCCTCCACCGGCTTCGGCTACATCCGATCCGGTGCTGCCCTCCATGTGGAAGGGGCACCGAATGCGCTGGCAGTGGCTGAGTTCGTGGAGAAGCCCAGCCAGGAAGTCGCCAACAAATATGTAGAAGCAGGGGACTACGTCTGGAACGCGGGTATGTTCGTTGCCCCGGTGGCGCTCATGCTCAAGCACCTTGAAGCCAACCAGCCTGAATTGTTCAAGGGCCTCCAGGAAATCGCGGAAGCCTGGGACACCCCGCAGCGCGCCGAGGTCACCACACGGGTATGGCCCACGTTGCCCAAGATTGCAATCGACTACGCCGTGGCCGAGCCCGCAGCGGCAGCCGGCGATGTCGCCGTCGTGCCTGGCACTTTCCGTTGGGACGACGTTGGCGACTTCGCCGCGATCGGCCGCCTCAACAACGCCGGCGACGTCGATGAAGTGACGGTCCTCGGTGAAGGCGCCCGCGTGTTCGCGGAGAACGCCAGCGGTGTGGTGGTCTCCGATACCAAGCGCGTCATCGCCCTGATCGGTATCAAGGACGTAGTCATCGTGGACACCCCGGACGCACTCCTTGTCACCACCAAGGAACACGCGCAACTGGTCAAGGGGACCGTTGACGCCCTCAAAGCCAGCGGCGATACGGACGTGCTCTAACGCCGCTCCTTATACCGTGAGCCACCTCTTTGGTTGTCCTGCGTCTGAACGCAGCGTAACCAAGAGGTGGCTTTCGTTCTTTGCGTGCTGCGGATGGCTAGAGTTGTGACGTGCGCAATTACACGACTGAAACCGAGCCCGCTCCCGTTGTGAGTCCTTGGGTTGATGAACTGCTGCCCGGACTCATCGAATTCCGGCGTGACCTCCATGCGCACCCCGAACTCTCGTTCAAGGAATTCCGCACTACGGACAAGCTCGTGGAGCGTCTGGAAGCAGCCGGGTTGAAGCCGCGGCGGCTGGAGGAAACCGGGCTGACGGTTGACGTGGGCGAGGGCCCCATTGCCACCGCCCTTCGTGGCGACATCGACGCACTGCCGATCATCGAGGAAACCGGCCTGCCGTTCGCTTCGAAGAACCATGGCGTCACGCACGCTTGCGGGCACGACGTCCACACCACTGCCATGCTCGGCATAGCCTTGACTCTGCAGCGGATGCACAAGAACAATCCGCTGGGTGGCACGGTCCGGATCATCTTCCAGCCGGCCGAGGAAACCATGCCGGGTGGCGCGCTGTCCTGCATTGAGCAGGGAGTCCTTGAGGGCGTGCCGCGCATCCTGGCACTGCATTGCGATCCCCGGATCAACGTGGGCCAGATCGGCACCCGCATCGGGGCGATCACCTCAGCCTCGGACACCATCAAAATTGAGCTCTCAGGCCGCGGTGGCCACACGTCACGGCCGCACCTGACCGAGGACCTCGTGTTTGCATTGGCCCAGATAGCGGTCAATGTCCCGGCAGTCCTTTCCCGCAGGGTTGACGTCCGCAGTGGCGTGTCCGTTGTCTGGGGCCAGATCTCCGCAGGCTCTGCACCCAACGCCATCCCCGGCTCCGGCTATATGGCCGGCACCATGCGTTGCCTTGACCGCGATGCCTGGCACAGCGCGGGGGAGTTGTTGGACGACGTCGTCCGGCAGGTTGCCGCGCCGTACGGCGTGGACGTCCACCTGGAACACACCCGTGGCGTGCCGCCTGTGGTCAACTCCGAGCACGAGACCGCCCTCATCGAAGCTTCCGCCCGCGCAGAGCTGGGTGAAAACGCAGTGGTCCTCACTCCGCAGTCCATGGGTGGCGAGGACTTCGCCTGGTTCCTGGCAGACCTGCCCGGTGCCATGATGCGCCTGGGTACGCACACGCCCGGCGGTGAAGAATACGATCTCCACCGCGGTGACTTCATCGTGGACGAGCGTGCCCTCGGCTACGCCATCCGCGTCTTGACCGCAGCTGCGCTCCGGACCATCCGCGACCTCGAGCAGTAGTACCCAGCTGAGTCGCAGTTGAGCGCATTTTGAGCTGTCAGGACGCGCTTAACTGCGACTCAGTTGGGTCCGGCCGGCGCAGATGAGTTGTGCACAATTGAATTGTGCACTATCGTTTTATACATGAGTGACGCACCCCGCCTCCGCCACCAGGTCTGCTTTGCGTTGTATTCGGCGTCCAAAGCCGCGACGGCGGTCTACCGCCCCGTGCTGGAGGACCTCGGCCTGACGTACCCGCAGTATCTTGTGATGCTGGTCTTGTGGGAGCAGGAGCCGCGGAGCGTTCGCGACCTCGGCGCCGAACTGGGTCTCGATTCAGGCACGTTGTCACCCCTCCTGAAGCGCCTTGAGGGCCTGGGACTGGTGGAACGCCGCCGCTCCGCCGACGACGAGCGCCGCGTGGACGTGGTACTGACCGACGCCGGGACCGCCTTGAGCGACCGAGCCCAGGCCGTGCCCCAGCGCCTCGCCGACGCCGCCGGACTTTCTGCCGGTGAGATCGAACAACTCCACGCCACCCTCGGCAAGCTCACCAAAGCCCTCAACGGCTCACTCTGAGGACAGCTCACTCTGACAAACTCCCGGAAAATCCCGAGACGTCCATTCCCGAAGAGAAACGGAAACACCATGAAGACTCTCTACACTGCCGAGGCACTGGCCTCCGGCGAAGGCCGCGACGGCAACGCCCGCACCAATGACGGCAAACTGGATGTCGCACTCGCCAGCCCCGTGGAACTCGGTGGCAACGGTGAAGGCACCAACCCGGAGCAGCTTTTCGCCGCCGGCTATGCAGCCTGCTTCCACTCCGCGCTGCGCTTGGTGGGCCGCAAGGAACGCGTTGACCTCAGTGATTCCGCAGTTGCCGCCAAGATCCACTTCGGTGCACTGACTGACAGTGAAGGCTACGGCCTGGCTGCCGAACTCGAGATCGCACTGCCTGCCCTGGACCGCACCACTGCTGAAGAACTGATGGTCAAAGCGCACCAGATCTGCCCGTACTCCAACGCAACCCGCGGCAACATGGCCGTAGACCTCAAGCTCGTGGAGTTCGCAGCATGAGCGCCGTCGCAACCGAAACCCGCGAAATCCAGCTTGCCTCCCGCCCGGTGGGCCGTCCGGCTCCGGAGAACTTCCGGCTGGCGGAAGCGCAGCTCCCCGAGCTCGCCGAAGGGCAGCTCCTGGTGAAGAACCAGTTCATGTCCGTGGACCCCTACATGCGTGGCCGCATGAACGACGTCAAGTCCTACTCGGCGCCGTTCCGCCTGGATGCAGCGCTCGACGGCGGTGCGGTAGGTGAGGTGATCGCGTCCCGGTCGGACGCGCACAAGGTGGGTGACGTCGTCGTGCATCAACTCGGCTGGCGTGAGCACGCCGTAGTGGACGCCGCGGCAACCACTCCGGTTCCGTCGGGACTGGCCCCCACCTCCGCGTTCCTTGGCGCCCTGGGCATGACCGGCCTGACTGCCTACGCCGGTCTGCTCAAGGTGGCGGAGTTCAAGGAAGGCGACGTGGTGTTCGTCTCCGGCGCGGCAAGTGCGGTGGGCTCGATGGTTGGCCAGATCGCCAAGGCCATGGGCGCCTCCAGGGTCATCGGCAGTGCGGGATCGCCGGAAAAGGCAGCCCGGCTGCTGGAGCTTGGCTTTGACGCTGCCTTCAACTACAACGATGCCCCTGTGCTGGAGCAGCTGAAGGAAGCTGCGGGCGAGCGTGGCATCGATGTGTACTTCGACAACGTCGGCGGCGAACACCTGGAAGCTGCCTTGGCTACCCTCACCGTTGGTGGCCGGGTTGCCATGTGCGGAGCCATCGCACAGTACAACTCCACCGAGCCTCCGGTGGCGCCGAGGAACCTGGCGTTGGCGATCGGCAAGCAGCTGACAATGCGCGGATTCCTGGTGGGCGGACAGCGGCAGCATGCCGCTGAATTCGCGCAGAAGATGGCCGGCTGGCTCGCCGACGGGTCCGTCAGCTACGACGAAACGATCGTCGACGGCTTGGAGAACGCACCGCAGGCCTTCATCGACCTCCTGGATGGCGCCAACACCGGAAAGATGCTGGTCCGCCTGTAATCCACAGGTGAATCGCGTGTGACTTGCGCACCCAGCTACTGCTTGGTAACAAAAGGTCAACAATCTGACCTGGAGTGATCAATTGTGGTAGCTGGGTGTGTTCCAGGCCACTAGTGTGGGTTTCATCAATGCGCTTCGGCGCAGCTGCGAGCATCAGTGAAAACAGAATTTCTGCCTCAGGTATAGGAAACGGACACTCATTGACCATCCGTCGTAGCGCCAATCACTTTCTTCCTGGAGGAAAATTGAAGAAACCACTGCGTGCCACCCTGAAGCGCGGTTCAATGGCCGGTGTTGCCACTGTCGGCGCAGCAGCGCTCCTGCTGACCGGCTGTGGACAGGCCCCCGACGCCGGATCCGGCGCCGCTACCAAGAGCGACTTTGTTGGATGCATCGTGTCCGACTCCGGCGGATTCGACGACCAGTCCTTCAACCAGTCCTCGTTCGAAGGCCTCAAGAAGGCCGAGACCGATTTGGGCATCACGGTGAAGTCGGCCGAATCGAAGGCCAACAGCGACTTCGAAACCAACCTCAACGGCATGATCTCCGCCGGCTGCAACCTCACGGTGACCGTTGGCTTCCTCCTGGGAGATGCCACCAAGGCCGCCGCCGAGAAGAACACCGACAAGCACTTCGCGATCGTCGATTACACGTACGAGACTCCGATCGCCAACGTCAAGCCGATCGTCTATGACACGGCACAGGCGGCATACCTGGCCGGTTACGCGGCTGCGGCTACCACCAAGACCGGCAAGGTGGGCACCTTCGGCGGCATCAAGATTCCCACAGTCACCATCTTCATGGACGGCTTCTACGACGGCGTCCAGGCCTACAACAAGGCCAAGAACAAGACCGTCCAGGTTGTTGGCTGGGACAAGACCACCCAGGACGGTTCGTTCACGGGTGACTTCGAGAAGCAGGACACGGGCAAGCAGGTCACCATCAACCTGCTGGACCAGGGCGCGGACATCATCATGCCTGTCGCAGGACCTGTTGGTAAGGGTGCAGGCGCTGCACTGAAGGAAGCCAAGGCAGCCGGCAAGGACGTCAAGCTCATCTGGGTTGACTCCGATGGCTACCTCACCGCTCCTGAGTACAAGGACCTCATGCTGACCTCCGTGGTCAAGCAGATGGGCGAAGCTGTTGAAGCCGTGGTGAAGGATGACACGGAAAGCAAGTTCAACAACGCAGCCTACGTCGGCACGTTGGAGAACGATGGCGTTGCCATCGCTCCGTTCCACGATCTTGACTCCGCCGTCACCGCTGAAACCAAGTCCGAGCTCGATGCCCTGAAGGCTGACATCGTCTCCGGCAAGCTGGTTGTCGAATCGGCAGCGAGCCCCAAGAAGTAAATCAATTCCTGGACGCGCCGCCAGTACCGAGCCCCGGTACTGGCGGCGCGTTTTTGCCCTGACTACGCTGGGCCTCAAAGCCAGTGGCTTTGGAGCAGTACAGCCGTCCCTCGGACTCACAGAACGGTGGGAGTTGTGAAACTCGAATTGAAGGGGATCTCGAAAGCCTTCGGGACCTTCTACGCCAACCAAGACATCGACCTCGTGGTCGAATCCGGCCAGATCCATTGCCTCCTCGGCGAAAACGGTGCCGGCAAATCTACCCTCATGAACGTGCTGTACGGGCTGTACGAGCCCACAGCCGGCCAGATCCTGGTCAATGACCAACCGGTCAACTTCCGTGGCCCCGGTGATGCCATGGCCGCCGGCATCGGCATGGTGCACCAGCACTTCATGCTGGTCCCTGTCTTCACGGTCGCCGAAAACGTGGCCCTCGGTGCGGAACCGACCTCGTTCGGCGGTGTGCTCAGCATGGACGACACCCGGAAGAAAATCCGGGAAATCTCAGATAAATACGGCTTTGACGTGGATCCCGACGCCTTGGTGGAGGACCTGCCCGTGGGCGTCCAGCAACGGGTCGAAATCATCAAGGCACTGGTCCGCGAAGCCAAGGTCCTCATCCTGGATGAGCCCACCGCAGTGCTGACGCCGCAGGAAACCGATGAACTTCTGGACATCATGCGGCAGCTCAAAGCCGGCGGCACGTCCATCGTGTTCATCTCGCACAAGCTGCGTGAAGTGAAGGCTGTCTCCGACGTCATCACCGTCATTCGCCGCGGCAAAGTGGTGGGGGATGCGCCTCCCACGGCATCAGCCACCGAACTGGCGTCCATGATGGTGGGCCGCCCTGTCAGCCTGAGCCTGAACAAGGCACCCGCGCAGCCGAAGGAAACCACGTTCGTGGTGGAAAACCTGACGGTCCGCGCTGCCAACGGCACCAACGTGGTGGACGGGATCAGCTTCCACATCGCCCAAGGCGAGATCCTCGCCGTCGCGGGTGTCCAGGGCAACGGCCAAACCGAACTGACCGAAGCCATCCTGGGCGTGCAGGAGCACGTCACAGGTTCCGTAACCCTGGACGGCAAGCAACTGCTGGGCCTTCCGGTCAAGGACGTGCTGCGTTCGGGAGTCGGCTTTGTTCCGGAGGACCGCACCGTGGATGGACTGGTTGGTCCCTTCTCGGTGGCCGAAAACCTGGTGCTTGACCTGTATGACCAAGCACCGTTTGCCAGCGGCATCAGCATGAAGCCGGCCAAGGTTGCCGAGCATGCCAAGGCCAAGATTGAAGAATTCGATATCCGGACTCCTTCTGCGGCGTCGGCCGCCGGAACGCTGTCCGGCGGCAACCAGCAGAAAGTGGTCATGGCCAGGGAGTTGTCCAGGCCTCTGCGGTTGTTCATCGCAAGCCAGCCGACCCGTGGCGTGGATGTCGGCTCCATCGAGTTCCTGCACAAGCGCATCGTGGCCGAGCGCGACGTCGGAACGCCGGTCATGATCGTTTCCACTGAACTTGATGAGGTCATCGAACTCGCCGACCGGATTGCCGTGCTCTACAAGGGCAAGCTCGTGGGCATCGTCCCCGCCGGAACGCCCCGCGACACCCTCGGCTTGATGATGGCCGGCGTCGGCCCGGAAGGAGGCTCTGATGACTGAGAACGATCATTCCAAGAGCGAACCAACACCCGTCCCGCCCACTGGGGAGCAATCCGCAGCGGACCTCCGTGCGGCAGATGTCTCACTCGATACCGCGGGAGGCATGCTGGAACCGTCCATCGTTCCGGTGTCTTCCCAAAGCGGCGATTCAGGAGCGCAGCAGGGCAGCCTCATACGCCGCATCGTGATGGGCAACGGCTTCGTGTCCGTCCTGGCCGTCATCGTGGCGCTGTTCCTGGGTGGCCTGCTGATTGCCAGCACGGACGCCCAGGTTGCCAAAACAGCAGGCTACTTGTTTGCGCGGCCCGCTGACTTCCTGAGCGCGTTGTGGTCTGCCATGACCGAGAGCTACGTGGCACTTTTCCAAGGGTCAGTCTTCAACCCGCGGCAGGGACTGCAGCCGCTGCTTGAAACCATGACTGTGGCAACCCCACTGATCTGTGCCGGCCTTGGCGTTGCCCTGGCCTTCCGTGCCGGCCTGTTCAACATCGGCGCCCAGGGACAGATCATCATCAGCGCCACGCTCGCTGCTTACGTAGGTTTCGCCTGGCACCTGCCGTTCGGCCTGCACCTGCTGGTGGTCATCATCATGGGTGTCCTCGGCGGTGCACTTTGGGGGGCCATCGTTGGCATCCTCAAAGCACGGACCGGTGCACACGAGGTGATCGTCACCATCATGCTGAACTACGTGGCTTTGTTCCTGCTGGACTTCCTGCTGAACACTGCTGCGTTCCGGCGTCCGGGGGACAACAGCCCCATCTCGCCACGCCTGGACGAATCGGCAACGTATCCCGTCCTCATCCCCGGCTCCCGTCTCCACCTCGGATTCCTCGTGGCCATAGCGCTGACCTTCGGCGTGTGGTGGCTGCTGAACCGGTCCACCATCGGCTTCGAGTTCCGTGCCGTCGGCGCCAACCCCATCGCCGCCCGGACCGCCGGCGTCAAGGTATCCCGCGCCACCATCCTGGTGATGGCCATGGCCGGTGCCCTCGCCGCCTTCGGTGGTATTGCCCAGGTGGCCGGTACGGAAAAGGTGCTGACGGGCGGGGTCGCTGCCCAGATCGGCTTCGACGCCATCACGGTTGCCTTGCTGGGACGCAGCACGCCGTGGGGGACGTTCTTCGCCGGCCTGCTGTTTGGGGCTTTCCGTGCAGGGGCAGTTCAGATGCAGATCCAGACGGGAACTCCCATCGACATCGTGCTGGTGGTGCAGTCCTTGATCGTGCTCTTCATCGCAGCTCCTCCGCTCATCCGGTCGATTTTCCGGCTTGAGCCCAAGAAGAAGAACAAGACACCAAAAGCGGCTCCCAAGGCTGCCCTCGTCAACGCCTCCGGAGGTGCCAAATGAGCGCGACAACCACCGCTCCGAAGTCGGGTTCAACGGCCCTGCCGGCGTTCCGGCCTTCCATGAAAGTCCCGCTCTCGCTCGGCATCCTTGCCCTCATAGCCTTGGTCTTCTTCGGCTTCCTGGGCCCGGACCAGACAGCCGAGATGAAAATCAGCGACGCCGGTGACGCTGTTGCCGTCCCGGCGCTCATGATTCCGGGGCAGGTGGGCGGGGTGGTCTTCGGCATACTGCTGCTGGCCATGGCCGCCTATTCCATCTACCTCTGGACGCAGGGAGAGCGGTCACCCAAGTGGCTGCCCATCGCGTTTGCCGTGGTGTTCGTGTTCGCATTGCTCGTTTGGATCGTGGCCGGCGCACGGCAGCCGTCCATTTCGCTGGCCGGCCTTGTGGCGGGGTCGGTAACTCTGGCCGTGCCGCTGGTGTTCGGTTCATTGTCAGGCGTGCTCTGTGAGCGCGTGGGCGTGGTCAACATCGCTATTGAGGGACAACTTCTGGGCGGTGCCTTCACCGCTGCGCTGGTCGCCACCATGACGGGCAGCCCCTACATTGGCCTGATCGCAGCAGCTGCCGCAGGTGCCGCTGTCTCCATGGTCCTGGCGGTCTTCAGCATCAAATACCTCGTCAACCAGATCATTGTGGGCGTTGTCCTCAACGTGCTGGTCTCCGGCCTCACGGGCTTCCTTTACGGCACGCTGATGGTCCCCAACAAGGAGCAGTTCAACACCCCGGGGCGCCTGGACATCCTGCCGATCCCGCTGCTCTCGGACATCCCCATCATCGGGCCCATCCTGTTTGAGCAGTCCATTGCCGGCTACCTCATGTACATTGCCGTGGCCGTGGTGTGGTTCGGCTTGTTCAAGACCCGGTGGGGCCTGCGGGTCCGCGCCGTCGGCGAGCACCCGCAGGCTGCCGACACCCTGGGCATCAACGTCAACGCCACCCGCTTCTGGAACGTCACCCTGGGTGGTGCCATCGCAGGTATCGGTGGCGCCGTCTTCACCCTGGTGACCATCGACTCCTTCACCAAGGACATCTCCGGCGGCCGCGGCTTCATCGCCTTGGCAGCGTTGATCTTTGGCCGGTGGAACCCGATCGGCGCGTTCCTGGCATCGCTCCTGTTCGGCTTCGCGTACAACCTGCAATCCATCCTGGGCATCATCGGTACCCCGGTGCCCAGCCAGTTCATGGCCATGCTGCCGTACTTGGTGACCATCTTCGCCGTCGCCGGTTTGGTGGGTAAGTCGCGGCCACCGGCCGCAAGCGGCATACCGTACGTGAAGGGTTGACGATGCCGGCGAATGACATCGATTGGCAGGCACTGGAAGAGGCAGCACAGCAGGCCATGCGCCATGCCTACGCGCCGTACTCCAAGTTCCCGGTGGGGGCTGCGGCCCTCACCGAGGACGGCCGGATCGTTACTGGCTGCAATGTGGAGAACGCCAGCTACGGACTCACCCTCTGCGCCGAATGCGCACTTGTTGGCCAGCTCCATATGACCGGCGGTGGCCGGCTCGCCGCGTTCTACTGCGTGGACGGCCAGGGCAACATCCTCATGCCGTGCGGGCGTTGCCGCCAGTTGCTCTACGAGTTCCGGGCGCCCGGCATGCAGCTCATGACCCCGCAGGGAATCAAAACCATGGACCAGGTGCTGCCTGATGCCTTCGGTCCCGAAAACCTGGAGGAAACCACGTGACCACCACTGAAGCGTTCGACGCCGTCCAGATTATTTCCATCAAGCGGGACAAAGGCACCCTCACTCCCGAGCAGATTGACTGGACCATCGATGCCTACACCCGGGGTGTCATTGCCGAGGAACAAATGGCCGCGCTGAACATGGCCATCCTGCTCAACGGAATGGACCGCGCCGAGATTTCGCGGTGGACCTCCGCCATGATCGCCTCGGGCGAGCGGATGGACTTTTCGTCCCTGACAAGGCCCGACGGCGGCATGAAGGCTACCAGCGACAAACACTCCACCGGTGGGGTCGGGGACAAGATCACGCTCCCTCTGGCGCCGCTCGTTGCCGTGTTCGGCGTCGCGGTTCCACAGCTGTCAGGCCGCGGCCTGGGCCACACGGGTGGAACGTTGGACAAGCTCGAAGCCATCCCCGGGTGGCGCGCCAACTTGAGCAACGACGAGATCATGTCCCAGCTCCAGGACGTGGGCGCCGTCATCTGCGCGGCAGGTTCCGGGCTGGCTCCTGCCGACAAGAAGCTCTACGCACTGCGTGATGTCACGGGCACCGTGGAGGCGATCCCGTTGATTGCATCCTCGATCATGAGCAAGAAGATCGCCGAAGGCACGGGCTCGTTGGTGCTGGACGTCAAGGTGGGTTCCGGCGCCTTCATGAAGGATGAGGCCCGTGCCCGCGAGCTGGCCGAGACCATGGTGGCCCTGGGCAAGGATGCCGGAGTGCACACCGTCGCCCTGATCACCGATATGTCCACGCCGTTGGGTTTGACCGCCGGAAACGCGATCGAAGTTGAGGAATCCGTGGAGGTCCTTGCCGGCGGCGGTCCGGAAGACGTCGTCGAACTGACCGTCCGCTTGGCTGAGGAGATGCTGGCCGGTGCCGGCATCCACGACGCCGACCCCGCGGCCGCCTTGAAGGACGGCCGGGCCATGGACGTCTGGAACCGGATGATCACAGCACAGGGTGGCGACCCGCGTGCTGCGCTTCCGGTGGCAAAGGAATCCGAGGTTATCTACGCTCCCGCGGACGGTGTCTTGGTGGAACTTGATGCGCTTTCTGTGGGTGTAGCTGCCTGGCGCCTGGGCGCCGGGCGGGCCCGTAAGGAGGACCAGGTCCAGGCCGGTGCAGGTGTCCGCATGCACGCCAAACCGGGCGCGTTGGTCCGTGCAGGGGAGCCCCTGATGACGCTCCTGACGGACACTCCCGAGAAGTTCGAGCGGGCCAAGGAAGCGCTCCAGGATGCCGTGGTGATCGCGCCCGAGGGTTCACGCCCGGCGCATCAGCTCATCATCGACCGCATCGCCTAGGCTTAAGTGTTCCGGGCCGTTCGCCAAGGACGGCCCGGAACACCAGTCATCCGGCGCCTGTGGGGGAGCCGGCTACCGTAAGGAAACCGTGCAGGGCATCAACGATTTCATCCTCGCCGCGGCGGAGCAGCCATGGGTGTTGTTCCTGGTGCTGGCCTGCTGCGTGATAGATGGCTTCTTCCCACCGATTCCGAGCGAATCCGTGGTGGTGGGCCTGAGCGCCGTCTCCGGGAGCAGCGGCTCGCCCAATGTGTGGCTGCTCGGCGTGATGGCAGCCCTGGGGGCGTTCTCGGGGGACAACATCGCCTACATCATCGGCCGCCGCATCGGGATCCAGCGGTGGCGGTGGATGCGCACGCAGCGGATGCAGGGCGCCTTCCGCTGGGCAGGCAAGGAACTTCGACGCCGGTCGGCCTCGCTCATCATGGTGGCCCGCTTCATCCCCATTGGCAGGGTGGCCGTCAACCTGACGGCCGGCGCCACGCACTTCCACCACCGACGCTTCGTGGCCCTTACAGCCATGTCCGCCGTCCTGTGGGCCACGTATTCGGTGATCCTGGGCTACTTCTTTGGTGTCTGGTTCGAGGACAACCATCTCCTGGGTGCTGTCATCGCGATCGTGGTTGCCGTGATCCTGGGAATCATCATCGATCGGATCATCAGCAAAGTCCGTGGATCCGTGCCGCTGGACGGCAAGAACATCCCTGAGGAAGACGCCCCGACTCCACCCACGGTATGACGCTTCAGGCCCCGGAAGATCAGCCCGGCGGTTGACGACGGCACCCTATCAGCACCTATAGCGTTAAGCGTGTGATCCCAAGGCTGGGACGTAGCGAACGACGTCCCGGCCGTGGGACACTAGAGCGACTTCCGTCACACCGTCAAGTCATATTCGTCTAGGAGCTACCGCCGCGTGGAGTTTTTGAACCAAATGCTCGAGCATGCAGCCGGGCAGCCCTGGATATACCCGGTCCTGCTGGTCTTCTTCTTTATTGACGGATTTGCCACCATCCTTCCCAGCGAAACAGCCATCGTTGGCCTCTCGGCGCTGTCCCTTCACAGCGGAGAGCCCAACCTGTGGATCCTGGGAGCCACCGCACTGGTAGGTGCCATGGCAGGCGACAACATGGCCTACATGCTGGGCCGGAAAATCGGCCTCACCCGATGGAAGTGGATGCGACGGCCCAAGGTCCAGAAGATGTTCGCCTGGGCGCAGTACGAGCTGGACAAGCGCGGCGCGGTCCTCATCTTCACGGCCCGCTACATTCCGTGGGGCCGCGTGGCCGTGAACTACGTGGCCGGACAAACCGGCTTCCGCCACCGTACATTCTTCTGGTTGGACGCCTTCGCCTGCATCACGTGGGTAGGTTACTCCATCGGTATCGGCCTCCTCGCGGGCCAGTGGGTGCATCACAACCCGCTCCTGGGAGTCGGCATTGCGGTTGCCTTCGCCGTGGTCCTGGGCATTGTGGTGGATCACGCCCTCCGTTGGTGGCACAAATACCTGGAAAAGAAGGACCTCGCCAAGGAAGCTGCTGCCAGCACCGAAACGGCAGCAGTTGATCCCGCGGAAAAGGCGATCGCCGGCGTCGACCTCTCCAAGCCCGCCAGCTAGGCCACCAGCAGTATCAGCCAGAGTGGCTGTGGGGACTAGTCTTAGTACGTGACTGAGCCCATACTTGACGCCGCCCCTGCCCTCGACTTCGATCTGAAGAGCCTCCCCAAGGTTTCCCTCCACGACCACCTGGACGGAGGCCTCCGCCCCGCCACCATCATCGAGCTCGCTGAGGCGGTCGGCCACACGCTGCCGTCCACCGACCCCGTTGCGCTGGGTGAATGGTTCCGCGAATCAGCCGACTCCGGCTCTCTGGTCCGCTACCTCGAAACGTTCGACCACACCATTGCTGTCATGCAGACCAAGGAAGGCCTCTTCAGGGTCGCCAAGGAATTCGTGGAAGACCTCGCCGAGGACGGCGTGGTGTACGGCGAAGTCCGCTGGGCACCGGAACAGCACTTGCAGAAGGGCCTCACCCTGGACGAGGTTGTTGAGGCCGTCCAGACCGGCCTTGAAGCCGGCGTCGACGCTGCCGACGAGCGTGGCCAGCAGATCCAGGTGGGCCAGCTCATCACCGCCATGCGCCACGCCGATCGTGGCCAGGAGATCGCAGAGCTCGCTGTCCGCCACCGTGCCAACGGCGCTGTGGGCTTTGACATTGCCGGCGCGGAAGACGGCTTCCTCCCGTCCCGTTTCAAGGACGCCTTCACGTACCTTGCCGAAAACAACTTCCCGGCCACCGTCCACGCCGGTGAAGCAGCGGGCCTGGAAAGCATCCAGTCAGCCCTGGTCGATGGCCGCGCCCTGCGCCTTGGTCACGGCGTCCGGATCGCCGAGGACATCTCGGTGGAGTTCGAGGACAATTCCGACGACGACGGCGAGGACACCATTGGCATGGTGACCATCGGCAGCGTGGCGGCCTGGGTCCGCGACCGCGGCATCGCCCTGGAAATCTGCCCTTCCTCCAACCTTCAGACCGGTGCCATTTCCGGCCTTGGCGATGGGATCGAAAGCCACCCGGTGGACATGCTCTTCCAGCTCGGCTTCAACGTCACCATCAACACGGACAACCGCCTCATGAGTGGCGTCACCCTGACGGATGAGTTCGAGCTGCTGGTGGAAACCTTCGACTACGACCTCGATGACCTCCTCGAACTGACGCTCAACGCCGCCGAGGCAGCCTTCCTGCCGCTGGACGAGCGCGAAGCCTTGGTTGAGTACATCAACGATGCCTACGCCAACCTCGACTAAGGACTCCAAAGAGCTCGAAAAGCTCATCCGGACGATCGCAGCCCTGCGTGAGCACTGCCCCTGGATGGGTGGGCTGACGCACGAATCGCTGGTGGAATACCTGATCGAGGAAGCCTACGAAGTGGTGGATTCGATCGAAGCAGGCGACTCCCCGGAAAGAGACAGCGAGCTCCTCGGCGAGCTGGGTGATGTATTGCTTCAAGTAGTGCTTCACGCCCGGCTCGCCGAGGAGCGCGGCAGCTTTGATTTTGCTGACGTAGCCCGGGGCATCAACGCCAAAATGGTCCGGCGAAACCAGCACGTCTTCAAGGCGGACGGTTCCCTCCGGAAGAGTTTTCCGGCCAGCGTCGAGGAAATCATCGTCAAGTGGGATGCCGCCAAACGTGCCGAGAAGCCGGAACGGAAGGATCCCTTTGAGGGCATCCCGCCGCACCTTCCTGCCTTGGCAGCAGCACAGAAGTCCCTGGACAGGGCAGCCCGCGCAGGGTTGGACGTTTCAGGGCTTGATGGTGATGCACGGTTGGTCGATCAACAAGGTGCGCCGGCCGCCGTCGGACTTCCCGTTATCCCGGCCTCGGAAGAGGCGCTCGGTGAGCTGCTGCTCGCCGTCGTGGCCGGTGCCCGGGAGCAAGGACTCGACGCCGAACGGGCCCTCCGTTCCGCAGTTCGATCGTTTCAGAACAGCCGGGCCCAGCCTTCATGACGTGAGTCTTTGGAAGTTGTTCCGTAACCTAAGCCACTCTCGACTACGCTAGTAGCGACGAGGACGTTGAGAATTTCCCTCCTCATTCCTGTAATTTGCCCATAAGGAGCACATCCATGGCGCTTATCGATGCCATCCACGCACGCGAGATCCTTGATTCCCGCGGAAACCCGACCGTAGAAGTTGAGGTCCTGCTCTCCGACGGCCAGATCGGCCGTGCAGCAGTTCCCTCCGGTGCTTCCACCGGCGAGCACGAGGCCGTTGAGCTTCGCGACGGCGACAAAGGCCGTTACCTCGGCAAGGGTGTCCAGAAGGCCGTTGACGCCGTCATCGACGAGATCTCCCCGGCCCTGATTGGTTTCGACGCCACTGACCAGCGCAGCATCGACCAGGCCATGATCGACCTCGACGGTACGCCCAACAAGGGCAAGCTCGGCGCCAACGCCATCCTGGGTGTTTCCCTGGCCGTTGCCAACGCTGCCGCAGCTTCCGCTGACCTGCCGCTCTACAAGTACCTGGGTGGCCCGAACGCCCACGTACTGCCCGTTCCCCTGATGAACATCCTCAACGGTGGCTCCCACGCCGACTCCGATGTGGACATCCAGGAATTCATGATCGCCCCGATTGGTGCCGAGACCTTCTCCGAGGGCCTGCGCTGGGGCGTTGAGGTCTACCACAACCTCAAGGCTGTCCTCCAGGAAAAGGGCCTCTCCACTGGCCTCGGCGACGAAGGTGGCTTCGCCCCCAACCTGCCGTCCAACCGCGCTGCACTGGACCTGATCCAGGAAGCCATCAAGAACGCCGGCTACACCCCGGGTACGGACATCGCCCTGGCACTGGACGTTGCCTCTTCCGAGTTCTACAAGGACGGTGCTTACCAGTTCGAGGGCAAGGCGCTTTCCGCCACCGAGATGAGCGCCTACTACGCTGAGCTCGTTGCCGACTACCCGCTGGTTTCCATTGAAGACCCGCTGGACGAGAACGACTGGGAAGGCTGGAAGACCCTCACCGACACCATCGGTGACAAGGTCCAGCTGGTGGGCGACGACCTCTTCGTCACCAACCCGGTCCGCCTGCAGCAGGGCATCGAGACGGCCACGGCCAACTCCCTGCTGGTCAAGGTCAACCAGATCGGTTCCCTGACCGAGACGCTGGACGCCGTTTCCCTGGCCCAGCGCTCCGGTTACACCACCATCACCTCGCACCGCTCCGGCGAAACCGAGGACACCACTATTGCTGACATCGCCGTTGCCACCAACGCGGGCCAGATCAAGACCGGTGCCCCGGCCCGCTCCGAGCGCGTTGCCAAGTACAACCAGCTGCTGCGCATCGAAGAAGAACTCGACGACGCCGCACGCTACGCCGGCCGCAGCGCGTTCCCGCGTTTCAAGGGCTAGCCTTCAGCGAAAACACGTAACCGGTGGCTATGGTGGAAAGACCATGGCCACCGGTTCTGTTTAACGCGGGCCAGGTCAACAACAGCAAGCGCAGCAACCCGCCAGGCAAGCACCGGGCATTACAGGAGTGTCATGGCCACCCGTCGTCCAAAGGTCCCCAGGGCGGACGCACTGGGCCCCTCCAGTGCAGGCCGTTCCTCCGGTGCGGGCCGCCCCGCCGGCGAAACCAGGGCTACCGGCGCCAGTCCGCGGACTGCTGCCAAAGGCACCGCGGGTGCAGGGACGACTGGTTCAGCTTCCGGTAGCGGCGATGTCATCAAAGCCGAGTTTGGCGGCCCACGGATTACCGCCAAAACCTCGACGTCGGCAGGCGGCACCAAAGCACCCGCCGCCGGCAGGGAAGCCGCTGGTCTGAAGACTCCCACGGCGGGCAAAACCACCGGCAGCGCGGCAACTGGCAAGACCACCGGCAAGAAGCCAACCGTGGGCCCATCGAAGCCCGTGGACAAGACTTCCGGCAAGCCGGGCGCCAAGGCCACAGCTGAACATGATGTGGATCCAGTACCGGCCAAAGCGTTCTCCGGCAGGATGCTGGCGCTGGCAGTGGTCATGATTGCGATCACCATTATGCTGGCCCCCACCGTGAAGATTTTCCTGGAGAAGCGCGCCGAAATTTCGGCCTTGGAGGCCGAAATTGCAGGACGGAAAGCAGAGCAGACCGAGCTCAACAAGCAGCTTTCCCGGTGGCAGGACCCCAACTACGTGAAACAACAGGCCCGCGACCGCATTAACATGGTTATGCCGGGTGAAACGGGTTACTGGGTGTTTGGGGGAGAAGAAGCCGCCGGCACGCCGGGTGGCCGCACCGGCTCCGGATCGTCTGCAAACCCGGAGAATCTGCCCTGGGTGGATGCTCTTTGGGAGTCAATCAGACGATCGGCAACTGACTAGACGCGGTGCCCACCGCCGTCGTGTCCGCAGTGGACACGGCAACAAGGGCAGGAAGGGTGGCAGCGAAGTGGAAGAGAACACGGCAGCCGTGCCGCAGGAATCCCGCCAGCCATCAGCACATGATCTTGAGGTCCTCAGCCGCCAGCTCGGCCGGCCGGTTCGGGATGTCGTTGAGATCCCTGCACGGTGTGTCTGCGGCAATCCGCTGGTGGCGGCTACTGCACCGCGGCTCAGCAACGGAACACCGTTTCCCACCACGTTCTACCTGACCCACCCCGTCATCACCTCGGCGGTGTCGCGGTTGGAAGCGGGCGGGCTCATGAACGAGATGAATCACCGCCTCACGGCCGAGCCGGACCTGGCGGGCGCCTACCACAGCGCCCACGAGGCCTACCTCCAGGCCCGCAATGACATCGCCGGCCGTTCCGGAACCGGGGCTGTCCCTGAAATCGACGGCATCTCCGCCGGCGGTATGCCAACACGGGTGAAGTGCCTCCATGTACTGGTAGGGCATTCCCTGGCTGCAGGGCCGGGGGTCAACCCGTTGGGAGACGAAGCCCTGGACGCCATCACGGAGTGGTGGACCAAGGACCGTTGCTACTGCGATGGCGCGTGGGACACTTCCGGTGAGGCACCCTCCCGGGACCTGAGCCGGCACGGGCCGCAGGGGCTGCCGGAGATGGTGGGCCGCCCGGCGCCGGTTCGCAAACCGAAGACGGATACCCCGGTCCATGAGGAAGGCACTGCATGAGCCGCGTTGCAGCGATCGACTGCGGAACCAACTCCATCCGCCTCCTCATCGCCGATGTTTCAGCACACGGCGCACCGGGCCCGCTGGCCGACGTCGTGCGTGAAATGCGCGTGGTTCGGCTCGGCCAAGGTGTCGATGCCACCGGCGAGCTTGCACCTGAGGCTTTGGAACGCACGTTCGCAGCAACACGCGACTACGCCGAACTCATCAAGGTGCACGGCGCCGGGCGAGTCCGTTTCGCGGCGACGTCCGCCACCCGTGACGCCCGCAACCGGCAGGTTTTCGTGGACGGCATCCGGGATCTCCTGGGTGTTGAGCCTGAGGTCATTTCCGGGGACGAGGAAGCCGCGCTGTCCTTCGCCGGGGCCAGCAGCGTCCTGCCGGCCATGGGGGAGGACCCCATCCTGGTGGTGGACCTCGGTGGCGGCAGCACTGAGTTCGTCCTGGGCGACTCCACTGGCGTCATCGCAGCACGCTCCGTGGACATCGGCTGCGTGCGGCTCACCGAACGTCACCTTCGCAGCGATCCGCCAACCGCTGCGCAAATCGCGGCAGCAGAGGCCGACGTCGACGCCGCACTTGATCTTGCCGCGCAGACGGTCCCGCTGGACCGCGCCACGGCCGTGGTGGGCGTTGCGGGTTCCATCACCACCATCACCGCGCACGCGCTGGGACTGAGTGAATACCAGCCGAACCGGATCCACGGTGCGTCACTGGATCTCGAAACCATCACCGACGCATGCACCAACCTGCTGGAAATGACACGGGACGAGCGCGCAGCGCTTCCGTACATGCATCCGGGTCGCGTGGACGTTATCGGCGCCGGCGCCTTGGTGTGGCGCCGGATCCTGGACCGCCTGGCCAATGTCAGCAGTGGCAGGATCGCCACCGCCGTCTCCAGCGAGCATGACATCCTGGACGGCATTGCCCTCAGCATCCGGGACGCCGAATGACGTTGCGTTTTCGCCGTACCCTCTCCGCTGCCCTTGCCACAGTCTTGGCAGGCGGGGCGCTGGCGGGTGCGTTGGTGACGGCTCCTGCCGCCACTGCAGACGCGTGGCGCGACAAAGAGTTCTGGCTCAAGGATTCGGGTGTCACCAACGCCTGGCAGGTATCCAAGGGTGCCGGCGTCAAGGTGGCGATCATCGACAGCGGCATTGACGGAAACCACCCGGACCTCAAAGGCGTAGTGGTGGGCGGGACGGACGTGTCGGGAGCGGGAGCACCCAACGGGCAAAAGAGTATTGGTGCCAAGACCGAACACGGGACCCTGGTTGCCACGATGCTCGCCGGGCGCGGCCACACCACCCCCACGGCCTCGCCTTCACCAACAGCGTCAGCGACCCCTCCGGGGCCACCCACGGTCCCTCCCGCCGGGGGCCCGGACGGGATCACCGGTGTAGCTCCCGAAGCGCAAATCCTGGCAGTCTCCACCTGGCTCGGATCACCCAACCCGGGCGGCAAAACGGATCAGGAGCAGATTCCGGACGCCGTGCGCTGGGCCGTGGACAATGGCGCCAAGGTCATCAACATCTCCTTGGGCAGTACCTCGCCGGACTGGCCGCAGAGCTGGGACGCGGCGTTCCTTTATGCAGAGCAGAAGGACGTGGTGATCGTCGCCGCCGCCGGTAACCGCGTGGGCGGCAACGTGCAGGTCGGAGCCCCGGCGACCATTCCCGGTGTCCTGACCGTCGCCGGACTCGACGGTGAGGGGCGCGCCAGCGTCGATTCCTCGTCACAGGGCATCAGCATCGGCGTCGCCGCGCCGGCCGAGAAGCTGGTAGGCGGCATCCCCGGCGGCGGATACGCCGAATGGGCGGGAACGTCCGGTGCTGCCCCCATCGTTTCCGGTGTGGCCGCCCTCATCCGTTCCAAATGGCCGGAGATGAGTGCCAACCAGGTCATCAACAGAATAGTGAGCACGGCCAAGGACGCGGGAGCTCCGGGCAAGGATCCCCTCTACGGCTACGGCATCCTTAACGCCGAGGCTGCCCTTAAGGACGATGTGGCTGCCACCAGCAGCAACCCGCTGGGTTCCATCGCTGACTGGATCCGCGTCCACCGCCGGGGAGATTTCAGCGAGCCGTCGCAGGCTCCCGTGGCGAGCCCCACCAGCGCAGCACCCACGCTCGCCGATCCGACTGTCCCGGCAGCGAAGACGCCGGCGACCGTCGACGACGCCCTGCCGGCCGCCGTCGTGCTTGGGTTTGGAGCCTTGTTCCTTGCCCTGGTGACGGGCGCCGCGATCCAGTTGAGGAGGGTCTCCAAAAACGCGCCTGTGGTGGCCGAGGAGGCCGAAACCGGCGCGCTTCTGAAAGTGGATCCGCCCGCCCGGACGTAGTTAGTGAAGATTTTCACAAAGTACTGTACTCTGGACTCATGGCAACCACCCCAGAGCTCATTGACCGTCCCCGGGTTCTCGTCGTCGGCGGCGGCTACGTCGGCCTGTACGTAGCCCTCAAACTGCAGAAGAAGATCGCGAACGCCGGCGGCATCGTCACCGTCGTTGATCCACTGCCGTACATGACCTACCAGCCCTTCCTCCCGGAAGTAGCCGGTGGCAACATTGAGGCACGCCACGCCGTCGTCTCCCACCGTCAGCACCTGAAGCAGACTGAGCTCATCCAGGGCCGCGTCACCAGCATTGACCACGCCAACCGGACCGCGGTCATCGCCCCGTCCGACGGCGGCGACAACTTCGAAATCCCGTACTTCGATGTCGTCATCGCAGCAGGCGCCATTACCCGTACCTTCCCCATCAAGGGCCTCGCGGACAAGGGCATTGGCCTGAAGACCATCGAGGAAGCCGTTGCACTGCGCAACAAGGTGCTGGAGCGCATTGAAGCTGCTTCCACCATGACCGACCCCGCAGAGCGCGCCAAGGCACTGACCTTCGTAGTGGTCGGTGGCGGCTTCGCCGGCATCGAGTGCCTCACCGAAATGGAAGACCTCGCCCGCGCCGCGGTCCGCAACAACCCGCGCATCCGCCAGGAAGAAGTCCGCTTCATCCTGGTCGAAGCCATGGGCCGCATCATGCCCGAGGTCACTGCCTCGCAGGCCGAGTGGGTTGTGGAGCACCTCCGCAGCCGTGGCATCGAAGTACTCCTCAACACTTCCCTTGACAGCGCCGAAGGCAACCTCAAGCTGATCAACCTCCCGGACAAGACCCCGGCCCAGGAAGTTGAAGCAGACACCCTGGTATGGGCTGCCGGCGTGCAGGCCAACCCGATGATCCGCTCCACCGACTTCCCGCTGGAACCCCGTGGCCGTGTCCGCGTCCTCCCGGACCTGCGCATCGCAGGCGACGAAGGCATCGTGGAGAACGCCTGGGCTGCCGGCGACATCGCCGCTGTTCCGGACCTCACGGGCAAGGGCCTGCCGGACGGCACCTGCGTCCCCAACGCCCAGCACGCCCTTCGCCAGGCCAAGAAGCTTGCCAAGAACCTGTGGGCTTCCCGCTGGGACAAGCCGCTGCACGACTACAAGCACAAGAACCTTGGTGCTGTGGCCGGCTTCGGCGAGTGGAAGGGTGTTGCCAACATCAACCTGCTCGGCCGCATCGGCCTCAAGGGCGGCCTCGCCTGGCTGGCACACCGTGGTTACCACGGCATGGCCATGCCCACGGTGGAGCGCAAGTTCCGCGTGGTCTTCGGCTGGATCCTGGCCTTCTTCGCCGGCCGCGACACCACTCAGCTGATCGACCTCGACAACCCGCGCGGCGCGTTCGTTTCCGCTGCGACGCCGGCTCCCAAGCCCGCAGCTGCTCCGGCACCTGCTCCGGTGGAAGCCAAGCCGGTTGCCGAGGAAGTCAAGACCCCGGTAACTGCTGACGCCAAGTAGTCCACGCACGACGGCGGTCGCTCCCTGTGAGGGGAGTGGCCGCCGTCGACGTTTAAGCAGGTGTGCTCACCTCGGTGCCGGGTTGCTGGGCCCCTAAACTATTGCCATGTCCGGCGAAACCGATCTGAAGACACTCCTGGAATCCCTCCACCCCGTAGCCCGCGATGGCGACTACGTCTACGCCCTATGGCCGCACGGCAAACCGCTGGAGGGCGGGATCGAGGCGGCTGTCCGCGAGGCGGAGGGCCTTACGGTAGTCCTCCGCCGGGACGAGGCTGACTCGCTGGGTCTCAGCTATGACTTCGTGGCCACGTGGATCACGCTCCAGGTCCACTCGGCGCTCGAAGCGGTGGGTCTCACAGCTGCCGTGAGCGCCGCGCTGACCCACGCGGGAATCAGCTGCAACGTCCTGGCGGGCTTCCATCACGACCACCTCCTGGTGCCTTCCGCCGACGCGGGCCGGGCCATGGATGTGCTCCGGCTTTTGGGTAAAGGTCTGGTGCTCAGAAGTGAGCGTCCCGAGGACCGCGCCGAGATCCTGGACCTGACGGCCCAGGCCTTCTCCATCTCGCCGGTAACCGGTGAGCCCGTGGAAGGCGTGCCGATTGAAGTAGGCCTGTTGCGCAAGCTTTTTGGGTGCCCTGAGTATCTTCCGGAGTTCAGTATCGTCGCCGAAATGGGTGGGGAGATTGTGGGTCATGCCATCAGCACCCGGGGTTGGATCGGTGACCTGGAACTCATAGCCCTTGGCCCCATCGGCGTGCTTCCCCATTTTCAGAAGCGCGGGGTCGGTTCAGCCTTGATGCGCGAGACCGCGGCCCGTGCCACAGCCGCAGGGGAGCCCGGCATTGCCCTGCTCGGCAGCCCCCTGTACTACCCGCGCTTCGGTTACGTGCCGGCAACCTCTGTGGGTGTGCAACCACCGGAGGCGATGTGGGGCGATCACTTCCAGTTGTTGACGCTTCCCGGATGGCCCGACGACGTCCGCGGCACCTTCCGCTACGCCGGGCCATTCAATGAGCTATAGCTGGGATACCATGGTGCGGGCGCCCCAGTAGCCCAATTGGCAGAGGCAGCGGACTTAAAATCCGCGTGTTGTGGGTTCGAGTCCCACCTGGGGCACACACGAAAAAGCCTCCGAATCCCTTGCGAACCAAGGGGATTCGGGGGCTTTGCCGGTGCCTCGGGTTCGGCGCGCCGAAAGGGCCTTGGTGGCCTGTCTGGTGGTTGCCTGCCCCGCTGGAATCGCTTCCGCTGTGCCCAAGAGGATCCTCCGCGGAAATTCCCAGCCGGCTCGTAGATTCCCCACAGGCAACGAGTGTTATAGGGATGTGACCTGAATCACTTATGTTCGCCGCCCAATTGCATTAGTTTGAGTCTTAATCAGGAACACCTGAGTAATCGCATCAAAGGCAGTTCGCACCTTTCGATCGAGGAGACAACGCATGTTTGATCTTTCCCCAGCGGCGCCCCGAGCCGCCAAGCTAACAGCGCTTGGCATTGGGGTCGCTCTCTTGGCCACGGCTTGTGGTGGGTCTTCGACCCCTACCCAGACCGGGTCTTCCTCCGCCGCGGCCGCAGGCATTTCCTGCCCGGCTCCCAGCGGCGGGGCGGGAGCCGGCAACAGCCAGGCTGCCACCAACACGGGACCAGTACCTCCCTCGACCACCACCACTGACGCCCCACTGAAACTTGGATCGCTCCTGCCGACGACGGGGTCGCTGGCGTTCCTTGGCCCGCCCGAAATTGCCGGCGTCAACCTCGGCATCAAGGAAGTCAACGACGCCGGTGGCGTGCTCGGCGCGCCTGTCTCCGTTGTCCACCGCGACTCCGGTGATACCAAGACGGACATCGCCACCCAGTCCACCACCGCCCTCCTGGGCCAGGGCGTGAGCGCCGTCATCGGTGCTGCATCCTCCGGCGTTTCCAAGACGGTCATCAACCAGATCACGGGCGCCGGTGTCATCCACTTCTCGCCCGCCAACACCTCGCCTGACTTCACCACGTGGGACGACAAGGGCCTCTACTGGCGAACTGCACCGTCCGACGTCCTGCAGGGCAAGGTCCTTGGCAACTACATGGCTACCTGTGGAGCACAGACCGTTGGCATGATCGTTCTGAACGACGCTTACGGAACCGGTCTCCAGAAGAACGTCAAGGAAGCCTTCGAGGCAGCCGGCGGCAAGGTTGTTGCTGAGGAACTCTTCAACGAGGGCGACTCCCAGTTCAGCAGCCAGGTGGACAAGGTCCTCGCAGCCAAGCCGGATGCGATCGCACTGATCACCTTCGACCAAGCCAAGAGCATCGTCCCCCTGATCACCGGCAAGGGCATCAAGCCCACGCAGCTGTTCATGGTTGACGGCAACACCTCCGATTACAGCAAGGACTTCCAGGCCGGCACCATGAAGGGCGCACAGGGAACCATTCCCGGTACGTTCGCCAAGGACGACTTCAAGAAGAAGCTCCTCGCCATCGATCCCGCCCTGAAGGATTACAGCTACGCAGGCGAGTCCTACGACGCCGTGAACCTGATCTCACTGGCCTCCGAGGCCGCCAAGAGCACCAAGGGCACGGAAATCGCAGCCAAGCTGAAGGAAGTCTCTGAAGGCGGCGAGAAATGCACCACCTTCGCAGCCTGTGTCACGTTGCTCCGCGAAGGCAAGGACATCGACTACGACGGCCAGTCCGGTCCGGTCACGTTCTCCGACGCTGGTGACCCCACCGAGGCATACATCGGCATCTACGAATACCAGGATGACAACACCTACAAGCCGGTCCGTGAAGAGTTTGGCAAGCTCTAAGCCGCAGCTGATCTGAACCGCAGTCGGTAACAGGCCCCCTTCCTCATCTGGAAGGGGGCCTGTTCTGTGCTTGGCCTGTTCTCTGCTGGGCTGCGATCGCTATCCGCCGCGATCGTTACCCGCCGAAGGGGAGGAACCCTTCAAGGACCCGGGTCACCATTTCCACGCCCTGACGCTCAAAGACTGCGTCACCCACGTGGTGTGCCCACACCACTGTGCCCACTGACTGGTTGAGGTTCTCCAGCGTCCACAGGTGGTGCTCCTGCTCAGTGGTGACAACCTTGCCCAAACCCTCATGGAAGGCAGCGGCAAGCTTTGGCTGAGCGAGCAGCTGCTGGTGGCTGAGCCGGACCAGGTCATGAACCCAGGGGCGAAGCTCAGCACGGCCAAAATCGATCACCTTGATCAGTCCGTCGTCGTCCAGCCAATTCCTGGGCTGGTAATCGCCATGGGTTGTCACGAGCGCGGCAGGTCCCGGCTCCAGCGCATCAAGGGTATCTTGCAGCCTTCTCTGCGTCTCCGCGGGCAGGAGGCCGTGGGCGCGTTGAATGAGGGAGCCCGTCCTTGCAGCCAGTGCCCTTGCGTAGCTGCGTGAGGATCCCGCCGGCAGGTGCATCCTGGAGAGCAGCACGCCTGCGTCGCGGTACGTCCTGGGATCGGACTCGGAAGAGGTTCCGGCCACCAGGGTCCCGGGCAAGTACCCGGTGACCAGGAGGCCTGCCTCAGGCGCCGCGTGCCTCAGGGTGGGTACCCTGCCGTGCAGCCCTGGCAGGCCCCGCGAGTAGGCTGCAATTTCCCGCCGGATGTGGTGGCTCGTGGTGCTGGCTTTGACGATGTACTCCTGGCCATCCGGGGCAGCGACCTGAAGAACGGTGGTGTCCTGGAGGGGCCATGAGTGGTCACGAACCACGGTGAAGCTACCAAGCCATGACGAGAGGAGGTTTTGCTGCAGTTCCGTGATGGTTGCCGTCATCAGTCCAGCATGCCATTGGGTGTCATTCCGCATTGGCTGAAGTGTCCAACCGGTCTATCCAAGGTCCCGAGCACTTGGTAGGAGTATGTCTTAAACAGCGGAAGACCCCGGGTGTTGTCCCGGGGCCTTCCGTGGTGTGTGGATGCGGTGCTTAGACCTCGTCCGCCAGGGTGCCCAGATAGAGCTGAATGACCTTGGGGTCCTTCATGAGCTCACGGCCGGTACCCGTGTACGCGTCCTTGCCCTGGTCCAGCACGTAGCCGCGGTCGCAGATCTGCAGGCAGCGGCGGGCGTTCTGTTCCACCATGATGACCGAGACACCAGCACGATTGATCTCATGGACCCTGAGGAAGGTTTCGTCCTGTTTGACGGGGGAGAGGCCTGCCGACGGCTCGTCGAGTAGCAGGACGGCCGGGTCCATCATGAGCGCCCGGCCCATGGCCACCATCTGGCGTTCACCGCCGGAGAGTGACCCCGCCCGCTGGGCGCGACGCTTTGCCAGTTCCGGGAAAAGGCTGGTCACAAAGTCAAAGCGCTCAGCGAAGGCCTTGGGACGCTGGAACATGCCCATCTGGAGGTTCTCTTCGATGGTCAGTGCAGCGAACACGTTGTTGGTCTGCGGGACGAAGCCGACGCCCTGGGTGACCAGCTTGTTGGCTTTCAAGCCCGTGAGATCCTGGCCCCGGACCACCACGGTGCCGGAGTGGACCTTCACCAGGCCGAACATGGCCTTCAGCAAGGTGGACTTGCCGGCGCCGTTGGGGCCGATGATGCCGATCAACTCACCCTTGCGGGCCTCGATGCTGCAGCCGTTAAGGATGTTGACGCCGGGAATGTACCCGGCTACGAGGTTGGTGACTTTGACGACGGAATCGCCTGCCGGAGCATCTGCTGAGGCGGGCATTGCGGCGGGGCTGCTCATTTCCCATCCTCCTTCTTGGTTTCAACGATGTCGGACAGGATGCCGGCGTCCTCAGTACCCACCACCGACTCTTCGTCGGCCTCGAGCTCTGCCTCAAGCACCTTAATACCCTCTGCGTCTCCGAGGTCGACGTCGTGGTGGGCGCCAAGGTAGGCGTCGATGACGGCAGGGTTCTTCATGACTTCGCCCGGAGGTCCTTCAGCCACCACCTTGCCTTCGGCCATGACCACAACCCAGTCCGCGATATGCCGGACCATGTTCATGTCGTGTTCTACGAAGAGCACGGTCATGCCTTCAGCCTTCAGGTTCTTGATGTGGTCCAGCAGTGACTGCGTCAGCGCCGGGTTCACGCCGGCCATGGGCTCATCGAGCATCACCAGCTTGGGCCGCACCATCAGGGAACGTGCCATTTCCAGCAGCTTCCGCTGGCCACCCGAGAGGGACGCAGCGTAGTCGTCCTTCTTGGAATCCAGCTTGAACTTCTCCAACAGCACGTTGGCCTGGGCCGTGATTTCCTTCTCGCGGCCTCCCCACATGCCCTTGAACAGGGCCTTGGAGAGTCGTTCGCCGGGCTGGTCCGCTGCGCCGAGCCGCATGTTCTCCATGACGGTCAGCTTGCCCATCACCTTGGTCAGCTGGAACGTGCGCACCATGCCCATGCGTGCCACCTTGTAGGAGGAAACGCCTGCCAGGCTGTTGCCCTCGAACTGCCACTTGCCCGTATTGGGAGTGTCAAAGCCCGTGAGCAGGTTGAACAGGGTGGTCTTGCCGGCGCCATTGGGACCGATCAAAGCGGTAATCTTGTGGCGCGGAATCTCGAGGTACTCGACGTCCACTGCGTTGATGCCGCCAAAGGACCGGGTGACGTCCTCTGCCACCACAATGGGATCGCGCTTCTTGCAGCCGGGGGTGTTTTCCCCGACGGCGATGGGCCGCGAATCGGTCATGTAGTCGATATTTTCGGTATTGCGTTCGTTGGTCTCACTCATGCGAAAGCAAGCTCCTTCTTATTGCCGAAGACGCCTTGCGGGCGGAAGATCATCAGGAGCATCAGCGCGACACCCACCAGGATGTAGCGCAACTGGCCGGCCTGGACGGTGGTCAGCCAGGTGACTGCCCCTGATTCGATAAGGCCGTAGAGCAGGCTCTGGGTCAGGGACAGGACAACCCAGAAGATCATGGCTCCGATGACCGGCCCCAGGACAGTGGCCATGCCACCGAGGAGGAGGCAGGTCCACAGGAAGAACGTCAGTTCCGTGCCGTAGTTGGACGGCTGGACAGCGCCGCGGGGGAGCGTGAAGATCATGCCCGCCAAAGCGCCCAGCACACCACCGATGATCAGCGCCTGCATCTTGTAGGCGTAGACGTTCTTACCGAGCGAGCGGACAGCATTCTCGTCTTCGCGGATGCCCTTCAGGACACGGCCCCACGGGCTGCGCATGAGGAGCCACACCAGCACGCAGCACACGATCACGAGTCCCCAGCCGGCTACGCGGATGAAGAAGTCTCGGTTGTTCATGCCCATGTAGGACCCCTCGGGGAAGGGATTCATGGCGTAGAACGTGTTCTCGAATGCTGCCAAACCGTTGGCCGAGCCCGTGACGCTGGTGAGCTGGTTGGTGGTGACTACGTAGCGGACAATTTCCGCCGCTGCGATGGTGACAATAGCCAGGTAGTCGGCGCGTAGCCGGAGGGTGGGAATACCGAGGATGAAGGCGAAAACCACCGAGCAGAGAATGGAAATGATCAGTGCAAGGAAGAACGGAGCGTCGAAGCTCAGGGTAGAGATGGCGAAACCGTAGGCACCAACCGCCATAAAGCCGGCCTGGCCGAAGTTCAGCAGGCCTGAGTAGCCGAAGTGAACCGCAAGGCCCAAAGCGGCAAGTGCGTACGCCGCCGTCGTCGGACTGAATAATTCGCCAAGGGCGCTGGAGAAAATGAATCCGAAGTCCATGGCCCGCTCCTAACCCACACGCTCACGCCGGCCGAGGATACCCTGCGGTCGGAACAGAAGAACAACAATCATGATGAACAGTGCACCGACGTACTTGAGGTCGGCGGGAAGGCCGAACACAGTAGTCAGTTCCACGAAGATGCCGACGACGATCGAGCCGATCAAGGCGCCGAAGACGGTTCCCAAACCACCGAGTGTCACGCCGGCGAAGATGAGAAGCAGGATCTGCGAGCCCATGTCGAAGGTGACGCCCGGACGGTAGTACGCCCACAGGATGCCACCGAGGGAGGCGAGGACGCCGCCAACGATCCAGACGATGCGGATGACTGAGTCGACGTCGATGCCGGAGGCAGCTGCCAGTGCCGGGTTGTCCGCTACAGCGCGGGTTGCCTTGCCCAAACGGGTCTTCAGCAGGACGATGCCGATCAAGGCGATGACCACGGCGCTGATGACCAGCGACCACAGGTTGTTCGGGGAGATGGATACAGGCCCTATCTGGATTTCCGCGCTTTGCGCGCCGGGCAGCTGCTGGGTTGCTCCACCGAAGAAGAACTGGATGACGTAGCGGATGGCCAAGGCCAGGCCAATGCTGACGATCATCATGGGAACGAGGCCGGAGCCGCGCTTCCGCAGTGGACGCCAGAGTCCGGCGTCCTGGACGTAGCCGAAGAGCCCGCCACCTATCAATGCCAGCAGGATCGCCAGCCAGAAGGGGAGTCCGAATCCGTTGAACATGAAGACGAGGACGGCGCCCAACGTCACCATCTCGCCGTGGGCGAAGTTGGTCAGGCCCGTGGTTCCGAAGATCAGGGACAGGCCCACGGAGGCAAGGGCAAGAAGGAGGCCAAAGCTCAGGCCCGCTACCAGGCGGTTGAGGAGGTTCTGGCCAAAGTCCTGCTGTTGGACCACGATGCCCTCACCGAAGGCGAAGATCACCGACAGGTTGGAGGTCTGGCTGAACGTGACATCGCGGGGATTGTCCTGGCCCTCGGCCAGTGCGATGCCCTCCGGCAAGGTGGAGGTGTCCAGCTCGATGGTGTAAGTACCTTGGACGGGGACACCGATGGTCCACGCGCCATTGGCTCCGGAGGTGGCGTCACCTTCGAACCCGTTGCCTGAGGCTTTGATTTTGACGCCGGGTATGGGTGCCCGGGCATCATCGCGGAGGAACCCGCTGATGTTGTTTTGGAATGTCGTCGGTGACGGCGAAGGCGATGGGGTGGTTGCCTGTGCCGAGGGGGCGGCGATCAACAGAGTGGCGATGAGGGCTGCGAACAGCGCCCCCACAACTCTCTGTAGTCCCTTGGACCGTCTGATGGACGGGTCGCGCAGTGTGCTTCTCAAAATGGAAACCTCCACAGTGGGGGTGGTCCCGGCTGCGCCATTGCAGCCGGTGCGAACGGTAAATGGGGCTTGTGAACAGTTCTTGCCTAGCTGCCTCGATTGTGATCTAAGTCACCCATGTGTGGCCTATGTTACCGCTCAGTGGGCTGAATAAATGCCCAGTTCGGGGGTGCAAACATCGCGATCGGATAACAACTGTGAAGCTATAGGCAACTTATGATGTAGCTGTACTTAAGTAAACCTTTGTTGAGTAAGGGTGCTTCTAAACGTTCCGGAGGGTCCCCGCCGCTGCCACTCTGCCGCTTTCGTGTCACGGTTGCGTTTCGTCTGGGTGAACAAGGGAACTTTCCCTGCCACGCGCGCGTGGTAATTGGTACCGTGAATTATCACTTAGCCCTTTTTCAGGAGGACACCCGCAATGGCACTTGGCGGAAACCCAGTCTTCAACGGAAAGAATTTCCGTGGAGCAAAGCAGGCCCCGCCTGTACCGCAGAACCCGTACGGCCAGCAGTTTAACCAGGCACCCGGTCGGGCGCCTGCCCAGGTGATGGATGGCCAGGCCGCGTGGTCTGCCCAGCAGCAGAACATGACCAATGAACAGCTGCAGCAGATGTACAACCAGCCGGCTGCCGGCCCCGCCGACACCGGCCGCATGACCTATGACGACGTCATCATGAAGACTGTCGCCTGCCTCGTGGTCCTGGTGATCGGTGCCGGTGTGACGCTCTTCGTAGCTCCCGCCCTCTCCACCATGCTCATGATCGTTGGCGCACTGGGCGGCTTCGTCCTGGCACTGGTCAACACCTTCAAGAAGCAGCCTTCACCGGCACTGATCCTTGCTTACGCCGGTCTGGAAGGCCTGTTCCTGGGCGGCCTCACCCGCATCCTCGACGGCATGTACCCCGGCGTCGGCCTCCAGGCTGTCATCGGTACGCTGGCAGTCTTCGGCGTCACCCTGGTGCTCTTCAAGAGCGGCAAGGTCCGCGCCACCCCCAAGATGGTGCGTTTCTTCATGATCGCCACTATTGGTTACGCGGTCTTCGCGCTGATCAACATGGTCATGATGTGGACCGGCGCTGTCCAGGAGCCGTTCGGCCTCCGGACCAGCATGGAAATCGCAGGCATCCCGCTGGGTGTCTTCATCGGCATCCTGGCCATCGGCCTGGCAGCTTTCTCGCTGATCATGGACTTCACCAGCATCGAAGAAGGCGTCCGCGCCGGCGCCCCGGAGCGTTACTCCTGGGTTGCAGCCTTCGGCCTCACGGTCACGCTGGTTTGGCTCTACGTCGAAATCATCCGCCTCCTGGCCATCCTGCGAGGCGACGACTAACTGCTGCGGGCCCAACCTGCAAAGTAAGCCAACGCGAAATGCCCCCGAAGACTCTTCGGGGGCATTTTTGTGTCCGTGAGGGGCGAGGTCTCGACTGTAAGCGAAGGCTCAAAGAGGCGAGATCCAACCCCTCGCGGTCAGCCAACCCCTCGCGGTCAGCTCAGGCGCTCGAAAACCACGGCCATTCCCTGCCCGCCACCAACGCACAGCGTTGCAAGCCCCAGGGTTCCATCGCGCTCCTTGAGCCCGTTCAGGAGCGTACTGGTCATCCGTGCACCGGTCATGCCAAAGGGGTGTCCCAAGGCGATGGCGCCACCGTGGACGTTGAGCTTGGCAGGGTCGATGCCCAGCTCACGTGCACTTGCCACCACCTGCACGGCGAAGGCTTCGTTGAGCTCCACGAGATCAATGTCGTCCATGGTCAGCCCGGCCAGTGCCAAGGCCCGCCGGGTGGACTCAACGGGGCCCATGCCCATGAGCTCTGGGGAGAGGGCGCTCACTCCGGTGGACACCACCCTGGCCAGCGGTTGCAGGCCCAGCTCGCGGGCCCGGGTATCGCTCATGACCACCACGGCCGCGGCGCCGTCGTTGAGGGGGCACGCGTTGCCGGCGGTGACCGTCCCATCGGAACGGAAGACGGGCTGCAGGGCGGACACTGCTTCAAGGGTCACTCCCGCCCGCGGAGAATCGTCCCGATCTACCACGGTGCCGTCTTTGCGGGTGTAGGGGGTGATGTCGCGGGAGTAGAAGCCCGAGGAGATGGCCGCCTCGGCGCGGTTTTGGCTCAGGACGCCCCACTCATCCTGCTCGGCCCTGCTGATGCCATGGCTGGTGGCAACGTTCTCTGCTGTCTGGCCCATGGAGATGTAGATGTCCGGCAAACGGCCTCCCAATCGGGGATCAGTCCACGGGATATTGGATGCGGCGCGGGACGCCGTGCGTTGGGCCGCCGACTCGAAAAGAGGGTTGTGGTTGGCGGTGTCCGTTTCGCCGGCACCTGCCCAGTTCTGGTAGCGGGATACGCTCTCCACCCCGGCGGAAACGATCGCGTTGGCTTCCCCGGCTTTAATGGCGTGGAAGGCCATCCGCAGCGTCTGCAGACTTGATGCGCAGAAGCGGTTGATGGTGGCTGCCGGTACCCGGTCCATTCCGGCCAGGACGGCCACCACGCGTGCCATGTTGGAGCCGGCTTCCCCGCTGGGTTCGGCGCAGCCCAGAAGGAGGTCGTCCAGCCCCCGACCATCCTCGGCGCCTGGCTCAAACGCCGGAATTTTAGCGAGGGCGGCCTGCACCATGGCGGTGGCGAGATCATCGGGGCGCTCGTCCCTCAGGGCACCTTTGAAGGCGCGGCCAATGGGGCTTCTGGCAGTGGAAACAATGACAGCCTCAGTCATGGCCACAGCTTACGCCCGGCGCCTGCACCAGCGCCGGGCGGTTACTGGAAATCACCGAAGTGTCAGGCCAAACGGCGGGCGCCTGCCGCCGGAGTTACCGTGAAGATGTCCGGCGCGGTGTAACCGGCCTCAGCGAAGGAACGCACGACGGCGTCGCGCACCTGCTGCTCCTGGCCCACCGGTGTCAGCGCGATGGCCGAGCCACCGAACCCGCCGCCGGTCATGCGGGCACCGATGGCGCCGTTGGCGCGCGAGGTGTCCACGGCGAGATCCAGTTCAGGGCAGGAGATCTCAAAGTCGTCGCGCATGGAAACGTGGCTCGCATCCAACAGGGGACCAATGCTGGCGGGTCCTTGGCTGCCGAGAGCGTCCACGGTTTGCAGCACGCGGTCGTTCTCGGTAACCACGTGGCGCACGCGCTTCATGGTGGTCTCATCCAGCAGTCCGGAGGCTTCCTCCAAACGTTCCACACCGACGTCGCGCAGTGCTTTGACGCCCAGGATCTCGGCACCCAACTCGCAGGACGCGCGTCGGGATGCGTAACCGCCGTCGGCATGTGAGTGCGAGACCTTGGTGTCGATGACCAGCAGGACCAGGCCGGAGGCTTCGGCGTCGAACGGGACCAGGTCCACGTGCTGGTCGCGGCAGTCCAGGAAGACAGCCTGTCCCTTGGCGCCACGCAGGGACGCCGATTGGTCCATGATTCCGGTGGGTGCGCCAACGTACACGTTTTCGGCCCGCTGGGTGGCCAGTACGAGGTCCTCGGCGGCGAGTCCGGCTCCGGTGAGCTCATTCAGGGCGCTGATGACGGCGCACTCAATAGCGTGGGAGGAAGAAAGGCCGGCGCCAGACGGAACGTCAGAGTCGAGCAGGAGATCGAAGCCGGGCACTGTGATTCCACGCTCCGTGAGGGCCCAGGCGACACCCAGCGGGTAGCGGGACCAGCCTTCGCCCGAGCCCGGCTCCAGCTCTGAAAGGTCGGCCTCCACCAGTCCGTGACCGCCGAACGTGGACAGCATGCGTACCCTTGAGTCGTCGCGGACGCGCAAGGCCACTTTTGCTGTCTTGTCGATGGCGAAGGGCAGCACGAAGCCCTCGTTGTAGTCGGTATGCTCGCCGATCAGGTTGACGCGTCCCGGTGCCTGCCACACGCCGTCGGGGGCTGCTCCGAACGTTTCCTGGAAGCGGGCGGCGAGGACGCTGGTATCGGTAGTGGTGGTCATGCTCGGGTGCCTTCCAGGGTCTTGGGGGATGCCGGTGCTGCGGCAACGTTGCGGAGACGCTCCGCCACGGCTTCGGGGGTGGTGTCGTTGATGAACGCTCCCATCGCGGCCTCCGAGCCGGCCAAGTACTTGAGCTTATCGGCTGCGCGACGGGGCGACGTCAACTGCAGGTGGAGCTGGCCCGCAGGCCGCAGGGACGGCTCCAGCGGTGCCTGGTGCCATGCGGAGATATACGGCATGGGGGTTGGGTAGAGGGAGTCGAGGCGCTTGAGCAGGTCAAGGTAGACGTGCGAAAGTTCATCGCGTTCTGCACCCGTGAGCGCTGCGAGGTCCGGGACACTGCGGTGGGGGACCAGGTGGATTTCCAGGGGCCAGCGCGCGGCGAAGGGGACGTAGGCGCTGAAGTGTTCGGCCTCCAGCACCATGCGGCTGCCGTCTTGGCGTTCAGCCTTGAGGAGCGACGCCGCCAGCGTTTCCTTCCCGTCGACGTCGTCGTAGTACTTCCGGGCGACAGCACCGAGCTGGGCGGCGCGCGGCGTGACGTACGGGTACGCGTATATCTGTCCATGCGGGTGATGCAGGGTGACGCCGATGTCCGCGCCGCGGTTCTCGAACGGGAAGACCTGCTGGATGCCCGGCAAGGCACTGAGCGCTTCGGTCCGCTGCGCCCACGCCTCAATGACCGTGCGTGCGCGGGTCTCGCCGAGTTCTGCGAAGGAGCCGGTGTGCTGCGGGGTGAAGGCGACTACTTCGCATCGGCCGAATGCCGGCCCGGTGGTCCCGTGGCCACTGGCGCCCGGTGCGGGCAGCGGGGGAATGTCACCCAGGGCAGGGCCCAGGGAGGGGAAGCGGTTCTCGAACACCACAACGTCGTAATCCGATGCCGGGATTTCCGAGGGGTTCGCCGCCGTAGTGGGGCAGATAGGGCACTGGTCCGCAGGCGGCAGATGCGTGCGGGCCTGGCGGTGCGCAGCGACGGCGACCCAGTCACCCGACAGGGCGTCGTACCGGACTTCGCCGGGCTCGCCACGGGCTGGAAGCTCGCGGTGGTCCACCAGTGATTCCGGTGTTCGCTCCGGAGTGCCGGGGTCGTCGAAGTAGATCAGCTCGCGGCTGTCCGCAAGGCGGGTGCTGGTGATGCGACTCATGGGTTTATTATTCCACAAGTGACCAAAAACGCATAGTTTCTAACAAAAGCTAACATTTGACGTTGAGCTCCGGATTTCGGAATGAAGTACGGTATTGCCATGTCTGCCTCGCCTTCACCCGCCGATAACCCGCTCACGTCCGAATCCCGCCGCTTCGCCACGGGCAGGCAGTTCGAGCTTCGCAGGGGCGATGCGCTCGCCGTCATCACCGAACTTGCTGCCGGGCTGCGCCTCTACTCCCGTGGCGGCGTGCAACTGACGGAAAGCTACGATGACCACCAGATCCCCCCGGGCGCCACGGGCATCACCCTGGCGCCATGGGCCAACCGCGTGGAGGACGGGGTCTGGTACCTCGAGGGCAAGAAGCAGCAACTCGATATCACCGAGGTCTCCCGCAACAACGCCAGCCACGGGTTGCTGCGGAACGCCGCTTACACCCTGGTGGACGAATCAGAGTTCAGCGTGACGCTCGAAGCCAGCGTCTTCCCGCAGCACGGCTACCCTTTCCTGGTCCGGCACCTGGTCCGCTATGAGCTGGACGAGGCACTGGACCTCCGCGTCCGACAGACCTTGGTTAACGATTCCGAGGACAGGGCGCCCTTTGTGCTCGGGGCGCACCCCTACCTGCGCCTGGGCGACGTCGCTACCGAGGACCTGGTCCTGACGGTGCACGCCCGTACCCGGCTGGTGGCCGATGAGCGGCTGATTCCCCGCAGCACAGCTGCGGCTGACGGCCTGTACGATCTTTCCGCCGGCACTGCGGTGAATGACCTGTTGATTGATGTCGCCTTGACCGACCTGGCGTACGACGGCGGCGTGGCCCGCCATACGCTGACAGCGCCTGATGGCCGCAGCGTCAGTCTCGAACAGGACGAGCTGTCTCCGTACGTCCACGTTTTTGTCACAGATACCTTCCCCGGCCGCTCCAAAGCAGTGGCCATTGAGCCCATGACGGGCCCTGCCAACGCCTTCAACAGCGGTGACGGCCTGCGATGGCTGGTCCCCGGCGAGGCGTTCACCATGAGCTGGGGTGTTACCGCATCCCTCTAGGCATTTGGTACGTGCTGCCTCATCGTTTGCTGCCGGCTGCGCGGGCCGGTTTCCCATACGGCGTGGCCTACGGAATTATGGGTTCATGACGCCAACACCGGACGCCAAATCCCGCTCTGACCGCCAAATTGCCGAAGACATCCCCTACGGGGTGCGAATTGCTGCTGCCTGGTCGTGGCGGGCAGGGCTGATCCTGCTCATGATCGGTGCCCTGGTCTGGCTCCTGGGCAAGGTCAGCTTCCTCATCATCCCGGTCATGGTGGCTGCCCTTCTGGCCGGCCTGCTGTATCCGGTGGTGGCCTGGCTCCGCGGCCGCAAGGTGCCTAACGGGGCTGCCGTCGCCATCACCGTGGTGGCCTTCATCGGCGTCATCGCCGGCGCCCTCGCCCTGGTGGGACGGCAGCTTGCCTCCGGCTTCGGCGAGCTCTGGCAGGAGGCTTTGGCCGGCATCCAACAGATCCAGACGTGGCTGGCAGATGGTCCCCTCCACCTGACGGCAGACCAGATAGACCAGTACATTGCCGATGGTGCCAACGCGCTGCAAAACAACAGCAGCAGCATCCTCAGCGGCGCCTTGTCCTTTGGCAGCACCGCCGGACACTTTGCCGCGGGACTCGTCCTGGCACTCTTCATCCTCATCTTCTTCCTGCTCGAGGGCAGCCGCATTTGGGCCTTCCTGGTCCGTCTCCTGCCCAAGACCGCGCGAAAGGCCACTGACGGCGCCGGGCGTCGTGGGTGGACGTCCATGGTCAGCTACGTGCGCATCCAGATGTTCGTGGCGTTCGTGGATGCTGTGGGCATCGGTGTGGGCGCTGCCATCATCCAGGTTCCCCTGGCACTTCCCTTGGCGGTCCTGGTGTTCATCGGCTCGTTCATCCCGGTAGTGGGTGCCCTTGTTACGGGAGCCATTGCGGTGCTTCTTGCGCTCGTAGCCAACGGGCCCATCAACGCCCTCATCATGCTGGCAATCGTCCTGCTGGTCCAGCAGCTCGAAAGCCACATCCTGCAGCCGCTGGTGATGGGCAAGGCCGTGTCGCTGCACCCCGTAGCCGTGATCCTCTCGGTGGCAGCAGGCTCCTACCTCGCAGGCATCCCCGGAGCGCTGTTCGCGGTCCCGTTGCTCGCCGTAGTAAATACGGCGGTTCGGTACATTGCCGGGCGGACGTGGGAACATGATGAAGGATTGGGCGGTTTGGAGCTTCAACCGGCTACCGCTTCTGCGGGGCCGGGCGGAGACGCCAATTTCAAGGAGGTTCACCTCCCCAAGCCCGAATCCCGCCTCGGAAGAGGCATCGCAGGCAAGAACAAGGCCGCAGGACGCCCCTCTGCTGAGGACCCTGCCGCCGACACCACTAAAGGAGAATAGTCAGTGAATACCCTCGAAACCCTGCCCGTCACGCTGGACGATGTCCTCAAGGCGCAGGAGCTGCTCGAGGGCATTATTACCAAGACTCCGGTGGAGTCGTCCCGTGCTCTTGGCAGCCTCGTGGGCGGCAACGTCTTTTTCAAGTGTGAGAATCTGCAGCGTGCAGGGTCCTTCAAAGTCCGCGGCGCCTATGTCCGCATGGCCCGGCTGACGGAGGAAGAAAAGAAGCGCGGCGTGGTGGCCGCCTCCGCAGGCAACCATGCCCAGGGTGTGGCGGTGGCCGCAAAGAGCCTGGGCATCAACGCCCGCATCTACATGCCCCTCGGTGTGGCCCTTCCCAAGCTGGCAGCTACCCGCAGCCACGGCGCGGAAGTCATCCTCCACGGCCACAACGTGGACGAAGCACTCGCCGAAGCGCAGCGCTACGCCGACGAGACCGGCGCTGTGTTCGTCCACCCCTTTGACAATGTGGACGTCGTTGCAGGCCAGGGAACCATCGGACTGGAGATCCTGGACCAGATCCCCAACGTGGACACCATCCTCATGGGCGTCGGCGGCGGTGGACTCCTGGCCGGAGTGGCAGTGGCCATCAAGGCCAGGGCCAAGGAGCTCGGCCGTGAGATCCGGGTGATCGGCGTCCAGGCGGAAAATGCCGCCGCCTACCCGCCGTCGCTGGCCGCTGACGCACTGGTACCGCTCAAGAAGGTCACCACCATGGCTGACGGCATCGCCGTGGGCCGTCCGGGGCAGCTGCCTTTCAGCATCATCCGCGAGCTGGTGGACGATGTTGTCACTGTCAGTGAAGACTCCCTGGCGCGGGCGCTGATCTTCCTCCTGGAGCGGGCCAAGATGGTGGTCGAGCCTGCCGGTGCCGTCGGAGTAGCCGCGCTGATGGATGGCAAGATCGAAAACCCGGGGAACACCGCCGTCGTGCTTTCGGGTGGCAACATCGATCCCATGCTCATGCTCAAAGTCATCCAGCGCGGCCTGTCGGCCGCAGGGCGGTTCATGACCGTCCGCATGATGCTGGATGACCGCCCCGGCTCCTTGGCCACGATCGCGCGGATCATCGCCGAGAACGACGCCAACGTCACCGGGCTGGATCACACCCGCTTGGGTGGTTCCATCAGCATGGGCGACGTCTCCATCACCATCAACCTGGAAACCAAAGGCCACGAACATGGGGAGCAGGTTCTCGGCGCACTGCGGGCCGAGGGCTTCCAGCCGATCGTGGTGCACTGACGGGAGGAGCACCCATGGTGCTGGGAACGCCTGAAGGATCCAAAGAAGCGGACCGGGAGTCGCTGGCCGGCCGGGCGAAGGGTGGCCTGCTCTTCATGGGCGGCTTCGTCGTCCTGCTCTATGTCATCGAGATTCTCAACACGCTGATGCGCCACGGCCTGAACTCCACCTTTGGACTGCGCTCCCGTTCCATGGACGGTGTGCTGGACATCCTGACGTTCCCGCTGTTGCACGCGAACTTCAACCACCTGCTCTCCAACACTCTGCCTCTGATCATCTTCGGCTTCCTGGTGTTCCTGTCCGGCCTTCGTGTCTTTATCACCGCGCTGGCCTTCAGCTGGCTGGGCTCCGGGCTTGCTGTGTGGCTGATCGGCGGGGGAGGGGTGACGGTGGGAGCGTCCGGACTGGTGTTCGGATTCTTCGCGTTCTTGCTGGTCCGCGGTTTCTTCAACCGGAACTGGTGGCAGATTCTGCTCTCTGTGGTGCTGTTCATGGCCTACGGCAGCATTCTCTTTGGCGTGCTGCCCACGGTGATGGGTTACGTATCCTGGCAGGCGCACCTCGGCGGAGCTGTTGGCGGCATCATCGCAGCCGTCCTGTTACGTCCCAAGTCCACGCCCGCCGCCCTCTGACCCAACTGAGGGACAGCACCTGCTCTATTGAGTGCTCATTGGAGCATGTGCTGTCCCCTAGTTGGGTGAATGCGCGCCTGGGTGCCCGCACGAAAAACGCCGGCCCGCCCCGCTAAGGGGTGGGCCGGCGTCGTGTGTTTCGGGCCGGTGAGCCGCTGATCAGGCGACGTAAGGCTTGGCGGAGACGATCTCCACCGGAATTTCCTTGCCGTTGGGGGCGACGTAGCTCAGGCTGTCGCCTTCCTTGTGGCCGATGATGGCAGCACCCAGGGGTGACTTCTCGCTGAAGACGTCCAGATCCGAGTCCCCGGCGATTTCGCGGGAGCCCAGCAGGAACGTCTCTTCGTCACCGGCGATGCGGGCAACGACCAGCATGCCGGGCTCGACGATTCCGTCATCGGCAGGGGCCTCGCCAACATGGGCGTCGCGAAGCAGGGCTGTGAGCTGGCGGATGCGGGCCTCGATCTTGCCTTGCTCTTCCTTGGCTGCGTGGTAGCCGCCGTTTTCCTTCAGGTCGCCTTCCTGGCGGGCAGCTTCGATCTTCTGGACGATTTCCGCCCGGCCAGCGCCGGAAAGGTGGTCCAGCTCAGCCTGCAAGCGGTCGAAAGCTTCCTGGGTGAGCCAAGCCGCAGTGGCGCTATTGGTGGTAGACACGGATTTCTCCTCTAGATCTGACAATGCAAAAGACCCCGCCGAGGTGGCCACTAGTGGAACTCAGTAACCAACTTAACGGGGTGAAGGTTTCATCCATTGTAGTAAATCCTTTGGACGAACCCAAACCGGTTGAGGCATGGGTCACATGAATGTTATTTACCGCTGTCCGTGATCCAGCAGTTGTCCACCACTCCTGAAACAGCCGGTGACTCGGTACGCAGGACCGTGCGCTGAACGGTGGTGCTGCCGCCGTCGGGGTCGTCCTGGGGATCGTTGGGGCCGATTTCCACGACCTTCCAGCCCACCACCGCGAACTTGGAATCCAGCGCTTTAATGGCGCATTGGGCCGTGGCTCCGGGATATTTAGTGACCTGGTAGTCCACCTCCGCCTGGGTTCCGTCCACGGTGCTGTACCCAATGTCCTTGAAGGTGACAGGGGCTTGCGCGGAACCGGTGGCCACATAGGCGGCGAACCCAATCCCGATGACCAGGGCACCGATGACGATGTTCCGCTTGGTTTTGCGGGTCATGGCGCGCTTTTGACCGCCGTAGCGATTGGCTAGGCTGGTGCTTGCCGGTACTTGGGTGGCCGATAGGTCCTCTGAAGTCACCCGTCCAGTTTAGTGCCGATCCCGGCGCCCCATCACCGCCCACACAGCTTGATCCACGAAAGAGGAGCCGTCACGTGACAGCGTCCAGCAGTTCCGACCAGCAGCTGCGGCTGCTCGCCGTCCACGCCCACCCGGATGATGAGTCCAGCAAGGGCGCGGCAACCATGGCAATGTACGCCGCCGCGGGAGTGGACGTGATGGTCGCTACGTGCACTGATGGCTCACGCGGTGACATCCAGAACCCCGCCATGGAAGACGCACCCCACCCCAAAAGGGATATGGCCGGTGCCCGGCGTCTGGAGATGGCCAACGCCGCTGCCGTCCTGGGAATCCAGCAACGGTGGCTCGGTTTTGTGGATTCGGGCCTTCCGGAGGGGGATCCGCTGCCGCCGCTGCCGCCGGAATGCTTCGCGCTCCAGCCCCTGGAACGGGCCACGGCGCCCCTGGTCCGGCTGGTCCGCAGTTTCAAGCCACACGTGATTCTGAGCTACGACGAAAACGGGGGCTACCCGCACCCGGACCACATCATGGCCCACAAGGTGGCGGTGGAAGCCTTTGATGCGGCCGGCGACCCGGACCGCTATCCGGGCATGGGGGAGCCGTGGGCCCCGAGCAAGCTTTACTACGACCGTGCCTTCAGTCCGGAACGTTTCCGCGCGCTGCACTTTGCGCTGGAAGAGGCCGGATTGCAGTCTCCCTACGCCGAGCGACTGGCCGCGTGGCTGGAAGCCGATGCCGAGGGGCATACTCCCGTTCCCCCGGGACACCAGACCACCACCCAGGTGGACTGCGGCGATTTCTTCGAGGCGCGCGACGACGCTCTCCGGGCGCACCGGACGCAGATCGATCCTCTCGGGTTCTTCTTCGCAGTATCGCCGGATCTGCAGCGCACTGCGTGGCCGTGGGAGGACTACACCCTCATCAAGTCCACCGTCCCGTCCGAGCTGCCGGAGAAGGACCTGTTCGCGGGGATAAGATAGACACTCCGGCAGTTTCTATCGCCCGTAGAAATTGCCGCCAGGCCAACCAGCTTCCGGCTACGCTGCCTGTCGGCATGCATCAGCTCCCATAGAAGGTTTGAACGTGCACCACTTGATTCTCGCCCTGACCGTCACTCCGTCGCCCAACCCCTCGGGCACGCTGCGGCCCGGCCTGTCCGAGGACCAGGTGACGCCCGGTACGTGGGGCTTTGTCCTCACGGCCTTCATCGTCATCCTGACCACGTTCCTCATCGTGGACATGGTTCGACGCATCCGACGCGTCCGGTACCGGGCACAGGTGGAGGAAGCACGCATGGCGGCCGAGGACGGCCCGGCTGCGGAGGACCAGGCTGCGGAGGACCCGGTTGCGGAGGCCGGCAATCCGGCCGACGACGGCACTGTCGGAGCGCCTGGCGCATCGTCTGCCGGCCGCGCCTCGGATGAGAACGACGATGCCGGTCCCCGGACCCGCTGAATCCTCCGGTAGCGGTTCGCCCTGGGCCAGCAACACCCTGGGCTCGGAACCTTCTGCCTATTTGCGGCAGCACGCGGACAACCCCGTGCACTGGCGCCCGTTCGGCGACGAAGCTTTTGCTATCGCCGCCGAACGTGATGTCCCGGTTTTCCTTTCCATTGGCTATGCGGCATGCCATTGGTGCCACGTCATGGCCCACGAGTCTTTTGAAGACACGAAAACTGCCGGCTACCTCAATGCCCACTTCGTCCCGGTAAAGGTGGACCGGGAGGAGCGCCCGGACGTCGATTCCGTCTACATGGCCGCAACGCAGGCCATCAGCGGTGAGGGCGGCTGGCCGATGTCCGTCTTCCTCACGCCTGACGGACTCGCCTTTCATGCGGGAACCTATTTCCCGCCCGTTCCGCTGCCCGGCAAGCCGTCCTTCCGCAACGTCCTCGAGGCCGTCCATGAAGCCTGGATGGAGCGTCGTGATGGAGTGGAACAGAACGCCCGCGGACTGGCAGCCAGCATGGCCGATGGGCACGTGTCCGCGGCGGTGCGGCTCGACGACCCACCCGGGTTGCTGGATGCTTCCCTCCTTCCGGATGCCGTGGCGCTGCTGGCCCGCTCTGAAGACCCCGACGCCGGTGGGTTCGGCAACGCGCCCAAGTTCCCGCCGTCGGCGGTTCTGGAGTTCCTCATCAGGCACGCGGCTGTGCCTTCCGATACCGCTGACGCCGCCAGGGATATGGCTGGACGAGCCTTGGCGGGCATGGCGCGCTCGGCCTTGCGCGACCAGCTCGACGGCGGATTTGCCCGCTACTCGGTGACGGCGGACTGGTCCGTCCCGCACTTCGAGAAGATGCTTTACGACAATGCCCAACTGCTCCGTGTCTATGCGCACTGGGTGCGGTTGGGTGGCAACGAGGTCTATTCAGCCGACGAAGCGGCGGCTGTGGCGTCACGATGCGCAGACTGGATGCTGGAGTCGCTGAGGCTGCCAGGCGGCGCTTTGGCTTCCTCCCTGGACGCCGACACGGTTTTTGACGGCGTTCATCACGAGGGCGCCACGTATCTGTGGACGCTGGAATCCTTGACCGACGTCCTGGGCGCCGATGACGCCGTGCAGGTGGCGCGCATGATGAACATTGGACCTGAAGGGACAGTCTCGGAGTTTGGCTCGCCGCTTCACCCGGCACGGAAGCTGTCCGACGCCGATCGGCGGCTTTGGGAGCGTGTGGCGCCCGTATTGCTTTCGGCGCGCAACCTCAGGAACCAGCCAGCCAGGGATGAGAAGGTGGTGGCCGGCTGGAACGGGCTCGCGGTAGCCGGACTCGCCGAGGCCGGGGCCGCACGTGGAATTGGCGGTCTGCTGGAGGACTACGCGTTCTGCGCTGATGGCTTCCTTGCCCTCTATGCGGTGACGGGCAATACACGCTGGTACCTGCTGGCGGAGAAGTTGGTGCTCGCTGCGTGCACTCGTTTCGTGGAGAACGGACAGCTTGCCGACTCGACAGGGGAGTCCGCGCAGGTCTTCAACGCCCAGGGTCAGCACTTAGGCCTGGACCCGTTCGACAACGCCATGCCCAGCGGTGCTGCGGGGTTTGCCGGTGTTCTCCTGTCTTATGCCGCCTATTCCGGATCCCACGGGCATCGGCTCATGGCAGGCACCATCCTGGGCCTGCTCCCGGCCCTCGCAACCCGTGCACCGCGCGTTGCCGGATGGCTCCTGGCCACCGCGCAAGCCGCGCTCGCAGGGCCGGTGGAGGCCGCCGTCGCAGGCCCTGATTCGCCGCTGAAGCGCCAACTGCACCGCACGCTGTTGACGTCTCCCAGCCCCGGGCTGGTGGTCGCCGTGCAGGCGGACGACGGCGGGGTACCGGCACGGGATCCCAGCGAGCCGCTGCTTCTCCACCGGTCGGGCACGCCGGACGGCTTCCCGCAGGTCTACCTGTGCCGGGACATGGTGTGCGAACGGCCGCTGGGGGACGCAGCTGCTGTCCGGGCCCGCTTGGCGGCCATGGGAGCAGGCGACTGAGTCGGTCGATGTCGGCCTAGCTCAGCACTGCCATCATGATGGCGATGAAGTGGGCCGCGAAGGCCAATACGGTGAAGGCGTGGAAGAGTTCGTGGAAGCCGAAGTGCTTGACGCTGAAGTTGGGCTTCTTGGTGGCGTAGAACACCGCGCCTGCGATGTACAGGGCGCCGCCCACGCAGATCAGGATCGCGGCAGGGGCATTGGCAGTGAAGAACTGCGGCAAGTAGAACAACGCTCCGCAGCCAAGGGCGATATAGACGGGAACGTAGAGCCAGCGCGGTGCGTGCGTCCATAGGATCCGGAAGAGCACTCCCACGATCGCCCCGGACCAGACAAGCCACAGCAGAGTGACAGCCTCGGAACGTTCCAGCAGGGACCAGGCCAGCGGGGTGTAACTGCCGGCAATGACCAACATGATGTTCGTGTGGTCCAGCCGCTTCAGGACCATGCGGACCTTGGGGGACCAGTTTCCCCGGTGGTACACGGCGCTGACTCCGAACAGGAGGAAGCCGGTCAACGCGTAGATGGCGGAGGTGATTTTGCGGTCCGGTGTAGGTGCCACTGTGATCAGGGCGATCCCCGCAGCGAGGGCAAAAGGAGCCGCAACAGCATGGATCCACCCGCGCCAGACGGGCTTGGTTTCGAGGAGCTCAGCCATGGTTAAACCATAACTTACGTTCCGGTAAGTTACTGCAGGGTAACAATGGGTGGAGGGAATTTGACCCCCGACTGCACCAGCTCGCCAGCTGGGGACGGTAGCCTAGGATGTGCGTCGTCGTCGTACAAGCAAGGAAGTCAGGTGAGAGTCCGGTGGAGCTGCCCGGTTTCCTCTATGGCTTCTATGAGCGCAAGCTCCTGCGCTCCCTCAAGCAGGACCAGATCCCGCGGCACATCGGTGTCATGGTGGACGGCAACCGCCGGTGGGCACGCCAGTTCAATGCACCCACCAGCCAGGGACATCAGGCCGGAGCGGACAAAATCCACGAATTCCTCGGCTGGTGCCAGGAGCTCGGCGTCAAAGTAGTGACGCTCTACATGCTTTCCACAGACAACATGAACCGCTCCGGTGAAGAGCTGGACCTCCTCATGGGCATCATTGCCAACACCATGGACCGTCTCGATGAGGACTCGGACGTCTCTGTCCACGCCATGGGTGCTCCCGAGCTCCTGCCCGACTATCTCGCCGAACGCCTCAACAAACTGACGGCCCGCACGCCGGTCCACGAAAAAATCCACGTCAACGTTGCCGTGGGCTACGGCGGCCGCCGCGAAATTGTCGACGCCGTACGGGAACTCCTGCACGACGCCGCCGCCAAGGGGCGGAAGATGACCGACGTCGCAGATGAACTTTCGGTGGACGACATCTCCCGGTTCCTTTACACCCGCGGCCAGCCTGATCCTGACCTGGTCATCCGCACGTCCGGCGAGCAACGGCTCTCGGGCTTCCTGATGTGGCAAAGCGCTTACAGCGAGTTCTACTTCTGCGAAGCACTCTGGCCGGCATTCCGTAAGGTCGATTTCCTTCGCGCACTCAGGGATTATGCCGGGCGCCAGCGCCGCTATGGAGCCTAGGGCTTTCCGGTTCATCAAAAATTAACGAGCCGGACATGCGACTTGCCGGGCGTGGGTTGCGGAAATGAATGTGTCCGGGATTACGTTAATCACATCAGCAGGCAAAACCGCCCGCTGATCGGGGAGGCCAGTACATGGAGCGGATCATCGCACCAGTTACATGGGAGGCCACGCCCGGCCTTCCGGCCGAGCCGCTTCACCATTAGGCCGGGCGAACTGCCCGGGGCTGGAGTCGATGTGGCTATTTCTGAGCAACTGCCCGCAATGGTTTCCGACGGGGAAAGTGCAGCTACCTCTCGCGCCAAGAGGGTCCCACAAACAGCGCGGACCAAAAAGTCCGTCACAGGCCGGAGCTACGTGATCGACACGTCCGTCCTGCTGTCCGACCCCCATGCCTTGTTGCGATTCGCTGAACACGAAGTCATCGTCCCCATCGTGGTCATCAGCGAACTGGAAGGAAAACGCCACGATCCCGAGCTCGGATACTTCGCCCGCAAAGCATTGCGGCTCCTGGACGATCTGAGGATCGAACACGGCGGCCTTGACCATTCCATTCCCATCGGGAAGGACGGCGGAATGCTGCGGGTGGAAATGAACCATATTTCCCCCGAGGTGCTGCCGGCAGGATTCCGTGGAGGCGACAACGACAGCCGCATCCTGGCTGTGGCCAAGAACCTGGCCAACGAAGGCCACAACGTTACCGTGGTCTCCAAAGACCTCCCCATGCGCGTCAAGGCATCCGCCATGGGACTTCAGGCCGACGAGTACCGCAACGAACTCGTCAAGGACTCCGGCTGGACCGGGATGGCTGAGGTGGAGGCCAACGACGACGAAATCACCACCCTTTACGGCCACGAACCGGTCTTCATCCCCGCTGCCGCAGAACTCCCCGTCAACACCGGACTGGTCCTTCTCTCAAATCGCGGATCCGCGCTGGGCAGGGTAGGGGCGGACAAACAAGTCCGCCTCGTCAAGGGCGACCGCGATGTCTTCGGCCTCCACGGACGCTCGGCCGAGCAGCGGCTCGCCATTGACATGCTCATGGACCTCGCCGTCGGCATTGTGTCCATCGGTGGGCGAGCGGGCACGGGCAAGTCCGCGCTGGCCCTCTGTGCGGGCCTGGAAGCCGTCCTGGAACGCCGTGAGCACCGCAAAGTGGTGGTCTTCCGCCCCCTGTACGCCGTAGGCGGCCAGGAGCTCGGCTACCTCCCCGGATCCGAGTCCGAAAAGATGAACCCCTGGGCCCAGGCCGTGTTCGACACCCTTGGCGCCTTGGTGAGCCAAGAAGTCGTTGAGGAAGTCATGGACCGGGGCATGCTCGAAGTCCTGCCCCTGACCCACATCCGCGGACGTTCCCTGCACGACGCCTTCGTGATCGTGGACGAAGCACAGTCACTCGAGAAGAACGTCCTCCTCACTGTCATGAGCCGTATCGGGCAGAACTCCAAGATCGTCCTCACCCACGACGTCGCCCAGCGCGACAACCTCCGGGTAGGGCGGCACGACGGTGTTGCGGCCGTCGTCGAGACGCTCAAGGGCCACCCGCTGTTCGGACACATCACGCTGACCCGTTCGGAGCGGTCGCCGATTGCAGCGCTGGTGACGGAGCTGCTCGAAGGGGCTGAAATCTAACCCCATCGAGGCCGTGCCCGCCTAAGGTGAAGGCCAGACATCCTCTGCGTGCTAGCTCGTTCCTCGCTTCTGACGCACGCTGCCGGATGCCTGGCCTTCGCCTTTCAGCCACCCGCCGGACGTTGTCCGATTCCGAGGTAGGAGGAGAAGGCTTCGTGGCCTTGGACTTTGAGGGTCCAGTCCGGGCGTTTGAAGGTGCTTGGGGTGAGGCGGACTTTTTGGACTTCCTGGACTGAGTCTCCCCAGCCATCGCGGAAAATGCCGTTGGGTTCGTAACCAAGGCTGGTGGAGACGCCCAGGGACTGTTGATTCCAGGAGGCAGCCTCGGACTCGGCGACTTCGGCACCGAGGTGATCAAAGGCATAGCTGACGACGGCGGCCCGCATCTCCTTGCCGAACCCCCGCCGTTGGGCGGACTGCTTGAGCCAGGAGCCAGTGCCGACTGTTTTCAAGGTGTTGAAGTTCTTGGCGCCGATGTCCTGGACGCCGAGGAACTCGTTGTCATTCCAGACCGCCAGGAGGAGGGTCCAGGATTCCTTGGTGAAGTTGGCGCGGCAGCGCCAGTACCACTGGGCCATATTGGGAGCGAGTTCATTGTCCGGGAGATCGGTCCACGGGGTGCTGAACGGGCTCTTGCCGGGCTCGTGGACACCTGAACGCGCCGCGGCGACAGCGGCCGGGATGTCGTCGTCGAAAACTGGGCGGATGATCAACCTCGGGGTGGTGAGGGTAAGTCCGAACGGGGGCCAGATGTCTGCCAGCGATGTCATCGCCGTAGCTTAGCCCGGCGGCGGGAGCCATGCGAGTCACGTCGCAAGAAGCTCGTCGAGGGGTTGGGTCTCGGGACTTTGGCGCTTCGATACTGCCGGGAGCTCGCTCCTCGGCGAGGGCGGGCGCTCGTCAGGCGGCCGGGCCGATGTCCCACGGGATGTGGCGTCGAACGTCCGTGAGGTTCATGGACTCAGCCAGGAAAAGGTCGTCCAGCATGTACTCGTCCACGGCCAGGATCTTCAGCCAATGTCCTTTTCCTGACGAGTCCCCGTCGAGGCTTTGGCTGGCAACGCAAACCCCTGTGCCGGCGTCGATCCTGATCAACGTTCGTCCGGTGTGGGCCAAAGGCTCGGCAGGATCCGAGGGAACATAGGTCCTGCTGCGGGTGACGATGGTTTCCAACGCGAGGCGGCCTTCGTGGTCCACTTCCCGGGGTTCCTCCAGGAAGACGCGGTTCGTGTCCGGGAATTCGAGGGGAACCGGCGCGTTGCCGGCTAGTTCCACGGGATCCAGGGCAGCGGCAAGTCGGCCGTTGCCGAAGGAGGGCTCACCGTAGGCAGCCTCTGGACGCCGCCTGACCAAACCGGCGTCGTCGTAAACGGGTGTCACCAGATGGGCCGGAAGCAACCATGAGCGGCGTGTTGAGGACACGTACAGATCATCCCGGGAGTCGTTGATGCCCGTGGTGCTGTGCAGCAATTGGCCGTCCGGTGTTTCCAGGCGAAGAGCGCCCGGCCGCCTCAGCCATGCGCGGACCATGGTGGCGCCCGTCCCGGGCCGTTCCAGGTATTCGAAGCGGAGGCTCGTCCATTTCCACGGCGAAGAACGGCAAAGATTCCGGAATGTGGAGGACAAGTCGAATCCCTGTCCTCTTGCGCTGTAGCTCCCCATATCCACAGTTTACCTAGCCCTTCAAGCGTGCCCTGCGGCCAAAGCGGGATAGCATCCGAGGGTGATCCGACGACTCTCCGACCTCTGGGACGCCAGCCCGCTGGGCTTCTGGCTGGTGATGGCCGCGTGCCTGTACTTCGTGGTGATGGCTGTTCGGCTCACGGTGATAGACGTGCGGAGCCACCTGTTGCCCAACCGCATTGTGTTTCCGTCGTACGCCGTGGCAGGGGCGTTGTTGCTGGCGGCATCGCTCCTGACATTCTTCGCCGATGCCGGTCCGGACCGTCACCTGTCTGCGGACCTGTTCGCTGTGCCCGGACTCAGGGTCCTCGCAGGAGGCGCTGTGCTGTGGCTTTTCTACTTCGTGTTGAGGCTCATCCACCCGCCCGGCATGGGCTTTGGTGACGTCAAGTTGGCGGGTGTGCTGGGCCTCTACTTGGGGTACCTGGGGTGGAGCCACGTGTTCGCGGGGACATTCGCCGCTTTCATTCTGGGCGGACTGTGGAGCCTGGCCATCCTGATGTCTCGCCGCGGTACCCTGCGTTCGGCCATTCCTTTTGGTCCGTTCATGTTGGCGGGGGCAGCAGCTGCCATGGTGCTGATACCCGCATGAGGCTTCCCACCGCGCCAACTGCGGCCGAACTGCAACCGTGCCCGTATTTTCGCCTTCACCGTGCTGCGGCATGCTTAGCCCAGCGAGTGTTTGGATGTGCTTGAAGGCAGCAGGAGGGTGCTGTGGGACAGATCAGGTTGAAGCTCATGCTGGGAGCCTGCCTTTTCTTTGCGCTGCTGCTGACCGGATGCGGGCAGGCCATCAACAGTCCTGACCAAGCGGCCCTGTCCAGCAGCCAGCAGGGTACTACTCATCAGCCCGGCACTACCGAACAGCCCTACCCCACACGGGGGCCGGAAACTCCCTGCGAAGGAGGACCGTTGGGCTGTGCCGAGTTCACGTCCGTGCGGGGGACCGACGTGACGGGCGACGTGGCGTGGCTCGGAACGGAACCGCTGGAGATCAGTTCGTCGCAGGTGAATGGTGAATGGATCTTGTACGTTACGACGCCATGCAACTGGCTGCAGGTGACAGTTTCGGTAGGCGATGATGTCCTGACGCCGCTTTGGAGGGTCGCCACTGACAAAGGCTGCGAGGGGTCAACCGCCAGCTATCAGGCCTGGACAGAGGAGCTCTTTGAGCAGCCCGTGCAGTGGAGGCTCGAGGGCGACACCCTCACCTTGAAGAACTCACATGCCACGATCGAATTGAAGGAAAGCTGACACCATGGGTGCACCAGAGTTCGTGCTGAAACTGCGGGAAAAGATCGGCAACGATCCCCTCTGGCTGCCGGCCGTGCGGGGAGTGGTCCTAGACGACGAAGGCAGGGTGTTGTTGGGCCAGCGTGCCGACAACGGTCATTGGGCACTGATCACCGGCATGTTGGAACCGGGGGAGCATCCAGCACCTGGGCTCGTACGGGAAATCTTCGAAGAAACGGCGGTGGTGGCCGAGACTGAACGGATCATCGGCGTCGGGGTTGTGGGGCCGGTGACCTTCCCCAACGGCGACGTCTGCGACTTCCTGGACATCACCTTCCGGTGCCGATACGTCTCCGGGGAAGCCCGGGTCAACGACGACGAATCGCTCGCCGTGGGATGGTTCGGGTTGGATGAACTCCCGGAGATGAGCGCCGGAAACCTTGAAGCCATCAGGCTTGCCACGGAGCCCGAAGGCCCCGTGGCGTACCAAGTGGAGGACTAGCGTTACCGACGTCCCGCATCGGCTGTGGGGCGGTCCTTGTCAACGCCATCCGAAGCTTCAAGTTCCGCTTCCAAACGCGCGGTCTCGAGTCGCTCGGCCTCAAGGCGGTCAGCTTCCTCACCGCCCACAGCCTCACCGCGTGCCACCATTCCTGCAGTATCGGAGAGGGGGATCTGCTTGAGCGTGATGGCCAGGATCAGAGCGATGGCAATGAACGGCACCAAGTACCAGAACACGGGCGCGAGGGAATTGGCGTAAGCATTGACGATCGCGTCCCGCAACTGCTCAGGGAGCTGTGACAATGCCTGCGGATCCAACGTGCTGGTGGACTGCGAAGCCTGCTCGGCAGACGCGCCGGCGCCGGTGAAGGCCTCGGTCAACGATTCGGACAAGCGGTTGGTGAAGATCGCACCGAAGACTGCGACGCCCAGCGATGCACCTACCTCACGGAAGTAGTTGTTGGTGCTGGTGGCCGTGCCGATCTGGTCAGCCGGAACAGAGTTCTGCACAACCAGGACGATGACCTGCATGATCAGGCCCAGGCCTGCGCCGAAGATGAAGAGCTGGACACAGATCACCCAGATGGGCGTGGAGGCTGCGAGAGTGGTCAGCCACAACATCGCCGCGATGGTCAGGGCCGCACCGAGGATGGGGTACATCTTGTACTTACCGGTCTTGGAAATCCGGATACCGGAGTAGATGGACGTACCCATCAGGCCAACCATCATGGGGAGCATCAGCAGGCCCGACTCAGCCGCCGAGGTGCCCGAGGACATCTGCAGGAACGTCGGGACAAAAGCGATGGCAGCGAACATGCCCAGGCCCAGCGTGAAGCCGATAGCCGTTGCGTTGATGAAGATGGGGTTCTTGAACAGGCTCAGGGGAATGATGGGATCCTCGGCCCGGCGTTCAACCATCACAAAGGCGAAGGCAGCCAGGACCATGCCGGCGCCGAACGCCCAGGTAAGCGGCGAGTCCCAGCCCTCATCCTTCTTGCCACCGAAGTCGGTGAAGAAGATGAGGCACGTGGTGGCTGCGGAGAGGAACAGGACACCCAGGATGTCGATCTTTTTTTCGGCCTTCTTGTTGGGCAGGGTCAGGGTGAACCACGCGGTGATGAACGCCGCGATGCCAATGGGGATGTTGATGTAGAAAGCCCACTCCCACGTGAGGTGGTCCACGAAGAACCCGCCCAGCAGCGGTCCGGCCACAGCGGAGAGACCGAAGATGGCGCCCAGCGGGCCCATGTACTTGCCGCGTTCCTTGGCCGGAACGATGTCCGCGATGATGGCCTGCGACAGGATCATGAGGCCACCGCCGCCCAAGCCCTGGATGGCACGGAAGATGACGAAGCCCCAGAAATCGGTGGCGAAGGCGCAGCCCACGGACGCGAGCGTGAACAGGGCAATGGCAATGAGGAACAGGTTGCGGCGCCCCAGGATGTCACCAAACTTGCCGTAGATGGGCATCACGATGGTGGTGGCAAGGAGGTAGGCCGTGGTGATCCAGGCCTGGTGCTCCACCCCGCCGAGCTTGCCCACGATGGTGGGCATGGCGGTGGAGACGATGGTCTGGTCGAGGCTGGACAGGAGCATGCCTGCGATCAGCGCCGAGAAGATGATCCAGATGCGTTTCTGGGTCAGCAACAGCGGTTCTGCTGCCTTCGAGAGTGTACTCATGCGGGGTCCTTCGAGGTTTCAAGGGGGTTGGGGCCCAATTGCTGGTTCGTGGCCAGTGGCTGGGCAAAGAGTTTCCGTGCGGCGTTGAGGTTCTGTTCGAGGATCCCGCGGTACGGGCGGGTGTTCTGCTCCGAGAAAAACTGCTGGGCTGCCTTCTTCGAGACCGCCCCGAACAACGCCGTCGCAGTCATGACTTCGGGATGCTCAGGATCCAGCCCTTCGCGGGCGGCCACCAGAGCAGCGAATTGCCGTTCCCGGGCTTCCCCTTCCAGCGTCAGGCGTGCCAGAAGCTGCGGTTCAGCTGTGATGGCGGCGATGAACTGTTGGACCTCGGTGCGGCTGATGGACGAACGCTCCATCAGGGTCACGGTGAGTACATGCAGAGCTGCCAGAAGAGTCCCGGAGATGCTGTCCGGCGTGCGTGCAGAGTTCTGGTTGAACGACTCCAAGGCGTCTGCGGGCAACTCATCCGAGAAGGAGCCGATCACAGCGTCTTCTTTGGAATGGAAGTAGTTGAAGAACGTTCGGCGCGAAATCCCCGCCGCTTCGCAGACTTCCTCAACAGTGAAACCGCTGAGGCCATGCTCAGCGGTCAGGGAACGCGCGACGGCGGTGATTGCCGTCCGCGTGGCAGCCCGCTTGCGCTCGCGGAGGCCGCCGTCGATATTTGCACTATTGCTCACAAAGTAAAGTTTTGCACTCTAAGCTGTAAAGTGCAAAAAGAGTAGGAAGTTCTTGTACAGCAGATGCCCTTGAGGGAGGGTCTTAGGGGCATCTGCTGTACAAAAACTCCGGGGGACGACGACGGCCGGCACCTTTTCGAAAAAAGGTACCGGCCGTCGTCGTGCTATTGAGTTTTAGACCAGGAGTCAGGCCTTGTGGGCCGGTGCCGTCATGGTGGTGACGTCCAGGGCTTTGTCGAGCTCGGCCTCAGTGACCTTGCCTTCGCCCTCGCCGACGAAGCCGAGCTGCTCGGTGGCCTGGCGGATGGTCAGGCCTTCCTTGACAGCGATCTTGGCGATCTTGGCAGCGTTTTCGTACCCGATGAACTTGTTCAGCGGGGTGACGATGGACGGGGAAGCCTCGGCCAGGAAGCGTGCACGCTCCACGTTGGCGGTGATGCCGTCGATCATCTTGTCAGCCATGACGCGGCTGGTGTTGGCCAGCAGGCGGATGGACTCCAGGAGGTTGGCGGCCATGACGGGGATGCCGACGTTGAGCTCGAAGGCGCCGTTGGTGCCGGACCAGGCGATGGCGGTGTCGTTGCCGATGACCTGGGCGCAGACCATGATGGACGCTTCGCAGATAACCGGGTTGACCTTGCCAGGCATGATCGAGGAGCCGGGCTGAAGGTCCGGAATGGCGATTTCGCCGAGACCGGTGTTGGGGCCAGAGCCCATCCAGCGGAGGTCGTTGTTGATCTTCATGAAGGAGATCGCAATGTTGCGGAGCTGGCTGGAACCCTCGATGAGGCCGTCGCGGTTAGCCTGTGCTTCGAAGTGGTCACGGGCCTCGGTCAGCGGCAGGCCGGTGTCGGCCGCGAGCAGTTCAATGACGCGCTCCGGGAAGCCGGCAGGGGTGTTGATGCCTGTGCCCACGGCGGTGCCGCCCAGGGGAACCTCGGCAACGCGGGGGAGCGCTGCGTTGATGCGCTCGATGCCGTAGCGTACCTGCGCAGCGTAGCCGCCGAACTCCTGGCCCAGCATGACAGGTGTTGCATCCATGAGGTGGGTACGGCCGGACTTGACGACGTCCTTGAACTCCACGGCCTTGCGGTCAAGGGAAGCAGCCAGGTACTCGAGGGCCGGGATCAGGTCGTTGATCAAGGCCGACGTAGCGGCGACGTGCACGGACGTCGGGAAGACGTCGTTGGAGGACTGCGAAGCGTTCACGTGATCGTTCGGGTGGACAACTTTGTCACTCCCGGCGGCTGCGAGGGCGCGCGATGCCAGCTCGGCAATGACCTCGTTGGTGTTCATGTTGGAGGAAGTGCCCGAACCGGTCTGGAAGACGTCGATGGGGAAGTCGCCGTCGTACTTGCCGGTGGCTACCTCATCGGCGGCAGCGGCGATAGCCTCGGCGAGCTCACCATCGAGCACCCCCAGTTCGGCGTTCGCCAGTGCAGCGGCCTTCTTGACGCGGGCCAGGGCTTCGATGTGGGTGCGCTCAAGCGTCTTGCCGGAGATCGGGAAGTTCTCCACAGCACGCTGCGTCTGGGCGCGGTACAGGGCGTTCACGGGGACGCGAACTTCGCCCATCGTGTCATGTTCAATACGGAACTCAGTGGTGGAAGTCATGGGGCTAGCTTAGGGCGATGGGACGCCGCACAGAAAACCCGGAGGGGAGTGCTACGTGCTCCGGCGCCATGGCCGGAGCACGTCTTCCTAGAGCTTGCCGATCCCGGAAACGAGGGCCGCACGGCCCTCATCGAGCTTGTAGGACAGGCCAATGACAGCCACCCGGCCGTCGTCGATGGCGTCGGAAATCACACGGGAGCTGTCAGCCAGGCGGGCGGCGGTCTGCTTGACGTGCTCCACCACCATGTCGTTGACGTCTTCCTGGCTGTTGCGCTTGGCCGTCAGTACCGAGGGCGTGATGCGCTCCACAAGGTCACGGATGAAGCCGGGAGGCATCTCGCCCGTTTCCACCGCAGCCTTGGTGGCCTTCACTGCGCCACAGCTGTCATGGCCCAGGATCACAATCAGCGGAACCCGGAGTTCGCTGATGCTGTACTCGAGGGAGCCAAGCACGGCATCGTCAATGACCTGGCCGGCGGTGCGGACCACGAAGGCGTCACCGAGGCCCAAGTCAAAGATGATTTCGGCGGCCAGCCGTGAATCCGAGCAGCCGAAGATGACAGCAAACGGATTCTGGTTCTCAATGAGTGAGGATCGTCGCGAAGCATCCTGGTTGGGGTGCAGGGATTCGCCGGAAACAAAACGTTCGTTGCCCTCGCGGAGACGGCGCCACGCCAGGGCTGGGGTCAGGTAAGTAGGCACGAGCCTTACTTTACGACGCAGACAGGGCAGTCCGTGAAACTGTTGCGAGGGTTAAGCGGACGGTTGCGTCGAAGCAGGGGCCGAGGCGGGCGCACTTGCGGGCGCCGCCTGCTCTGCAGACTTCACGACGGCGGCAGCGAGCGTTGCGAACTCGTCCAGGCTCGCGGTGCCGCTCAAGATGATGGTGGTACCCCGGTACTCCAGGACCATGCTGCGCTTCTCCTTGCCGGAGTCCCGCAGCTCCCAGTCCTGGCCGCCGGCGTTGCGAGTGCCGGTGACGGGCAGGTTCTCCGTCTGCTGCAAAACCCAGGTGGGGTTGGCCTGGGTGGTCTGGGTGAGGCCAATAAAGGCCTCCTTGGGGGTCAGGAACCCAATTTCCCAAGTGGGGACGCCACTTCCCGTGCCTGATTCCCACCGGGCGTAGTTGGGCTTGAATGTGTCGCCCGTATCCGGGGTCACCGGTGTGAATCCTGCCACACCTGTGGCGTTGCGGGCGACGGCTGCCACGTCGACATCGGGCCTGAAGCCCTCGCCCTTGGGAGCCGGGTTCATCAAAACGATGGGGAGGAAAGCCAACACGCAGACGAGCAGCGCAATGACCATGCCAATGACCGACGCATTGGCCCGCTTGGCAGCTTTCGCCGCAATGACGGGTTTGTAGGGGGCATCCGGGATGGCCTGGGCATCGTTTTGGCTGGCCGCTGCAGCGTCCGATTGGTTCTCGGCTGCGGGCTTGTCCTGCGTTTCACTCACCTTTCCATGATCCCTTATCCCGACGGGGAACACACATCCGGGAACCTCACCACCGGTATCGGGGGCTGTGGTCATCCAACGACTCCGGGACCACGTGGCGACTATGATCGTTGATAGAGGAACCCCGGGTTGCCCAGCGCAACCATGTCCGGTCCCGTGAATCGTCACTCGAAGAAGAGGTTCAAGTGTCTCCTGCACCAATGACCCAGCAGTATTCCACGATTTCGCCGTCGCTCGCCGTCGGCCTCGACGAACCCGACCGCAACCTTGCGCTTGAACTCGTCCGTGTCACCGAGGCCGCGGCAATTGCCGGTGGCCACTGGGTAGGATTCGGTGACAAGAATAAGGCAGACGGCGCCGCCGTCGATGCCATGCGTTCGTTCCTTCACACTGTCCACTTCAACGGCGTTGTGGTCATCGGTGAAGGCGAAAAAGATGAAGCCCCCATGCTGTTCAACGGCGAGCAGGTTGGTGACGGCACCGGTCCCGAGTGCGACGTCGCCGTCGACCCCATCGACGGAACCCGCCTGACCGCCCTCGGCATCAACAACGCCCTCGCGGTGCTGGCAGTTGCTGAGCGCGGATCCATGTTCGACCCCTCCGCCGTGTTCTACATGGAGAAGCTCGTTACCGGTCCTGAAGCTGCCGACATGGTGGACCTTCGCCTGCCGGTCAAGCAGAACCTGCACCTCATTGCCAAGGCCAAGGGCGTCAAGGTCAACCAGCTCAACGTCATGATCCTGGACCGCGACCGCCACCGCCCCCTCGTGGAGGAAATCCGCGAAGCCGGTGCACGCACCAAGTTCATCATGGACGGCGACGTCGCCGGGGCCATCGCCGCAGCGCGCTCCGGCACCGGTGTTGACGCCCTCATGGGTATCGGTGGCACCCCGGAAGGCATCGTTGCAGCGTGTGCCATCAAGTCGCTCGGTGGCGTCATCCAGGGCCGCCTGTGGCCGACGTCTGACGAAGAGAAGCAGAAAGCCATCGACGCCGGACACGACCTCGACCGCGTCCTGTCCACCAACGACCTCGTCACCTCGGACAACTGCTACTTCGCAGCCACCGGCATCACCGACGGCGACCTCCTCCACGGCGTGCGCTACCAGAAGGACCGCGTTATGACGCAGTCCATCGTGATGCGCTCCAAGTCCGGGACGGTCCGCTTTGTTGAGGCCGAGCACCACGCATCCAAGTGGGAGACGTACGCGCGCAAGCCGTAACCTCCGCACGTAACAGAAGGACGGCGAGCATCGCTCGGCGGCTATCTCCTCGTACCTCGTCGATTTGATGCCGCTTTCGCGATACTCGCCGTCCTTCTCTGTGTCCGGGCGGCTTATGGTTGCGCGCAATTTTGGTGGTGTGCCCGCGATGTGTTCCGTGTCCACCCACTTTGGGATCGGGGCCCCGCCGACATGCCGTGATCTTCGGCGTGTTGGGGCGAGGACGGGCTCAAAGTGGGTGGTTAAGACACGTGTTCTGGTGGCACCCTTGTCCGTTGTGCTTCGCAGCGGCGTGAGCCTGGATGAATTTTGAGGGCTTGGATCCGCGTCCCGATCGGCCGGGGGTGCGCGTGGACCCGGGCTCCCCAGCGCAAAGGCTCGACGACGGCGCTTCCGTGAGTATCGTCGTCGGGCGCTACTCGTGATCGGCTGTTGGGCCTGATCGACGGCGTGGGCGCCGGAGGTGTGGAGGCCAGGCTTAGCGGAGCTTGTCCCGGAGGCTTCTCGCTAGTTGGTAGGCACCGTAGCGGAGTTTGTTGACCGGGAGGTCCCAGGTGCCGGGGTAGGAGACTTCTCGGCCGCCGAAGGACTTCTTGAACGCCGTGAACCCGGCCCACTTGTGGTCCGGCCGGTCCTCGGGCGCCACGCCCCAGAGGTCCACATGCTTCAAACCCTTCTCCTTGGCATCAGCCATGAGTGTCACCAGGAGGGGGATGCCCGCGCTGAGCTTTCGATGGGTGTCGTCCAAGGCCGCATGGGCGTAGACACGGGTGTCATCGGAGTCGTAGGCGAAGGCAGCAGCGATGGGTTCCCCTTCCAACTCCGCTATGAACAGTGTTCCGGCGCCGGAGGGCAGCAATGACGCAGCCACCTGTGTGAGGTACTCATCGCTTTGGGGTTTGAAGCCATTGCGGGCGGCGGTCAGGTGGAGGAAGTGCAGGAGGACCGAGATGTCGGCGGGATCCTGCGAAGCCCTGAAGGTCACACCCTTTTTGTGGATGTTCCGGTACAGGTTCCGGTTGGTCGGCTTCATGCCTGCCAGGACGTCCTTGAAATCACCGTCGAGGTCCACGATCCAGCTGAGCTCAGGCTGCTGGTTGACCGGCGCGGGCCGCAAGCCGCGCGCGCGAAGGAGGGGGCCGGCGTCGGAAGCTGAAAAACYGGCCGCTGCAGGTTCCATCCGGACGAAGACTGCATGTTCCTTCGTGGCCAAAGCCACCAGGGCAGCAGTGGCGGCGTCGAACGCTTCAACGGACTCTGCCACAGGACCGTAGGGGGCGTAGATGACCTTGCCGGCGGGGTTCTTCTCCTCAATGGCGAGGAAGCTCCAGCCCGGACCGGACTGTTCGTGGACACGGCGGCCCAGGGAACGCTGGACAGCAGCCCACGCAGGGGTTTGCAGGAAAAACTCCATGGATCAGTTCCCCAGCCCTGTGGTGACGGCAAAGGCGATGCTGGTTTCGGTGGCTCCCTGGACAGGATGGACGTTCACGGGTGCCTCGAGATCGGGGATGAAGGCGGCCGCGCCGCGCTGGAGGCGGAGGTCGCTCTTGGGCGAGTCAAGCAGCACCGAACCGGATACGACCACGACGACGGCCGGTCCGGTTTGCGCCAGGGGAACCGGCTCGGCACCCGGGCGAAGTTCAATGCGCTGCAGCTGGAATTCCTTGAAGGGCGGCCGGTACAGCTCCTGCCCGAATTCGGTGCCACTCGCTTCGACGCGCGGCACGCCGAGGGCTTCGAACCGGACCGTCTTCAGCAATTCCGGAACGTCCACATGCTTGGGGGTGAGCCCGCCTCGAAGCACGTTGTCGGAAGAAGCCATGACTTCCACGCCCAGCCCATGAAGGTAGGCGTGAATGTTTCCCGCAGGCAGGTACACCACCTCGCCGGGCTCCAGGGTGAGGTGGTTGAGGAGAAGTGAGTTGAGGACGCCGGGATCGCCCGGGAAGGCCTCGTTGATGTCCAGCATTGCCGTCAGTGCTTCCCGATGCGGCTCCAGCGGAGCACCGGCGGACAGGACGGCCACTACCTCGTTGATAGCGTCGGAGATGTCGCTGCCACCTTTGATCAGGCGGCTGAAAGCAGCCTTGAGGGCAGTAGTTTCGTCCCTGTCGGTGAGATCGGAGATGACGTCCTGGATGATGGCCGGGATTTCCACCGCCGCTGAATCGAGGACCTGTGCCAGGTGCTCAAAGATGCTTCGCGAATCAGCAGGGGAGCGGAAACCACACAGCGCCCTGAACGGAGTGAGCGGAAAGATCATCTCCGGTTTGTGGTTGTTGTCGCGGTAGTTGCGATCCGCCGCGTCGGGGGAGATGCCGGCTGCGTTCTCCCGGGCAAAGCCTTCCTGTGCCTGTTCCAGGCTGGGGTGCACCTGCAGCGACAACGGCTGTTCCGCTGCCAGCAACTTGGTGAGGAACGGCAGCCGCGGTCCGAACTCGGCCAGGCTCTCCGATCCCAGGAACCGCTGGGGATCGGACTCGATCAATGCGTTCAGGGGCTGGGTTACGCCGTTGGGGTGAAGGGCTGTGGAGGGGGAGTCCGGGTGGGCGCCGATCCACAGTTCGGCTTCGGGGCCACCTGAGGCCGGCCGCCCCAGCAAGTCTGCGATCGCCGTCGTCGAACCCCACGCGTAGGGTCGCAAAACATTCTCAATCTGGTACACGAAAGAAAGTCCTTATCGTTGCGCTGGACGTGGGGTGGAGGGGACCTGCACGCTTACAGCGGTGCGCACTGTCCGTTGGTGGCTACGAGATCCCGGATGCCTTGCTCATCGCCCTGGGCCTTGAGGCCGTTCAGGAGTTCGATGGTGATGGGAGTACCGTCCGGTGTGGTGGTCACCGGGGTGAAATCGGCCGACGGCGAGGGAAGCTGGCTTGCGGGAAGGCCCCCTGCAACTGGCCCAGCCGCCACGATGGTGCCGGCGGCAGCGCCGTTGGGGGTCACGACGGCGTCATCCGCCTTGGGCGCGTTGGACGACGCCAGGACTTCCTGGACCTTGGAGTGGATGAGGTCGAAGTCCGGCACCGTGGAGAAGGATGCGTCGAAGTCCGGAGGGCCGATGGTGAGCCGCTTGACGGGCTGGTTCTTGGACTTCAGGGCGAGGTCCACGAAGCTGCCCAGCTGGTTGGAAGAAATATTGGAATCAACAACCTTGGTGCCGGCGTTGGCGATGTCCTCGAACTTGGTCAGGAGGGTGGCCGGATCCAGTTGCTTGAGCATGGCCTGCTGAACGCACTGCTGGCGGGCAATGCGGGCGTAGTCGTCCACGAATTCGCGGGAGCGGCCGTACCAGAGGGCATGGAAGCCATCCAGGTGCTGGTCACCGGCCGGGATCCAGCCGTCCGGCATGCCGTGGATCCCGTTGGCTTCATCAGTCACGGGACCACTGATGGGAACCCAGCCGCCGGCCTTGATGCGGATGCCGCCCATGGCGTCGATGAGTTTGGCGAAGCCATCCATATCCACCAGGACGTAGGCCTGGACGGTGATTCCGAGCGTGCCGGAGACCGCCTCCAAGGTAGCCTGGGCGCCAGGATCGGCAACGCCCGGGTAGAGGTTCTGGTAGTTGTTGGTGACCTCGGTATTGACGGCGTTGATAAGGCATTCGTCACCGCAGTTGTAGCCCTCAGGGTAGATCTCACGCATGGGTGAGCCTTCGCTGAACTGGGCGTTCTGAAGGTTGCGGGGGACGGAGATGATGGCGCTCTCGCCGGTCTTGGCGTCGACACTGATAACGGAGAGGCTGTCCGGGCGGCGCCCCGTCCTGTCATCCCCGGCGTCGCCACCCATCATGAGGAAGTTGTAACGGCCGTCCACGGGATCGATCGCAGGGCCGGCATTGAAGATACTGCCGATGGCGTTCCGGCTGACGTTCAGGACGTAGGCGATGTAACCCAGCGAGCCACTGGCAAGCACCGTTGAGGCTGCCAGGACCACGGCAATGATGGGCCGCATCCCTGGAGCCAGCAGGGCCGGCCTGATGATCCGCAAGGTGTTGAGGAACAGATAGGCCCATCCCAGCGCCAAGGCCACGAGGACCACGATGATGAAGAGTGAACCAACCGGATGGGTGAAAATACTGAGCAACAGAGTGCGGTTCACCAACGCGATGAACAGGGTCACCAGCGCCAGGGCCCAGACGGTGAGCGTGACGCGCAGTGCCACCCGGCCAAGTTTCCGGTCACCGGCAACAATCTGGGCGCTGCCGGGGATAAAGAGCGTGAGGAGCACCAGCACGAAGGCGCGTTTGGTCCGCACCGGGGCGCTGGCCCCGGACGGATGGCGGACGGGATCAGTCAGGGCGGAACCGGGCTGATTCGAAGTCTTGTGCATGGTAGTCAACCGCTGCCTTCCTAGCGGGAGCTCCGGCCTGAAGCGTTGGCAGGGGAAAAGACTTCCTCTACTTTGCGGCGCAGGTTATCGCCCTTCTTGGTGGCGACGTCATTGAGCTCCTGGGCAAAATCGAGCAGATCGGCGCGGAGCTTGGCGGCGAGTTCGTCCGTTCCCGAGGCCAGCATGCGGACAGCAAGGAGTCCGGCGTTGCGTGCCCCGGCAATGGAGACCGTGGCCACGGGGACACCGGCAGGCATCTGGACGATGGACAGCAGGGAATCCATGCCGTCCAGGGTCTTGAGGGGCACGGGGACTCCGATGACGGGGAGCGGTGTCACCGAGGCCAGCATGCCGGGAAGGTGGGCGGCGCCGCCTGCACCGGCGATGATGACCCGAAGTCCACGCTCGTGGGCAGTCTGGCCGTAACGGATCATTTCCGTTGGCATGCGGTGCGCAGAAACCACGTCCGCTTCAAAGGGGATACCGAATTCTGCCAGGGCGTCCGCTGCAGCTTCCATGACGGGCCAGTCTGAATCGGAACCCATCACGAGCCCTACCAACGGGGCTGTTGCTTCTGACGTCATGCGGTCTCCTCAAGGGTGGTCTGCTCGGGCTTGCGGCCGTCGCGGATGATGTTGGCCACGACAGTGGCGCGCTGGCGGACAGAGTCGACGTCGGAGACTGAACTGCCTACGAGGTTCACGTGGCCGATCTTGCGGCCGGGGCGAACGGACTTGCCGTAGGAGTGGACCTTGGCCGCGGGCTCATAGGCCAAGGCCATGGGGAAGGCCTTGAACAGGTCCTGGTTCTCGCCGCCGAGGAAATTCTTCATGACCACTACGGGCGCCAACGCGTCGGTAGCGCCAAGCGGCAGGTCCAGCACAGCCCGAAGGTGCTGTTCGAACTGGCTGGTGATGGATCCATCCTGCGTCCAGTGGCCCGTATTGTGCGGGCGCATGGCAAGTTCGTTGATGAGGAAGCCTGCTCCGACACCCGGCGTTTCAAAAAGCTCTGCAGCCATGACGCCGGTGACGCCAAGCTCGTTGGCGATGCGCAGCGCAGCTTCCTCGGCGGCAGCGGCCACCTCAACGGGGATGTTCTGGGCCGGTGCGATGACTTCGTCGCAGACACCGTCCACCTGGATGGTGTGGACCACGGGCCAGGCCCGCGATTCGCCGCTGGGGGTGCGGGCGACCAGTGCCGAGAGTTCGCGGCTGAAGTCCACCTTGGCCTCTGCCAGCAAAGGGCTCATGGCCTGGAACCAATCGGCGGTGTCCGCGGCGTCCTCTGCTGAGTGGACAATCCTGACACCCTTGCCGTCGTAACCGCCGCGCGGTGTCTTCAGGACAACGGGCCAGCCGATGCGGTCGCCAAAAGCCACCAGCTCTTCAACGTTGTTGACTGCCGACCACTCAGGGTTGGGAAGGCCGAGGCGGTCAATGGCAGCCCGCATCACCAGCTTGTCCTGGGCGTTGACCAGCGCGTCGGGACCCGGCTGGACGTTGACGCCGGCATCCAGAAGGGCCTGCAAATGTTCAGTGGGAACATGCTCGTGGTCAAACGTCAGCACGTCCAGGCCCTTGGAGAACTCAAGGAGAGCGTCCAGGTCCGTGTAATCGCCGATCGGGGCTGTGGCCACCGCGGCAACAGCCGAAACGTCCTCACCCTCAGCCAAAACACGGAGTTCGAAGCCCAGGGCGGTAGCGGGCGGAGCCATCATTCGTGCGAGCTGGCCGCCGCCAACAACGCCAATTACTGGAAAAGTCACAAGGTTCAGCCTACCGAACCGGCGGCGGGATCACTGATTCTGCCGCTCTCGCGATTGCTTTTCCACAGGTTCCGGCGGCCTCAGGGGGCCAGTATCGGCGTTCTCACAGTCACCTCAAAGGCAGCGCGGGGAAATCGGCGCTAAAATGGACTTGGCCCATCGGCCCACCTTTTCAACGGCCATGGAGGGTCATGATCACCACACTTGCAGATCGCATCCGCGGACTCGCCTCGCTTTTTTGGCGCGAAGTAGCGAAGTTCGGCGCCGTCGGCGGTGTTGCTTTTGTCATTGACTCGGCCGTTTTCATCTGGCTTTTCTCCGGACCGATGCACGGAAGCGAAGTGTGGGCCAAGGCTATTGCAACCATCGTTGCAAGTGTTTTCTCGTGGGTCGCAAACCGTTTTTGGACCTTCCGCCACCGCAAGCAGGCGAATGTGGTCCGTGAGGCCGTGCTGTTCGCGATCATGAACCTGGTAGGGCTCCTGATTGCTTCGGGTTGTGTGTGGTTCGCCAAGTACATCCTGGACCTGAATGACAAGCCCTCGCTGTTCATCGCCGGGAGCGTAGTGGGCCTTGTCCTGGGCACCATCTTCCGCTTCTTTGCGTACCGCTTCTGGGTCTTCAACGAAGAACTGGACGCCGAGCCCGAGTTCTCGCATGACCACGAGATCATCGAACTCCACCACAAAGCCAAGAGCGAGGCCGGAGCTGCCGGCCCCGCCACCGGCGAGTTGCCGTCCGCTAAGAACGGCTGACCCGCTCGTTCTCCAGCAGGTGCTCGGTTACCTCGAGATCAGGGTGCACCAGCACTACCGAACCATCGCCGTGCCAGGCGCCCAGTGAAGCGGCCAGGCACGTTTCCAGGCCGTCTGTTGCGCGTACCAGCAGGCGGACACCGGGTTCCTGGCCAGCGGCAAATTCCTCAATGAGTGCTTCGTGTGCGAGTTCCGAGGTGCCCCGCACTGCGGGCAAACCCGGGGCGGGCTCGTTGTGCGCCATAAAAACGTCGCCGTGGGAGCGGACTTCCGCCGCGTAATCCACGACCCCGGATGGCAGCTCACCGGGCCAACGCATCGCGAGTGCCGCGAGCGGTACGGCTACCACGGCGTCGAAGCCGGACGCGTCACCGTCGTCGGGACTGTCGGTCACCAGGAAATCCGCGGGGGTGCGGTCAAAGACCACCTCCATGCCCAGCTGCCATGCCGCCAACGCCCAGACGAATGACTTCCAGTGCGCGGGGAGGTCAAGCCGGATGGTCATGCCGGGTTCCGCGTCCAGCTCGTCCTGCAGGAGATTGCTGGTCTTGGCCACCCAGTTGTCCAGGACGCGGCCCGAAAGCTCCACCCGTTCAGAGTCAGGCCCGTACCACGTGAGCCGTGGTGAGGTTGAATGGCCGGACCGCAGGGCGGTCATCAGGTTCGCTGCCGGGATGCTCATGCGTCAATCTTGCCACGGTGGCCCCGCGCCGTCCGTGGGATTATCGCCGGGATTGTGAATTGCGACACATGCCATTTTCTCCAATCGGTGGGCCCTTCGCGTCCCAAGGCTTAATTTTCCGCGGAAATTCAATGAAAGTTCACGTAAATCGATCCGGGCCTCCCGTTTTCCGCGGAGACGCGCAGCGGCACGGGCAAAATGTTGGGCGTGGCGCATCCCACGTTTCTACGGATTCTTGATTATTATCCCGGCGCAGCTTGACTGACGGGTAGTTACACGCGTGTAATTAGTAATCAAACGCCGCTGCACAGATGACCGGAACGTCGCCGGGAATCGGAAACACATCCACGCAGCAGCTGCAAAATCAGGAGGGACGCCATGGGGCAAGCGTTGCGTATCCAGGAAGATGCAGTCGTCGCAGAAAATGCGTCGGTGAAATACCGTTCGCGGGAAGTACCGGGGGATTGGTACGTCGACCCAGCGGATCCGGAAGCGGCAGACCGCTACAACCAGAATGTGCAGGACGCTTTGGAGGATCAGGCAACTGCCCTCTTGGCTGCACATGAGGCGCTGATCGGCGATCTGCCTGCAGGGCCGGAAGAAGACCTGGACGACCCTCCCATGGAGGTGCGTCGTCCGCTGGAAACACCGGGGCAGCCCGTATGGATCGGCCTTCCGGGCCAAGGCGACTTCGATGACGAAGGCGAACTTGGTTGGCAGACTGATGCGCTGTGCGCACAAACCGATCCGGAAGCTTTTTTCCCGGAAAAGGGTGGATCCACCAGGGACGCCAAGAAAGTTTGCGGGGCGTGCAACGTCCGTTCGCAGTGCTTGGAATATGCCCTGGCCAATGATGAGCGGTTCGGTATTTGGGGCGGACTCTCTGAGCGGGAGCGTCGTCGGCTAAGGAAGCGAGCGGTCTAATTCTCAAGGAAGTTCACGTTACCGCCGTTGTGGTTTCCCACAACGGCGGCAACTATCTCCCCAGGACACTGGCGGCACTGTCGGACCAAACACGTCCGGCAGATGCCGCCATTGGCATTGATGCAGGTTCCACGGACAATTCGCTGGACATGCTCCGCGAAGCTTTCGGCCAAGGCAATGTCACCACCTTCCAGCAGGCGAAATCCGGCTTTGGCGCAGCAATTCAGGCAGGCCTCCATGAGTTGGCCCCGGACAAAGGTGCAGCTGGCGAGGACCAGGTAAACCGAGCCGGCCCTGTTGACTGGATCTGGCTCCTTCATGACGACGCCGCTCCGGCGCCCGACGCCTTGGCGGAACTTCTGCACGCCGTGGAACGGGCCCCTTCGGTAACGGTGGCCGGTTGCAAGCAACTCGGTTGGGACAACGAGCGGCACTTGGTGGACGTAGGACTCTCCACGAGCCGTTGGGCCGAGCGCCTGACCCTGATCGATGCCGACGAAGTAGACCAAGGGCAATACGACGCCCGTACGGACACCTTCGCCGTGAACTCTGCCGGAATGTTGATCCGCCGCGATGTTTGGGAGTTGCTGCAGGGCTTTGATCCCGCGCTGCCCGGAAGCGGCGATGACGTGGACTTCTGCTGGCGCAACTGGCTGGCAGGCAATCGCGTGGTGGTGGTTCCCAGCGCCAGGATGTTCCACGTGGAGCACCGACCCCATGGGTTGGGCACCTCCTCAGCCGCGCGCAAAGCCCAGATCCATCTGCGGCTCAAGCACACTCCCTGGTGGAAGGTTCCGTTCCAGGCCGTGGGAGCCCTGCTTGGTGCCGTCGTTCGACTCATGCTGAGCATTTTGGTCAAGGAGCCGGGCTACGGCTTCTCGCAGTTCACAGCAACCGTTGCTGCCTTGGTTCGACCGGTCGCCGTTGCCCGGGGACGCCGCGTTGCCGCCAAGACACGCCGTGTGCACCGTTCCGTGGTCCGCGGCCTGCAAACATCAACCCGTGAAGTCCGCGCCAACAGGCGGTCTTTGCTGGAGGCGATCCGCCCCAGTGACGACGCCGCCGCGGTTTCGGACCTTCTGGCACCCGAACCCAGCGGAGATGCCGCGGACGACTTCGCCGCTTTGGCAACCAATGAACGCGGTTGGGTAGGAACAGGCGCCGTCGCGGCGGCCTTGTTGGCCCTTGCCGCAGCGTTTGTTGGATTGCTTGGGCTGCTCCGATCCGGCGTTGTGGCCGGTGGCGGCCTCATCCCTCTCTCTGCAGCGCCCGGGGACATCTGGGCCAACGCCTCCACGTGGTGGATTTCCCTCGGCGCAGGATTGCCGGGCCACGGGGATCCTTTCGGCTACGTGCTGTGGCTTCTCTCGCTCTTTGGCGGGGGAGACGGCAACTCGGCCATGGCTTGGCTGCTGATCCTTGCCATGCCGCTCTCCGCCGTTGGCGCATGGTTCGCCGCGGGCGCGTTGACCACAAAGCGTCGATTCCGGACTGTTGCCGCCTTGGCCTGGTCTGCCGCCCCCGCTCTGCTGGTCGCGATCAATGAGGGCCGCGCCGGGGCCTTGATTGCCCATGTGATGATGCCGCTGTTGCTGCTGGCAGTGCTGCGCGCCTCAGGATCCGCGGTGGGACATGGGCGTTCACACCCGGCCACTTCACTGAGCCGGCGCCCTGCTCCGATTCTCGGAAAGCCGGGCATCAACGGAACACCATCGTGGACCGCTGCCGCGGCCGGAGGGCTGGCCATGGCCATCGTCACCGCCTCGGCACCATCTCTTTTGGGACCGATCGTTGTTTCTGTGATCCTGGCGGCCGTCATCCTGGGGCAGCGCGGCAAGACATTGTGGTGGTCACTCCTGCCCACGGCTGCCTTGTTCGTGCCGTATGGAATTTCGGTGCTTGACAGGCCGCGCGCCCTGCTGGCCGACCCCGGACTGCCGTTGACCTTCGAAGCCGCGCCGCTCTGGCAGCAATTGCTCGGACAGCCGTTGGCCTTCGACCTCGACGGCGGCCTGACCGGCTTGGTCTTCTTCGGACCGGGCGCCGTGCCCTGGGCTTTGCTGCTTGCGCTGTTGCTCAGCGCGCCGGTCCTGGTGCTGGCAGTGACTGCACTGTTCCTCCCCGGCAAGCGAACGGCCTTGGCAAGGGTGTTTTGGTTGGCAGCACTGGCCACCTTGGCGAGTGGTTGGTTGGTGGGACATGTAGCCACCGGTGTCAACAACAACGTCATCGTTGGACCCTTCACCGGCCCCGCTGTGTCAGCGGCGGGAATCTTGTTGCTCGGAGCTGCGGTGATTGGCGCGGACAAGATTTTCCCGGCTCCCCGCCGCATGACCGATTCCAGTCGTCAAAAGCTGCCCTTGCGGCGCGTGGCTTCCGGGCTGGTCCTGACGCTCCTCGTGGCTGGGCCCCTTGCGGGGATGGGAGCCTGGGCAGCTCAGAACGTCCTTCAACCTTCGCCCGCGCCAGGGACGACGTCACCCAATGCGGCCGAGCCGTTGGTGTCCCTTGGTGCTAAGCGCCAGGTATGGCCAGTGGACTTCGGCACCTTGCCGGCCACCGCCGTCGATCGCGGACAGGGACCGGAACGTACCCGGACGCTGGTCATTACCAGCGGCGAACAGGGGGCGTTTACGTCCTCGTTGATGCGCGGCGCCGGCACCACCTTGGACAGTTTGTCCACCATCGCGTCGGCCCGCACCATCATCGGTGCACCGGGTCGCGAAGAAATAGTGGATGACGATGCCGCCACCGCCTCGCTTCGACGGGCAGTGGCCACCATCGTGGCCAGTAGTGGAGTGGACCCGCGCGGTGACTTGGAACAGCTGGGGGCCGGCTTCGTGGTCCTCAAGGCCGCGGATAACGCAGCCCAGTTGACGGCGAGCAGGATCGACGCCGTCCCGGGCCTGGTTGCCGTTGGACAGACCGACGCCGGCTGGCTGTGGCGTGTCTCGCCACGGAACCAGCCTGCCGCTACGGCTGCTGAGACCGCGCACCGCGTCAGGATCATTGATTCCGAAGGCAACACAGTGGCCAACCTTCCGGCAGAAGAAGTGTCCGTGGACGCTGCCGTCCCTGCGGGCGGGGAGGGCCGCAAGCTTGTCCTTGCTGAACGGTCCGATCCCGGCTGGACGGCCTGGATGGATGGCAAGCAGCTCAAAGCTGCCACGTCCGGATGGTCGCAGGCCTTTGAACTCCCGGCCACCGCCGGCGAGCTGGAAATCCGCTATACCAACCCCTGGGCCTTGTGGTTCGGCATCATGCAGGCCGTGGTGATCGGGCTGACGCTCCTGTTGGCCATACCGATGCCGGCGCGCCGCACCCGAACCGGCATGTCGAGGGATGAAGTCTCCCTCCGTAAGGAGTACAGCAGTGTCTGAGGACCAGAAGCAGGCTGTCGACGGAAAACCGTCGCGCAGTTCCGGTAAAGGCAGTTCCGGTAAAGGTTCGCGAAGTTCCAACCGGGGCGTCGTCACGGGTGTGCTCTCCGCAGTGGTCATCCTGGCCGCCGGCGGTGGTGCTGTGGCGGCGACGTCGATGATGCCGGAACCATCCGGCGGGACCACCATGGACATCCAGCAAGCCGATGTTCCGGCAGGTCGAGCACTGGGTGTGTGCCCGGAACCTGCGAGGCTGGTCAATGGAACGGTGGTGGGAACGGATGCAGGTTTCAGCCCTGTCTCCACTACGGCCGTCAGCGCCCTCAACGCAGTGGTGCTGAGTAATCCGGCCGGTACGGTTCCTGGAAGCAAGGTGACGTCGCTGGAAGGTGACGCAGTAGCTGAGATCGCCAAAACGCCGTCCAGTACTCCCACGCCAACGGCCGGACCTCCGGTGTTGTCTGCCGGTGTGGCCTCCATCTCCCCGGTGACGGCTCCAGCCGTGGTGGGGGCAGAACCCTTGGGGAATGAGCAAGCCTCCCTCGCTGCCAATCTCAGCTACGCCGCCACCGACGGAGACCTCCGAGGCCTGGCTTCGGCACAATGCCAATCGCCGGGAAACGACGCCTGGCTGTTGGGGGCCAACACGGCGGTGGGTCGAACGGCAGTCCTGAACCTGAGTAACGCCTCGGAGACTCCGGCCACGGTGAACCTGGACCTCTTTGGGGAGAAGGGCCAGATCCAGGCGCCGGGAGCACGCGGACTCCTGGTAGCTCCCGGAACCACCCGCTCGGTGAACCTCGCCGGCCTGGCCCCCAGCGAATCCGAACTTGCCGTCCACGTCCGCAGCACGGGCGGCCCGGTGGCTGCGACCATTCAGCAAAGCGTATTGCGCGGCCTCGCTCCCGGCGGCGTCGAATACCTTTCGCCGGGCTCAGGGGCCTCGAACCTGCAGGTCATGTCCGGCGTCGACATCCAGGATCCGGCGGCCACCAAGGCGCTCGCCACCAAATCCGGTTTCGCCGACGCAGCACCCGCCCTGCAGATCGCCGTTCCCGGCTCCACCGATGCCGTAGTGCAGGTCAGCCTGTACGGGGCCAACGGCGAACGCAAGATTCCCAGCGGCGGAGTGGTGACAGTCAAAGGCGGATCCGTAGCGACCGTGAACCTGGAAGGCGTCCCGGCCGGCACCTACACCGTCAGGGCCAGCTCCGACGTTGCCTTCGTGGCCTCGGCCAGGGTTACGCGGGGAGCCAAGGCGGAGGAGGCCACTGACTTCGCGTGGTCTCCCTCCTCGGCCCGTCTCGGCAGCCAGCACCTAGTGGCCGTTCCGCGCAACGGGCAGCGGTACCTGAGTTTCGGCGTCCCCGAGGGGCGCGGCACGGTCACCTATGCCCCCGTCACCGCAGACGGCTCAGTGGGCAAATCCGTAGACGTAGACATGTCCGGAGGCACCACCTCGTTGATCGAACTTCCCTCTAAGTCCGGCGATTCGGTGGTAGCCGGGTATGTAGTGTCAGCCTCCGGAGACCCCATCTATGGTGCACTGGTCCTCGGCACGCAAGGCCGCCCGGACATCTCAGTGGTGGCCATCCAGGACGCGGCCGCCGGACTTGAGAAGGTCCCGGTCTCGGTTGGCTACTAGCGGGCGTTACTGATATCTGCGGCGGTATACGGGATCCAGTGTCTCCGGGGGTACGCCCAGCATTTCAGCGGTGTACTCCACTACGACGTCATGCACCAGGTCCTGCAGTTCCTCGCGGGTGTTGCAGCCTTGCTCCACCACCCTGCGGTACACCGTGATCATGGGGGCTTCGCCGCGGCCACCGGGCGTATACGAGCCCAGGGGAGCCGTGCTTCCCATGGCGACAAGTTGTTCCAAATTGGGCGGGATCTCGTCGACGGCAAAAAGGACGCCGTCGAGCTGCTTGCCCCACATGTCCTGAAGCCGCTCTGCGGAGTCCAGCACCATGTCATCGAAGCGTTCTGCCCGGGTGCGGAAGCCGGGAAGGCTGGGGAGCATCAGTTCTCCGCGCAGTCCCCGCCCATGCCGGTTGCGCCGGCGCCGCCGGAAACCGCGCACACCCGAACCGGCGTGTTGCTCTGCCTGATCGCCATCGGCGTCAGTCCACCGGATGCTGAATCCGGGAACATGTGGCTGTGACTGCATATATCGACTTTAGTCCCGAGGAACCGCCAGCGCGACATCATGGCCTGCACCGCGCCGGAGTTGGTGACCAGCCGCCGGGTTCAGGGAGGCACGGGCAGCCAATGCGCAACACTGGTGCCAAATGGCGCTAATCTGGGATGTTGTGGGTGCTATTCGTCAATGTTCAAGATCAGCCTGCCGCCAGTCCGCGGTGGCCACTTTGACGTACGTGTACGCCGAATCGACCGCCGTCCTTGGTCCCTTGGCCACGTATGCCGAACCGCACGCCTATGATCTTTGCTCGCAGCACGCAGCGAGCCTGACGGTTCCGCGTGGCTGGGAAGTCCTGCGCCTGGCGATGCCAGCCACGCCGCCTGAACCAGGGCCCGACGACCTGCTGGCCCTTGCCAATGCCGTCCGCGAGGCGGCGTCAGCGGCTCCCGAAACACCTGCCCGGCAGAGCCACGGTCAGATGGAGCCGCCTGCAGCAATCGAGGGAACCCGGCGCGGCCACCTGCGCATCCTCCGCGAACCGTCCTGACCCGGCCCACTGTGGTGTCCCATTTCTGCTTCGGACGCAATTCGTCGCCCTGCTCCAAACAGGCTGATCTTGCGCGGTAGTCTGGAATCTGCAGATAACATCCGCCACCTGCGCCATGACGGCGCCACCCAGGGAGCATCATTCATGCCAAAGGTCAGTCCTGAACTGTTATCCATCCTGCGCTGCCCCGTGACGGGTTCACCGCTGGTCCAGGAGGGCGAGGAGCTGGTCTCCACCGCTGAAGACTCAACCGGTAAAAAGCTCCGCTACGCAATCGAGGACGGTATCCCGCTGCTCTTGCCGCCGGAGCTCCTCGCTGCGGCCCATGCAGCCACCTCCGGCCAGCACGATTCCAAGGCCTGACCCACACTTCTTCTTTCAATCCGCACGGCACCCCTAAGGACTTCCATGACTTTCGACTTCAAAGTGGCTGACATCACCCTTGCGGAGGCTGGTCGCCACCAGATCCGCCTTGCCGAGCACGAGATGCCGGGCCTGATGTCCCTCCGCGCCGAATTCGGTGCTTCGCAGCCGCTCAAGGGCGCCCGCATTGCCGGCTCCCTGCACATGACCGTACAGACGGCGGTCCTCATCGAGACCCTCACGGCCCTGGGCGCTGAGGTCCGTTGGGCTTCCTGCAACATCTTCTCCACCCAGGACGAAGCCGCTGCCGCCGTCGTGGTCGGTAAGGGAACCCCGGAAGATCCGCAGGGTGTTCCGGTTTTCGCCTGGAAGGGCGAGACGTTGGAGGAATACTGGTGGACCGCGGAGCAGATCCTCACCTGGCCTGGCGCTGACACCAACCCGGAGTTGGGTCCCAACATGATTCTCGACGACGGCGGCGACGCCACGCTGCTGCTGCACAAGGGCGTGGATTTCGAGGCCGCTGGCGCCGTTCCTACCGCCACTGAGGAAGACCCGGAAGAATACGTCCTCATCCTGGACCTCCTCCGCAGGACGCTGGCAGCTGATCCGCAGAAGTGGACCCGCCTGGCTGCCCGCATCGAGGGTGTCACGGAAGAAACCACCACTGGTGTCCACCGCCTCTACCAGCTGGCCGAACAGGGCAAGCTGCTGTTCCCGGCCATCAACGTCAACGACTCCGTTACCAAGAGCAAGTTCGACAACAAGTACGGCATCCGCCACTCCCTTCCCGATGGCATCAACCGTGCTACTGACGTCCTTATGGGTGGCAAGGTGGCTGTTGTCTGTGGCTACGGCGACGTCGGCAAGGGCGCTGCAGAGGCCCTGCGTGGCCAGGGTTCCCGCGTCATCGTCACCGAAATCGATCCCATTTGCGCCTTGCAGGCCGCCATGGACGGCTACCAGGTGGCCAAACTGGAGACGGTTCTGGCCCAGGGTGACATCTTCATCACCACCACTGGCAACAAGGACGTCATCATGGCCGAGCACATGCTGGGCATGAAGAACAAGGCGATCGTTGGGAACATCGGCCACTTCGACAATGAGATCGACATCGCCGGGCTGGCGAAGATCCCCGGTGTCAAGAAAGTGGAGATCAAGCCCCAGGTCCACGAATGGGTGTTTGAAGAGGGTACGGATTCCGAGCGGTCCATCATCGTGCTGTCCGAGGGCCGCCTGCTCAACCTGGGCAACGCCACGGGACACCCGTCCTTCGTGATGAGCAACTCCTTCGCCAACCAGACCATCGCGCAGATTGAGCTGTGGACCAAGAAGGACCAGCCCGCCGGCGAACGCGAGTACGGCAAGCAGGTTTACGTGCTTCCCAAGATTCTCGACGAGAAGGTGGCGCGGCTCCACCTGGACGCCCTGGGCGTAGAGCTGACAGAACTCAGCAAGGACCAGGCCGATTATCTGGACCTGGATGTTGCCGGTCCTTACAAGCCGGAGCACTACCGCTACTAAGCGGGCCAGCACTACCCAAATCGATGGCGAAAGGCCGGACACGCGACCAGCGTGGCCCGGCCTTTCGGCTAGAATTGGGTGTTCAGTATTGCTTGCCGGGGGACAGGAAGACGGAAACCATGACGGAAGTCGCCAAACGGAAGACGGGCAAGATCCTTGCCATCGCAGGGATCTGCGCCGCTATTGCCGTGGGCGGAATCGGCGTAGTTACCGTGCCTGGACTGCTGGCCGGCTCCTCGCAGGACGGCGGTGCTGCGGCCTCTCCCACGCCCACGGTGGAAGCCAAGCCCGTGGAGTTGGGCATCACCCCGCTGGACGGTGCCATCGAGTGGAATCCTGTGGTGGGCCCTCAGATCAAAGCAGTCAACGGCAAGGTTAAAGACGTCGTCCTGGCTCCTGCGGCCGGCGGCACGGCCGTCCAGGGCAAGACCAGCCCGGATGGAAGCACCTGGACCACCTCGGAAGTACTGAAGTTCAAGACCCAGTACAACTATTCCTTCACAGTGGTGGATACCGCCGGGAAGGAAACCAAGAAAACCCAGACCTTCACCACCGTTTCCGCGGCCTATGAGGCGGACGCTTCCATCTACCCCCGCAACGGAACCACTGCCGGTTCAGGCCAGCCGATCGAGATCAACTTCAGCGAGCCCGTGGTGGACAAAGCAGCCATGGAGAAGCGCGTGGCCATCACGGTGTCCTCCGGCCAACCAGTGGCGTGGCATTGGTATTCGGACACGAAGGTCCGGATCCGTCCCGAAGCTTTCTGGGCTTCGGGGACCACTGTCACGGTGGACATGAAACTCCTGGGCGTCGACTTCGGCAACAAGATGATCGGCAACGCTGATGTGGTGTCGACGTTCACTACCGGCCCTCAGCGCGTGGCCGTGGTGGATGACAACACCAAGACCATGAACGTGTACTCGGACGGGCAGTTGGTGCACACTGCGCCTGTGTCGCTCGGCGGCGAAGACTGGTTGTCTCCTACCGGCTACGCCGTGATCATGGAGCAGGAACGCCACTCCAACTTCAACGCGGGGACCATTGGCCTGAAGCCGGGTGACAAAGGCTACTACCCGCCGCTGGTGGTGGAGTACGCCAACCGGCTGACCTGGTCCGGCGTCTATGTCCATCAGGCCCTTGAAGCGGCCTGGAGCTCCATCGGGGTTGCCAACGTTTCGCACGGTTGCGTGGGACTGCTGCCAGCGGATGCTGCCTGGTTCTTCAACAATATGAAGACCGGCGACGTCGTGCAGATCCTCAACACCGGAGCCCCCGCAGTTGAGCCACTGGAGGGCTTCGGGGACTGGAATATCCCTTGGGCGAGCTACGCCCAGCGCTAGTCCAGCGCTAGTCCAGCGGTTACGATGATGGCAGTGATTATTTCCTGCGCTCTTTGACCCACATTTCCTGTGCCGACCACGTGTTGGCCCTTCACTTTGTGCTGCCCTCCGCGGTGATTCCGGGTGTCCCTGAGGGGAACCCGCCAGCGGGTTCCCCGGCTCTTCCCACCGGACCCTCTTTCATCACCTGGAGCACACATGACTCTTCAACCAACCCTTCGCCCGGACTGCGGCAACTGCTTTGCCCTCTGCTGTACAGCCCTGGGATTCGCCCGCTCGGCTGACTTCGCCATCGACAAACCAGCGGCGACGCCATGCCCGAACATGTCCGCCGATTTTTCCTGCGCCATCCATGAACGCCTCCGGCCGCGCGGATTCCGCGGCTGCACCGTTTTCGATTGCTTCGGCGCAGGCCAAGTGGTCTCCCAGCACACCTTTGGCGGTACCAGCTGGATGGACAACCCCTCGTCCACATCCTTGATGTTCGCCGCGTTCAAGGTGGTGAGGCAACTCCACGAAATGCTCTGGTACCTGGCCGAAGCCCAACAACGGACGTTCGACCCCCATCTCGCTTCAGCGGCAGGCCATCTGTCCGGGCGCATAGCGTCCATCGCCCAAGGCGACGCAACCGCGATCCTGAACACCGACGTCGAAACCCTGCATGAAGCAGCGCGGGCCCTCCTGATGGACGTCAGCGAGGAACTACGGGCTTCCTACGGAGCCGAGGACACGCAAACGCCCGACGACGGCCCTCACCTGGACGGTGAACACAGCGGCGCCGACCTGATGGGCGCGAACCTGGCGAACCAACGCCTCTGCGGATTCAACTTCCGCAGTGCTTACCTGATAGGAGCAAATCTCAGGAACAGCGACCTCACGGCAGCCGACCTCCTGGGAGCCGATCTCCGAGGAACCCACCTCCACGGCGCGGACCTCTCAAAGGCCCTGTACCTGACCCAACCCCAAATCACCGCCGCCGAAGGCGACCCCACCACCCTCCTGCCACAAAGACTCACAAAACCGGATCACTGGAGATTTGGCTGATGCAGCGGTAATCGGCTGGTGGGCGGTATCCGGCAGCCTGCGTCCAAGCGAAGAATGAGCGAGCAGGCAGAGGACGGCGGCCGCCCGGCTTCAGCCGGTGGCGGGCACTAACCTTCAGTGAACGGCAGCTTTTGTAGTCGCTCGCCTACGGTCGCGTTCCGCTTCTCCGCCTGGCGCAGGCGCACAAGTTCGCGGTTGCGCCGTTCCCCGAGGACTGCCCCGATGTAGTCCTCGGGGATGGTTCCGGAGGGCGGGGGAGGGGCCACGTATTTGGCCAGTTCGGAGGCGATGGCCGTGGCCATGTTGACCCGGGATGCAGGGGCCATGAGGTAGGCCTGCTGCACGAAGGTACCGGCCCTTCGTGCAGTGGCGTCCGGGACCCTGCCGATGTCCGCCATGGTCGCCCAGGCCTGGAGGTAGTGCGGTGCCACAGGCATGATGCGCGGTTTTGAGGGTACCCTCTGGCGGAGCGAATAGGTGCCGGCCACGATGTCGCCGAGGCGCTTGGATTTGTCGTTGAACAGTGCCACGCCGATCGCGAGGCCGCCGAAGGTCAGATAGATCTCAAGGACGCCAAGCAGCCCCCGGATGACGGCGTGCCGGAAGCGGATGGAACCGCCGTCGTCGCGCACTATGCGAAGTCCTGTTGCGAGCTTTCCCAGGGATCGTCCGCGGGTGAGGGTTTCAACGGCAACGGGAACAATGACGATGGAGAACACAACGCTGCTGAGGATCAGTGCACGGATCGCGGCGTCGTCGAGATCCTCCGAAGCCATGCTGATGAGGATGATCAGGAGTATCGCGAGGGCTACCTGGGAGATGACGTCGAGGATGAGGCCCAGCGCGCGGGCAGCAAAGGATGCCGGTCGCAGCTCGAGGACCACTGCCTCGCCTGTGATGATTGAACTCATGCCAGCCCCCATGCCTCGCAAACGCTGCGGGCGCTTGGCGTGCCCGCATCACCGAGTCTAGCGGCGGGACCCACCCCGTGCGTGGACTCAGGCGCTAGGGTGGTGCCGTGGACATCGACGCCTTCTCGGCCGTACATGGGGACAAATGGTCCAGGCTTCATTTTCTTGCGCATAAGCGCCGTCTCACGGGAGCCGAAGCCGATGAGCTGTTGCGGCTCTATCAGACAGTGTCAGGGCATTTGTCCCTGATCCGCTCAGTGGCTCCGGAGACAGCGTTGTCCGCCACGCTGTCCGCAGGGCTGGCGCAGGCCCGGACCCGGTTCACCGGGGCGCGCTCGAATTTCATGGAGGACCTGGCCCGGTTCTTCGTCATCGCCTTGCCCGCGGCGTTCTACCGGATCCGCTGGTTGACCGTGTGGTGCGGACTGGCTTTCGTGGTGGTGGCAGGGGCGTACGCCCTGTGGATTGGAACGTCGGCGGAGGCTCTGAGGGCCGTGGGCAGTGATGCCAGGATCCAGCAGTACGTGGACGAAGACTTCATTGATTACTACTCGGAGAACCCGGCTGCCTCGTTTGCCGGCGCCGTGTGGACCAACAACGCCTGGATTTCTGCCCAGGCCGTGGCATTCGGAGTCACCGGATTCTGGGTGCCGTACATCCTGTTCATGAACGCCCAAGGCCTGGGCATCGCCGCGGGCCTCTTCCTGGCGACAGGGAAGATGGACGTCTTCTTCAGCTACATCCTTCCGCACGGTCTGATGGAACTGACTGCAGTGTTCATCGCCTGCGCAGCGGGCCTCAAAATCTTCTGGGCCATGGTGCGGCCCGGGCCCCGCAAACGGCTGCAGGCTGTGGCTGACGAGGGGCGTTCCCTGATCACGATTGCGCTTGGGTTGGTATTGGTCCTGCTGGTTTCCGGCATGGTGGAAGGATTCGTGACGCCCAGTCCGCTGCCCGTGTGGGCGAAGATCACCATCGGTGCCGTGGTTCTGGCCGCGTATTGGGTCTACACGTTGGTGCTTGGTGGCAGGGCGGCCCGGACCGGTGTTACCGGGGACCTGGACGCGAACGACGCCGGATATCGCAGCATCGCTGCGTAGACCTTACAGTTACGTTTCGATCTGGGCGCAGCCGGGGTGGCACAGCGTGTCGGCGGAAGGCCGGGCGGTAGGCTCGAATGCAGACAAGAGAGCCGGCAGTACGCATTCGCCGGTGGATGCCTACGGAAGTGAAACCGCTGTGAGCGACAAGAGCCCAAAACCACAAGAACCGGACACGGACGTCCACGAGGACCCCAACGAACCGGCCTTCGACTGGATGAAGCCGAAGACCTCCGGTGGTGCCTCTGCGGCGGCTCCCGCCACGACGGCTGCGCCTACGCCCACGCCGGGTAAAGCGGAGCCGGCATCAGCGACGACGCCTTCCACCACGGGGGCTGCTCCCACTACTGCGACGCCGGCAGGCGGTCAGCCTGAAAGCCGCGCCGACCGGAAAGCTGCCGAAGCGGCCGACGTCGAGCCCGAACCCCCGCTGTTCGCTGACACTCTTGCGGGCAACTCCGCTGAGAAGCAGGCGTCGCACTATTCGGAACCTTTGCCGACGTCGGCCCTTCAGGTCCGACCCCCGGAGGACGAAGTGGCGCGACGCAACGCGGAACGCGAGCAAGCCGCAAAAGTGAAGCCAATCGGACCGCGGGTTTTCCAGGTTCTGTTGGCCGTCTTCTACCCGGTGATCCTCCTGGTGCTCGCCGTCCGGGCGGTCACCAGCCCCCTGTTCCTGTGGGTGGAGTACAACCGGCCGGGTTTCCCGGGTGACGGCTACGGGTTCAGCACCGATGACCGTATGACGTACGGCTCGTACGCCGTGGACTACCTCAGCAACTGGGCGGGTCCCCGTTACCTGGGTGGCTTGGTCCACCAAGACGGTGCCAAGCTCTTCAAGGACAGCGAAGTGGCGCACATGGCTGACGTCAAGCTGGTCATCCTGTCGTCCTTCGGTGCAGGGCTGCTGCTCATCATCCTGAGCATCATCGCCATCCTGTACCTGCGAAAGCGCAGCAACGGCGGAATCCGTCGAGGCCTCTTTGCCGGATCCATCGTCACGCTGGTCATCATCATTGGCCTCGCTGTCCTGGCGGCACTGAGCTGGCAGCAGTTCTTCACCGAGTTCCACCGGATCTTCTTCGCCAACGGCACTTGGACGTTCTCGTTGGAAGACACCCTCATCCGGCTCTTCCCGGGACAGTTCTGGGTAGACGCAGGCATCGTCATCGGCGCCTTGGTGTTCCTAGTAGCTACAGTGACGTTCATCTTCACGTGGCCCACCAAGCGGCGTCGGGGTGCTGACACAACGGTTGATCAAGCCCAGGTCTCGGACGATGACGCTGCCACAGATGATGCCGAAAACCTCGGCAGAGAATCAGCTGACTCCAAGCGCTAGCGGAGTTGGCTCCCCGGCGTACTCCGGGGCGTCAGAACACGAACGAGCTGCTCAGGGCGGTCTGTGCTGGCGACGACGACCCTCCCGTTCTTCATTTCAATGTTGATTTCGGGCCCTCCGACCAAATAGCCGACCATTCCTGGACCCATGATGCGATATCCATATCCGCTGGCCCCGGCAGTGTTGTCGGTGGTGACAGCGGCAATATCAGCCCTGGACACTGTCCGTTTGAAAACGTCGCAGAAGACGATCACGACGCGGTGTTCGTCCACCCTGACGGTGACGCTCATGAACGCCACCAGGGATCCCACCGGGAAAGTAATTAGCGGTACCAGCAGGAAATCGATTCGCTGTTGGACTATCGACAGAATGATGAAGAGTGTGCCGAAGGCTATGAATGCCAGCCCCAGAATTTGTGGAACCATGCTGGCCCTGGCGCGGGAATAGTAAAGCGCCTGTGCCGGCCCTGCTGAAGTTGCTGCCATGAGGTCCCCCTGAACGTGTGGTTCGTGAGGGCAACGCTACGGCCGGAACAAGGACCCTTAGATGAGGGAACAGTGAATTAGGTGGCGATTCTGGCGAAATTAGGTGGTGAAAAGCGCGAACTAGGTGGTGATTCGATGCGATCGAGGTGGTGCCGTTACTTCGCGTAGAGCTTCTCCACGAGAGCCGGGAAGTCGTTGACCACAGCGGCCCGCTTCAGTTTGAGCGACGGCGTCAAGTGCCCGGACTCGACACTGAGCTCGGCGGTGATGAACGCGAACTTCCGGATGGACTCGGCCGCGGAGACGAGCTTGTTGGCCTCATCCACTGCGGACTGAACGGCCGCCTTCACACGATCGTCGCCGGCCGCTTCGGCAGGTGACAAATCACCGACCTTGTTCTCGGCGCACCAGTCGGCAAGTCCCTCGGGGTCCAGGCTCACCAGTGCGGCGACGAAGGGACGGCCGTCGCCCACCACCACGGCCTGGCCCACCAGAGGGTGCTCGCGGAGCTTCTCCTCCAAAGGTGCGGGGGCCACGTTCTTGCCACCGGCAGTGACCAGGAGGTCCTTCTTCCTGCCCGTGATGGTGAGGAAGCCGTCGGCGTCGAGTTCGCCGAGGTCGCCGGTACGGAAAAAGCCATCAACAAACGCAGCCTCGGTGGCCGCTTCATTGGCGTGGTACCCCTTGAAAACACCGATGCCTTTGACCAGTACTTCGCCGTCCCGGGCCACCCGGATGGTGGTGCCGGGAAGGGGAATCCCGACTGTACCGATACGGGTCATGCTGGGAGTGTTGACGGTGCAAGGGGCAGTGGTCTCCGTCAGCCCGTAGCCCTCCAGTACAGGAACGCCGGCACCATGGAAGAAATGGTTGTCACGGAGGCTCAGGGGACTGGCACCGGAAACCGTGTAGCCCACATCGCCGCCGAAAACCTCGCGCACCTTGGGATAGAGAAGCTTGTTGAACGCGGCGTGCTTCATGCCCAAAAGCCACCCCGGACCGGGTCCCTGCCCACGCGCGGCGAGGTCCACCGCCGTCGAATATTCCACAGCGGTTGCTGACGCTGCGGAGAAGAGCGCCGACTTTCCGCTCATGGCGGCTTTGTGGCCGGCACCGGCGTAGACCTTTTCAAAGATGCGCGGCACGGCGAGCAGGAAGGTGGGCTTGAAAGTACTGAGGTCTGCCATCAGTCCACTGGCGCCCGCGCTGTGACCGAGCGTGATCCCCGCGGTGAGGCACACCACTTGGACGGCCCTGGCGAGGACATGAGCCAACGGCAGGAACATCAGCGTCCGCGCCCCCTGCTGCATCAGCAGCTCCGGGAGGAACGGGATGACGTTCAGTGCCACCAGGACAAAGTTGCCGTGGGTGATTTCGCAGCCTTTGGGCTTGCCGGTGGTTCCGGAGGTGTAGACGATCGAGGCGATGTCGGAGAGATTCGCTGCGCTGCGCTGGCGCTCCAGCTCGGCGTCCATGATGCCGACCCCGACGGCGGAGACGCTGGTCAGGTTGGGGGCGTCGCCGTCGTGCTCCATCCGCATGATCGCCACGGGATCGTCCCCGAGTGCGTTGGACCGGTTCACCAAGGCGTGCACCAGGTCGGCTTTGGCCGTGTCTTCCACGAAGATGCGCCGGGCGCCCGAATCGGCCAGGATCCACTCGATTTGGCTCGGGGACGACGTCTCGTAGATGGGCACTGTCACGCCGCCGGCCATCCAAATAGCGAAGTCCACCAACGTCCACTCGAAACTGGACCGGGAGAGGACCGCTACGGGGTCGCCAGGGTTGAGGCCTCCAGCGATCAGTCCTTTGGCGAGGGCAGTGACATCTGCAAGGAACCTGGCCGCGGAAACATTCAGCCAACCGTTCGCCGTTTTGTGGGCGTACAGGATGCCGAACGGATCCTTGGCGCAGCGTTCCAGGAGGAGGTCGGTCACGTTGGTGTCAGGGTGGGCCTCGACCAGAAGCTCCGTGCTGGCTTCCCTCACTGCTTGCCTCCTAGATCCACGATGGCATCCACATTCTCATCCGCCACTCCTGGTAGCTGATCACATCCGCGGTCAGGACCGGATAGAAGAACGCTGTTGCCAGGACCGCCAGGACAAGGATCAGGCCCACTACATACAGCCCGGACCGTCGCCGCCAGGGAGGATCAGTGCTGCGGCCGAGCACCAAGCCCAAGACGTAGGTCAAGCCAAGCACCAGGAACGGTTCGAAAGACACAGCGTAGAAGATGAACATGGTGCGTTCCGGATACATGAACCACGGGAGATATCCCGCGGCGACTCCGGCGAGGATGGCACCCGCGCGCCAATCCCGCCTGCCTGCCCACCAGAACAACAGGATGACCAGGGCGATGGTCCCGCCCCACCACACCACCGGATTACCCACCGGCAGGATGGCCGAGGAACAGGTCTCCACCACGCAGCCCGGAGTGCCCTGCTTTGGTGTTTGGTAGTAGAACGAGGTAGGCCGGCCCATGAGGAGCCAGGTCCACGGGCTGGACTCATACGGGTGGTCCGAGCTGAGGCCTTGATGGAATTTGTATGCCTCAAGGTGGTAGTGCGCCAGGGACCGCACGGAGTTGGGCAGCCAATCCCAACCCGCGGCGGGGTTCGTGGCGGCCCATTGGCGATAGTAGGCGTCCTTGGATAGGAACCACCCCGTCCACGTAGCCGCATAGGTCAAAGCCGCCACCGGAATGATGGTGACGAAGGCCAAGAGGCCGTCCTTGAGGATGCCGGCGCTGAACCAGCTGCGGATGCCGGCAATGCGCCGGGCGTTCAGGTCCCACAGGACCGTCATCAGGCCGAAGGCGGCCACGAAGAACAACGCTGACCATTTGGTTCCCACAGCCAGACCAAGGCAGATCCCGGCAACCAGGCGCCACCAGCGCATTCCGAGCCAGGGGCCGGCCACCAGTTGCGTGGGGGATGGTCGGCCCCGCGGCGAAGCAGCCGCCTGCGCGGCGAGGCGGGAAGCCAGACGACGGCGGCCGTCGTCGCGGTCCAACAGCAGGGCGCCGAAGGCGGCGAGGATCCAGAATGCGAGGAAGACGTCCAGCAAAGCCGTCCTGGAGAGCACCAGGTGGTGGCCGTCAATGGCGAGCAGGAGCCCGGCAACGGCGCCGAGGGTGTGCGAACGGAAGAGCTTCAAAGCGATGAGGGAGACGAGGAAAACGGTCAGGGTCCCCGTCAGTGCTGCACCGAAGCGCCAACCGAAAGGATTGTCACCGCCGAACAGCCACATGCCAAAGGTGATCATCCACTTGCCCACCGGCGGATGCACAACGTACTCCGGGGTGTTGAGCAGGACGTTCGGGTTGCCGGCATTGAAGGAGTCATTGGCGTTGGCGGGCCAGCTGCGCTCGTAGCCGCTCAGCAAATAGGAATAGGCGTCCTTGACGTAGTACGTCTCATCGAACACCAGGCTGTGCGGAGCATCCAACCGGAAGAACCGGAGAATGCCGCCCAGCACGGCAGTGATGGTGGGAATCAGCCAAAACCAGAGTCGCAACGAGGCCGGGTAGTCACGCCAGCTCTGGATCCCGCCGATCAGGCGCTCCCTGAGAGCCTGCGCTGTGTAAGCCTCGGTTGGCCGGGCGATCCACCGGTGGTGTTCAATCCCTCGGCCAGGGAGCGGCGTTGCCCCGGTGTCCTCCAATGCTGCGGTCCGCCGCGATCGCGTCACGTCCCCCGTGGGCCGGGCAGATGGTTGCCCGCCGCTGCCTGCGGCAGCTGGCGCATCGGATCCACCGGTTGCAGGGGACGCCACAGGAGTTCCGGAAGTGGTGGCAGGAACGGGCGACTGGTTCACCCGCCCATGCTACCTTTCCATCCTTGCCGCAGCGTTGAGGTGCGGTGTTGGAGGCACCGCGGCATTAGGCTTGGCAGGTGGACGAACAGCGCAGCACCCCGGATGAGGCTCCCTTCAGCGACGACCTGGACGAGGCAGTTCCTGCTGCCGGTGCCGGCGCAACTCCGGGTGTAGGCAGGATTGTGCTGGCAGCCACCCCGATCGGCAACGTAGGCGACGCATCGTCCCGGCTGATTGAACTCCTGGCCACCGCGGACATTGTTGCCGCTGAGGACACCCGGCGTTTGCACCGGCTGGTGACGGCCCTGGGCGTTGAGGTCTCCGGACGGGTCATCAGCTACCACGAGCACAACGAGGTGGCCAAGACCGGCGAACTGCTGGACCATGTTCGCGCCGGAAAGACCATCCTCATGGTCAGCGACGCTGGAATGCCCGCCGTCTCGGACCCCGGGTTCCGCTTGGTGGAGGGCGCTGTTGCTGCGGGCCTGACCGTCACGGCCGTCCCGGGCCCGTCTGCCGTGCTGACAGCCCTGGCACTCTCCGGGCTTCCCACCGACCGTTTCTGTTTTGAAGGATTCCTGCCACGTAAATCGGGGGAGCGGAACTCACGCCTCGCCGACCTCGCAGACGAGCGCCGCACCATGGTCTTCTTCGAGGCCCCGCACCGGCTTGAAGTGATGCTCCGGGCACTGCGCGAGCGGTTTGGAGCCGAGCGCCGTGTGGCTGTGTGCCGTGAACTGACCAAGACGTACGAGGAAGTCATTCGCGGAACGCTGCGCGAACTGCTGGAGTGGGCAGAGAACAACGAAGTCCGCGGCGAAATTGCGGTGGTGGTGGGTGGTGCGCCTGAACAGGAGCCCGGTAAACCCGAGGACCACGTGGCAGCGGTGAACGAACTCATTTCCCAAGGCATCCGCCTGAAGGAAGCCGTGGCAGCAGTGGCTGACGATGCCCGCGTCAGCAAGCGGGAGCTGTACTCGGCGGTACTCGCAGCCCGCTGATCCGCGCTGTGCAGCTGCACAATTTGGCGCCTGCATGGCAGTGCGTGAAGGCGTAGACACTCCTTCTCGCGGGGCAGTACCGTGGCAGTAATTCACGCCACTTCCGGCAACGAACCCCCGTGGTGCAATTCTCCAAAGCACCCAAGACGAAGGAGTCGCCATGACTGTCACGGTTGAACGCGAAAGCGAACTGCTGGCTTCCGTCCCCACCGGCCTGCTGATCAACGGTCAGTGGCGCCCGGCCGGATCCGGAAAGACCTTTGATGTTGAGGACCCGGCCACCGGCAAGGTCCTGCTCAGCATCTCCGACGCCGGCGCTGAAGACGGCGCTGCCGCCCTCGACGCCGCTGCTGCCGCCCAGGCCGATTGGGCTCGCACTGCGCCGCGCGAACGCGGCGAGATCCTGCGCCGGGCCTTTGAACTGGTCACCGAACGCGCCGAAGACTTCGCGCTGTTGATGACCCTGGAAATGGGCAAGCCCCTGGCCGAAGCCCGCGGTGAAGTTACCTACGGAGCCGAGTTCCTGCGCTGGTTCTCGGAAGAAGCGGTCCGCGTCTCCGGCCGCTACTCCGCAGCACCTGACGGCAAGAACCGCCTCCTCGTTCAGAAGAAGCCGGTGGGCCCCTGCCTGCTGATCACCCCGTGGAACTTCCCGCTGGCCATGGCCACCCGCAAGGTAGCCCCCGCCGTCGCGGCGGGCTGCACCATGGTGCTCAAGCCCGCGAACCTGACCCCGCTGACCAGCCTGCTCTTTGCACAGGTTATGCAGGAAGCCGGCCTCCCCGCAGGTGTCCTGAACGTCATCCAGACCTCCACCGCCGGCGCCGTCACGGGCCCGCTGATCAAGGATGACCGTCTCCGCAAGATCTCCTTCACCGGCTCCACCCCGGTGGGCCAGGCCCTGATCCGCGAAGCCGCAGACAAGGTCCTGCGTACCTCCATGGAACTGGGCGGCAACGCCCCGTTCGTCGTCTTCGAAGACGCCGACCTGGACAAGGCCGTTGAGGGCGCTATCGCCGCGAAGATGCGCAACATGGGCGAGGCCTGCACCGCAGCGAACCGCTTCATTGTGCACGAGTCCATCGCCGACTCCTTCGCGGAGAAGTTCGCCGCCAAGATCGCTTCCCTCACCACCGCCCGCGGCACTGAGCCCGAATCCAAGGTGGGCCCGCTCATCGACGGGAAGGCCCGCGACGGCGTTCACGCCCTGGTGTCCGAAGCCGTAGCAGGAGGTGCCACAGCCGTCACCGGTGGTGCCGCCGTCGAGGGTCCCGGCTACTTCTACCAGCCCACCGTGCTGAAAAACGTCGCAGCCGATGCCCGCATCCTCCAGGAAGAAATCTTCGGACCGGTAGCGCCGATCATCACCTTCTCCACCGAAGACGACGCCGTCCGGCTGGCCAACAATACCGAATACGGCTTGGTTGCCTACGTCTTCACCAAGGACCTCAACCGTGGCCTGCGCATCAGCGAACGCATCGAGACCGGCATGCTCGGCCTCAACGCCGGCGTCATCTCCAACGCAGCCGCACCGTTCGGTGGCGTCAAGCAGTCCGGCCTGGGCCGCGAAGGCGGATCCGAAGGCATCGAAGAGTACCTCTACACCCAGTACGTAGGTATCGCGGACCCGTACGCCGACTAGGCCGTACTGGATCCCGTCCGCCGCTCTCGCAACAAGAACGGCTGAGACACGCAAGGGCCCGGCTCCTGGAACCACAAGTTCCGGGGGCCGGGCCCTTGCTGTCGCGTTAGCGCCGTTGTGGAAGCACGCCGCGGAGCGTCCTCCACCACCGCGCGAGCCCGCGCCCAACAGCCGTAGCGAGCGAGCCCACCGCCCGGAACGGCGCTCCGAGCGCGTGGACCCACCGGCGCATCATCGACGGCGGCAGCCAGTCGGCGCGGAAGCGCACCAGCCAGCGGGCGTTGTTGCGCAACGTTTCACGCACGACGGCGATCCGCGTCGCCGCTGCTGGTGTCGCCGCTGGTCCCACCTGGCGGCCATAACGCTGCCGTTCGAAGTCCGAGGTGAGCGAGGCAACCGCCACGTGGGCGGCGTCGTCCATTCCACCCGCTTCTCCGAGGGCGGCACTGGAGCGAAGCCTGGTGGAGAAGTGCCGCGGCGTTTCGCTGGGCGTCGAGGATAAACCGTAGTCCGTCGCCAGGTCCTGCAGTTCCGCCCAGGCCAGCTCCGGGGCCGGATCCTTGTAGCCGGGCTGCAAGGCGTCGTCCTCATCCGGGGGCTTTTGGTTCAGGCGACGCCGCCGCAGGATGGTCCTGCTCAGCCGCGGAGACCACAGGAAGGCAAGCAACAGCGCCACGGCGGCGGCGGCCCCGCCGATGACCGGCAGCGGGTTCACGCTGGGGGAACCCGTCGCCGGGGTTTCCACGCCAGGAAGTGGAACCGGGGCGGGTGTGGCCGGGGCCGGTGTGGTCAGGACTTCTTTCTCGTCCGCGTTGGTGCTGAGGTTGCTGGGAACAGAGGATTCCGTGGCGTACTCGGGAACCACTCCGCGCGAAGGAGTGGGCTCAAACGGAACCCAACCGAGTCCTTCGAAGTACAACTCGGGCCACGCGTGCGCATCCCGGGCGTCTACCTCGTACTCAGGGAAAGAACCTTGGCCGACCAACGCCACGGACTCGCCCGTGAGCCGGCCTGGTGCGTAGCCCACGGCGATGCGGCTCGGAATACCTTCAGCCCGGGCCATGACGGCCATCGCGGAGGAGAAATGGACACAGTAGCCGCTCTTCACGGCCAGGAAATCGGCCAGGACGGAGAGCCCATTGCCGTCATACCCGTTCTGCACGGGCGCCTGCAGCGAGTAGGTGAACTCCCCGGAGCGCAGGTACTTCTGGATGGCCAAGGCCTTGCCGTAATTGCTCCCCGCGGACGCCGTGACGGAATCGGCCGTTTGCCGCACGATGTCAGGCAGGTTGCCCGGAATCCGGAGGAAGTCCTCTGAAATGCCCTGCGGAGTTGCTGTGGCCTGGGACAGGGAGTCTGCCGTGATCTTGGGGGCGCCGGAAAACACCACATACCGTTGCGCGCGGGTAGTGGTCTCGGTGCTCATGATGCTCAAGGTCGCCGGATCCCAGGTCCAGCGCCCATTGAGGCCGTTCACTGATGCAGGCGCAAACGGGGCAGGGAGGTAGGGGCTGGTGAACAGGCCGGCATTCACGGACGTCACCGTGTTCACTACTTCGGCCTGGACGGAGTATCCGGTTTCAATCCTGTCGGCGCCCGCGCGCCGCTGGGCCGAGCGGTCGTCCGGGGCCCAGGTTTCGCCGTCGAAGTGGTCAATGGTGACGGACCTCAGGTACAGCGGCCCGCTGGCGCTCGTGGCGTAAGTAATGCGGCCCGATCCTGTGGGGCTCCGGAGGCTGTTGCCCAGGGTGATCATGGGATTGAGCCCGTTGGAAGTGCCCCACGGACTGAGCCGGGATCCTTGGGGGAAGGTCCCTGTCTCGAATCCCGGGATGGCCAGCGGAACCACCATGGTCAGGGCCAGCGCCAGGCCGCCTGTGACCAGTGAACGCCTGAACTGGCCGGCACCCCGCCCGGAACCGGACTGGAGCCTGGCGTCAGGGGCGAACCAGTGGCTGCATCCGAGAATCAGCAGATATCCCAGAGCAGCGCCGACGAAGCCTGCCATGCCCACGCTCTGGGGTTTGATGGTGGCTGGAACCACCATGACCGCGAGGAGCCCGATGCCGCTGGCCGCGGGCATCGCCAAGGGAACTGCCAACGCGTCGATCAAGATCACCAGGAGTCCCAGGCAGGCGCAAACGACGAACACGATTCCGGCGTTGGGCGCCACAGGGGCGCTTTCGGAGACCACCGTCTCGGCAGCACGCTTGATAAGGCGTCCGACGGCGGTGAAGGTCCCGGCCGTGGGGATGAAACCCGCCAGGCTTTCCTGCCGGAAGAACGTGAAGCTGAGAATCCCCGCGAGTGAGGCAAAGGAACCAAGGGTGGCCAACAGTGGCTGGGCCCGGAGTGCCCGAAGAAGAGCCAAGGTCAGCGCGACAACCAGCACCGTGGTGATCAGGGGCATGAACCAGGCCCAGCCCCTGAGGACGCCGTTCAAGGACAAGGCAGCGCCCAGAACGGCAACAACGATAGAGCCCGCCATGACCCAGGGGTAAGGCCCGGGCCCCGGGGTTTGCGGCCGCGAGGACCCGGAGGGCTTTTGGCCGGACGTTCCGCCGGGCTGGACCGGGGCAGGGGATCCGCGGTGGGAGGTGGCAGTCATCGGGGCACCGCCGCCCCACGACGGACGTCCATGGCTGATCCTGCCGCGGCCACGATTCCCCCTTCGTCAAAGGAGGACCAAGCAGCCGCCAGTTGGGTCCTGGACGTCACCACGGCCACGCGCCAACCGGCCAGGCGCAGGATCTCCAGGACGTCGTCATTGTTCCGGGCGGCGTCAGTGACCATCAGGGCGAAAGCATTGGCTCCGTAGGCTGCCGCGGGGGCCAGGGACTTGGCTTCAGCGGGAGTCAGCGTGCCCAGCAGCGCAAGAAGGGGGCCGCGAAGGCGGTGGGCAGCGAGCTTATCCATGAGCCGGTCATCGAAAACAGCATCGGCGGATTCCGAGGTAGCTGGACCCGTAGCGGTGTCTGCCCTGTGATGCTCCGCCCGGACATGCCGGGGACCGCTGAGTTCAATTGCGGCCAGTCCTTCAGCGATGGCCTGCAAGCCTCCGATGCCCGAGAACTCTTCGGTATCCGGCTCCGGCGCCGATCGCGAACGGATGAACGCCGGGCTCCCGAAAACATCCAGCACCCGCAACGAGTAATTCCACTCCGCCAGATGTGCCGCAATGGACATCGCTGCAGTCACCACCCATTCAAAGCCGGGGCCGGTGACCAAGTCGGAGTCCTCGTCATGGGCTCCGAACATGGAACCTGTTCCTGCGGCAAAAGCTGTGAAGCGCTGGTCCAGGATGAGGGTGGCTTCCGGGGTAGTCACCGATTCCTCCTGGCGGACCATCAGCTGTCCGTGGCGTGCCGTAGCCGCCCAATGCACGCGGCGCATGGGATCCCCGTGCCGGTACTCACGGGTCATGATGTCGTCGTCGCTGGGGTTGGCCCTGATGCGTGTGGCCGTCACGCCATCGTTGCCGCGCGCACCTGCAAGCCCGGTGACGGGAAGTTCGACGGCGGCCGGCGTCACGGTGAGGATGTCGCCGTCGTCGATGGCATGCCGCCGCAGCGACAAGCCGAACGGGTCACTGAACTCTGCCGTGACCGGGCCGATGCGGAACTGTCCGCGCTTGCCGGAGCGAAGATGGTATTCGTAACGGCTGGTGCCTCCGGACGCTGAGCGGGCCGGAAAACGGAACGCCGGTGGTTCGCCGAAGCGGGGAGGCAACTGCTCCTCCATGATCACGTGCCCCGTGGAATACGAGGATCGGGCTACGGCCAAACGAACGGTGGTGGTGCTGGCAGTTTCCACGGTGGAAGGATTGAACTCCCGGTACACCTGGAATTTTGGCTTCAACACCCGGACCCCGGCGAGGGCCACCAGCGGCAGGACAAGCAACAAGACCGCGAGCGTCAGGAGATCCCGCCTGCCCATGACCCAGGCACACCCGAGCGAGACGGCTCCGGCCGCCAGCAATCCCCAGCCACGGTTGGTAAACAAGTGCTTGGGGAGCCGATCCACGAGCGCCATTCCTGCCTCCTAGGCGGTGTGCCTGTCCCTGCGCCACGCGTTGGGCGGTTCCTGGGCAACCGGCAGGGCCGCCAGGATGCCCCGAAGGATGCTCTGCGGCGTATCACCTGAACTTGCCGCTTTGCGGTCCAGGATGATTCGGTGCGCAAGCACCGATTCGGCCACGTCCACGACGTCGTCCGGCAGCACAAAGTCCCGGCCGTCCAACGCCGCGGTTGCCTTGGCAGCACGCAACAGCTGCAACAGGGACCGTGGGCTGGCACCGAGGCGGAGGCGTGCGCTGTCGCGGGTAGCCCGCCCAATGGCCACTGTGTACTCCTTGATGGCCGTGGACACATACACCTGCTGGACGGCGGCGATCATGGCTGCCACGTCCGCGGCAGTGACCACGGGGGTCACTTTGGCCAGGGGAGAGGACGCCTGGTGTGTCTCCAGCATTTCGATCTCGGCTTCCTTGTCCGGATAGCCCATGGAAATCCTTGCCATGAAACGGTCGCGCTGGGCTTCGGGCAACGGGTAGGTGCCCTCCATCTCAATGGGGTTCTGGGTGGCGACCACCATGAAGGGCAGTCCCAGTTGATACGAATGCCCGTCAACGGTGACTTGATGCTCTTCCATGCACTCAAGAAGCGCGGACTGGGTCTTGGCCGAAGCCCGGTTGATTTCGTCGCCAATCACAATGTTCGCGAATACTGCGCCAGGCCGGAACTCAAATTGCCGGGACGACTGATTGTAGATGGAGACACCGGTGACATCGGAGGGCAGGAGATCCGGCGTGAACTGGATGCGGGAGACCGTACAGTCCACGGTCCGCGCGAGCGTCTTTGCCAGCAGGGTCTTGCCGACGCCGGGAACATCCTCCAGCAGGAGGTGGCCTTGGGCCAGCAGAACCGTCAACGCGAGTTTCGCGGCGTCGGCCTTGCCATCAATGACCTTGTTGATGGACCCCAGGATGCGTTCGCTGGCATCGTGGAACCGCTCCGCGTCCATGACCTGCGGCCTGTGTCCATTGAGTGCTGCACCATCCCGCGGCAGCGTACTGTAAGCCTCGCCCTGAAGCGGGGTAGGTTCAACGGATACTTGTCGCTTGGACTCCATGGATTGCCCTTCAGCCGTGGCCACTGCATCAGCAATCCTGATGATGTGTTGCTGTTGTTGACCGTCTGTCCGTTCCAGACTACCCAGACATTGGCCGCCGCTGACATAGTGCTCAGGAATTTATGTGCCGAGTGGAATTTATCTCTGCCGACCCGGCCGCTGCCTCAGGGGGACCGTGGTCCGATTAAGGTGGGAACATGTGTAATTCGCTCGCCCCTGCTGCGTACCGCGTGTCCTCCGAGGAAACAGAGTCCCGCAAGGAGTACCCGCCGGCACCGGAAGCCCTTCCCGTTCCCGTCATGGACAACCACACGCATCTGGATTTCCGGCACGGACTGATCGAGGTCTCGGTCCGGGACGCGATGGACTCGGCTGAGGCCGTCGGCGTGCACGGCGCTGTGCAGGTGGGCTGCGATTTGGAGTCGTCCCGCTTCACCGTGCAAGCAGTGGACGCGGATCCGCGCCTTCTCGGTGCCGTAGCAATCCACCCCAACGATGCCCCGGTGTACGCCGGTCGCGGCGAACTGGAGTCAGCGCTCGCCGAGATCGAAGAGCTGGCAGCCCACCCGCGGATCCGCGCCATCGGTGAAACAGGACTGGATTTCTTCCGGACCCACGGGGAAGGGTTGGTGGCCCAGCGGTACTCATTCCGGCGCCACATCGACATCGCGAAACGGCTCGGACTGACCTTGCAGATCCACGACCGCGATGCCCACGACGACGTGGTGCAGGTGTTGATGGAGGAAGGAGCCCCGGAGCGTGTGGTGTTCCACTGTTTCTCCGGAGACGAAGAACTGGCCCGGATCTGCAACCAGAACGGATGGTACATGTCATTTGCGGGCACCATGACGTTCAAGAATGCGGGAGACCTTCGCGCAGCGCTGGCCATCGCCGAGCCACAGCGGATCCTGGTGGAAACCGATTCGCCATTCTTGACGCCCCACCCGTACCGTGGCCGGCCGAACGCGAGCTACATGGTTCCCTACACGGTGCGGTCCATGGCGGAAGTGACAGGAGATGACCTCTCCGAGCTCTGTTCGCGCTTGGCGGAAAACACGCTCGAAGCCTACGGCTCGTGGGCCTAGGGCGCTCCTTCGGTAGCCCTTTGACGCCCCCGGGATGAATACCCGGTATGCAGAAGTCTTGGTCGGTTTATAACAGATCGGTTACTGTGTTAAACAAGTAGCCGGGGTCGGGGAAGGCCTTCGGACAACTGGGCCGGTTCATTCCGGCTTCCATCAGTTGAATGTAATTGGCGGCGCAGACGCCGGCAGCAAGTGTGGGACCAGGCTTCGTGCCTGGCCCCTCCGTTTTGCGGCTGGCATTATTTCTGCGCTTTTCCCCGTGCCCGGATGGTCTGAGAGTTATGGGCAATCGTGATCAAGTTCTTCACAACGGATGGCAAGTTCAGCTTCCTCAAAGTCGGTGCCCAGTTGCTGGTTGTTGCAGCGCTGGTGGTCGGAGTTGTCGCCTTTGTGGGCAACAACAAGACAGTCACCCTCAACGTGGACGGCAAGGTAAGTTCCATCCAGACCTTCGGCGGCACTGTTGACCAGGTGGTCAAGGCAGCCAAGGTTGAGTTGAAGGACGCGGACCGGGTTTCGCCCGCCCTCGACGCCCGTGTGGATAACGGCTCCGTGGTCAACATCAACCTCGCGAAGGCGGTGTCCATTGAATTGGACGGCGCGCGCAAGACGGTGAACACGAACGCCCCCGACGTCGCCGCACTGGTGAGCGAACTTGGAGTGGCAAGCTCCTCCGAGATCTCCCAGCCGAAGGAAGCATCGCTGGAAGTCACCGGTTCCTTCGTCTCCATCTCGACTCCCAAGACCATCAGTGTTGTAGCCGACGGCAAGGACACCAGCACCACCACGACGGCGGCAGACGTCGCCACCGTACTCAAGGACGCCGGCATCACCGTCGGCGCCAACGACCGCATCTCCCAGCCTGGCAACGCGCCCATCGTCAAGGACATGGTGATCAAGGTCTCCCGCGTGGACACCAGCAAGACCGCCGAAGCCACTGAGGAAGTGCCCTTCGAAAGCGTGAAGACCGAAACCGCCGAACTGTTCAAGGGCGAAGAGAAGGTCACCCAGGAAGGCGTAGCCGGTTCCCTGGTCAAGAAGTTCAAGCTGGTCATGGTTGACGGACGCGAAGCATCACGCGCCCTCGTCTCAAGCGATGTCACCACCAAACCGGTCACCGAAAAGGTCAGCGTTGGCACCAAAGCCCGCCCCGTAGCAACTCCGGCCAAGGCAGCAGCAACGTCCAGCGGCCCCACCGGTGCCCCGAACGAAGGCATGTGGGACAGGATTGCCCAGTGTGAGTCCGGTGGAAACTGGTCCATCAACAGCGGCAACGGCTACTACGGCGGCCTTCAGTTCTCCAGCCCCACGTGGCTTGCCAACGGTGGCGGAGCCTACGCTCCCAACGCCAGCCTTGCCACCAAGGCACAGCAGATTGATATCGCCAACCGCCTCTACGCCAAGAACGGCCTCCGCGACTGGGGCTGCGCGCACGCAGCCTGAGCCGCCACAGGCGATACGATACCTAGGTGACTGAACCGAATTCCGAACCCGCCGCCGTCGCGCCTTTGCTGGGCGCCACTGACATCCGACGGCTTGCCGAGGAAATCGGTGTACGCCCTACAAAGACCCTGGGGCAGAACTTTGTGATCGATGGCAACACCATCCGCAGGATTGTGGCGGCCGCCAATATCGACTCCAACGAAACCGTGCTGGAAGTCGGCCCTGGGCTTGGCTCGCTGACCCTTGGCTTGCTTGACGCAGCCAAGACTGTTGTGGCGGTGGAGATCGACCCCGTGTTGGCGGAGAAACTGCCGGCGACTGTGCGCGCCTGGCGGCCCGGAGCGGAAGACAACTTCCACCTGGTGCTTTCCGACGCCATGAAGGTCACCGAACTGCCCGTGCCTCCCACGGCCCTGGTAGCCAACCTGCCCTATAACGTCGCCGTGCCAGTGGTGCTTCACCTCCTGCAGCACTTCCCGAGCCTGCAGCACGGCCTGGTCATGGTCCAGGACGAGGTAGCTGACAGGCTTGCCGCGACGCCCGGGTCCAAGATCTACGGTGTTCCGTCGGTGAAGGCCGCTTGGTATGGCCACATGCGCAAGGCCGGTGTCATCGGCATGAACGTGTTCTGGCCTGCACCCAAGATCCATTCGGGACTCGTGGCTTTCACTCGCCACGATCCGCCCCAAACGCATGCCACCCGTGAGCAGGTCTTTGCCGTCATCGATGCCGCGTTTGCCCAACGCAGGAAGACCCTCCGGGCTGCACTGGCCGGCTGGGCCGGGAGCGCTGCCGAGGCCGAACGTTGCCTGGTTGCGGCCGGCGTTGACCCGACCGCGCGCGGCGAAGTCCTGGACATCTCCGCCTACGTTAAGATCGCCGAAGCCCGCCACCCCGTGGACGCATGAACCCGGGCACCCGCAAACCCAGCAGCCTCCCGTTCGTGGGGGACCGCTTCCATGCCCGGACCGTCCGGGTCAAAGCGCCCGGGAAGGTCAACGTCTCCCTGAGCGTCGGCCCGCTGCGGCCGGATGGCTATCATTCGGTGGCCAGCGTCTACCTTGCCGTTTCGCTCTATGAGGAAGTGGCGGCAACCAGCACCGAGGCCCCGGGAATCACTGTCAGCATCAGCCCCGACAGCACGCTTGACCTTGACGGTGTGGACATTCCGCTGGATGAGCGGAATCTTGCCTACAAGGCCGCGGCCATCATGGCCGAAATGTCCGAGAAACCCACCGGCGTGCACCTTGAGATCACCAAGCGCGTGCCGGTGGCCGGTGGCATGGGCGGAGGGTCAGCGGACGCAGCGGCAACCCTGCTGGCCTGCGACGCCCTGTGGAACAGCGGGCTGTCCCGCGAGGAACTCGCGCATCTGGCGGCCGAATTGGGCGCAGACGTACCGTTCTCGCTCCTGGGAGGCACCGCCGTCGGGCTTGGCGTGGGCGACAAACTCTCCCCGGCCTTGGCGAAAGCCCAGATGGACTGGGTGCTGGTCTTTGCTGATTACGGGCTCTCGACACCTGACGTTTTCCGTACCCTTGACGGACTGCGCGATTCCGAGGGCGCGGACATCCCGGAACCCGTGGCCGTGGACCCCACCATTCTCCAAGCGCTCCGCCATGGAGACCCTGAGACCCTGAGCCGGGTGCTGATCAACGACCTCCAGAGGGCTTCCATTGCGTTGGCGCCACAACTCCGCGACACCATCGGACTGGGTGAAGCACGCGGTGCCTTGGCCGGAATGGTCTCCGGCTCCGGCCCCACCATCGCGCTGCTTGCCCGCGACTCCGTTTCAGCCAGGGTCCTCGCCGACGAGTTGACCCACCGCGGCCACACCGCCTTGGCAGTCCACGGCCCGGTGCCCGGCGCCCGGATCATCTCCGATACCCTCCTTTAGTACCTCCGCATTCCAGCAGTAGAAAGTAGTACCCATTGGCCCACCTGCTTGGCGGCGAAAACCTCACCGTTTCGTTCGCGACCCGCACTGTCCTCGACGGCGTCACCCTCGGTTTGGAGGATGGCGACCGCATCGGCATGGTGGGCCGTAATGGCGACGGCAAATCGACCCTTATGCGCCTGCTTGCCCTGCGCTCGACGCCGGACTCCGGACGAGTCACCAAACGGGGCGATGTCAACGTCGGCTACCTGGACCAAGGGGACGTGCTCGACGGCGACCTGACAGTGGGCGCCGCGATCGTCGGCGACCGTGCGGACCACGAATGGGCCGCCAACGCCAAGATCCGCGAAGTCATGGGCGGACTGGTGGGCGACGTCGACTGGCACGCCAACGTCCACGCCCTTTCCGGTGGGCAAAAGCGCCGTGTCGCGCTGGCTAAACTCCTCATCGAAGACCACGACGTCATCATGCTGGACGAACCCACCAACCACCTCGACGTCGAAGGCGTCGCCTGGCTGGCCCGGCACCTGAAGACGCGCTGGCGCGCCAACCAGGGCGCCTTCCTGGTGGTGACCCACGACCGCTGGTTCCTCGACGAAGTCTGCAATTACACCTGGGAAGTCCACGACGCCATGGTGGACATGTTCGACGGCGGATACGCCGCCTACGTTCTGGCCCGCGCCGAGCGTGACCGCATGGCATCCGTCGTCGAAGGTAAACGCCAGCAGCTCGTCAAAAAGGAACTGGCCTGGCTCAGGCGCGGTGCTCCTGCCCGAACCGCCAAGCCCAAATTCCGCATCGAAGCTGCCAACGACCTCATTGCCGACGTGCCCGATCCCCGCGACTCGGTGGCCCTCAGCAAGATGGCCACTGCCCGACTGGGCAAGGATGTGCTGGACCTTGAGAACATCACCCTTGACTTCTTGGGCGGCGAGACCGGGCAGAAGCTCTTTGACAACATCACGCTGCGGCTCGCACCGGGCGAACGACTCGGCCTGGTGGGTGTCAACGGTGCTGGGAAGTCCACGCTGCTGAAACTGCTCAACGGTGAAGTCCAGCCGAGCTCGGGCAAAGTCAAACGCGGGAAGACCGTGGTCACCGCCGTGCTCACCCAGGACGTCAAAGAGCTCGACGACGTCTCCGACCTGCGCGTCATAGAGGTCATCGAACGCGAAAAGCGTTCCTTCAGCGTGGGCGGCAAGGAATTCACCGCCGGCCAGCTGGTGGAACAACTGGGGTTCACTAAGGAAAAGCAATGGACACCCGTCAGCGACCTCTCCGGTGGTGAGCGCCGCAGGCTCCAACTCCTGCGTCTGCTGGTAGGGGAGCCCAACGTCCTCATGCTCGACGAACCCACCAACGACCTCGATACCGACACCCTGGCCGCCGTCGAAGACGTCCTGGACGGCTGGCCCGGAACGCTGGTGGTTGTCAGCCACGACCGTTACCTGCTGGAACGCGTCACCGACAACCAGATGGCGTTGCTCGGCGACGGCAAACTCCGCGGCCTGCCCGGCGGCGTAGACCAGTACCTCGAGCTGCGTGAAGCCGCGCTGGCGTCCGGCGCCATTGGTGGGGGCTCCGGCGCACCTACCACTGCCATCGGCTCTTCTTCCGCTGCTGCTCCGTCCGGTGCCAGCGAAGCGGAAAAACGCGAAGCCCGAAAGGACCTCAACAGAATCGACCGCCAACTCGGCAAGATCTCCCAGCAGGAGGAGAAGCTCCACACCCAGATGGCAGCGAAGTCCGAATCCGGCGACTTCGATGCCCTGGGCGAGCTCAACGCCAAGCTGCAGGAGTTGCTCGACGAAAAGGAAGGGCTGGAGCTGGAGTGGTTGGAGGCCGCTGAGATCCTCGGCGAGTAGGTGGTGGGCCGCTGTAACATCGTGTGCCTGCTGGCTCGTTACTCGAGGCACGGCACAGCGGCACACATCCTCCGCGTGCTGGCTCGTGCCTCGCCTTGACGCACGCTTCCGGATGCCTGCCGCTGACCGCCAGTCACCAACGCTCTCTCACATCCCTCGGGTTTGTGGACGACCGTCTCTCACATCCCTCGGGGTTTGTGGACGACCGTCTCTCACATCCCTCGGGTTTGTGGGCGACCGTCTCTCACATCCCTCGGGTTTGTGGACGACCGTCTCTCACGTCCCTCGGGGTTTGTGGGCGACCCTCCTGCACGTCCCTCGGGTTTGTGGGCGACCCTCCTGCACGTCCCTAGGGTTTGGGGTGGAAACTAATGCGCTGGTTCGTAGCCGATGAGCCAGCGGAGGCCGTGGCGGTCCACTACTTGACCGTCTGATGCACCCCAAGGCTTCGGTGCCAGTGGGTCCAGGATGCGGCCTCCGTCCGCCAGTTTGTCGAACCATGCGTGTAGAACTTCGGGTTCGGCAGCTCCGAGCAGCGAGAGCATGGCACCTTGAATTTTGACTGTCTTTTCACCGGTGGCAGCGTCAGAACCGAACAGAGAGACTGCACCACTGAGGACCCCATGGGCGATGGCGTCCGAAGGGCCGTCCGTGCGGTTGAATTCCTCAAAGCTGTACAAGGAAAGCTCCCCGCCGAAGATCTTCGCGTAGAAGCCCAGCGCCTCGCGGGCTGTCCCGGGAAAAGTGATGTAGAGCTGGGGTGCAGTCATGAGCTCATCCTACAAACTGGCCACCTGGGCACAAGGCGCTGACGCGTCGACAACCCGCCTTCCCGTTGCAGCCCAACCACGACAGAGCCTCGACGGCCGAACCCGAGCCCACCTGGGAGGTGAGAGAGGGCTGGTTTTAAGGGCGTGGGAGGTGAGAGAGGGGTCGGTTCGAGGGCGTGGGAGGTGAGAGAGGGGTCGGTTTAAGGGCGTGGGATGTGAGAGAGCGTGCCCAAGCGACGGCGACGAGTGCTGGCGCCGCGGAGGTGACCACGGGCGGGACCTAGGCCTCGGAATGCGGCTAAGCTTCGGAACGCAGTCCGGGTTCCTTCTGCAACCCGGTGAGGCCGTTCCAGGCCAGGTTCACCAGGTGGGCGGCGACGGCGCGCTTGTCCGGTGTGCGGCTGTCGAGCCACCACTGGCCGGTCATCGCCACCATCCCCACCAGCATCTGCGCGTACATGGCACCGTCTGCGGCGCTGAACCCGCGGCGGGCGAATTCATCGGACAGCAGGTGCTCCACCCGGGCAGTGACGTGGGAGAGCAGCGTGGAGAAGGCACCTTCGGGTTGTGACGGCGGGGCATCCCGCATGAGAATCCTGAAACCGTCGGTGCGGTCTTCGATGTAGCCAAGGAGGGCCAGGGCTGCGCGTTCCACCAGTACCCGGGGTTTGGCTTCGGTGCTGAGCGCCTCGGTGATGGAGTCCAGAAGGATCCGGAATTCGGTCTCCACAACCTGCCGGTAGAGCCCCTCCTTGGAGCCGAAGTGCTCGTAGATGACGGGCTTGGAAACTCCCGCGGTGGCAGCGATCTCCTCGATGGTGGTGCCGTCCAGGCCGCGGGCAGCGAAGAGCGCGCGGCCAATGCCGATGAGCTGGGATTTGCGCTGCTGGCCGGTCATCCTGATGCGGACTGCGGGGCCAGTGGAAACCTGTTCCAAGGGCTCGGCGGTGTCCTCGGGCCGGGGGAGTTCAGTGCGCTTGCTCACGTGACCATCATGCCTTACGGACCGGTTGCGGGCCTGGCACGGCGGGTCGGAAAGGGGTCCGGGGCGCGTCCCGGGGTGCGCCGGGGAAGGGGTGGTGGGCGGTCAAGTCGCGAAGCACGCAATGGTCATGGCAAACTAGATTCTTGTGTGTGCATCCCGGTAGCCCGGGAAACCGTCAGGCCCTGCTGCTTGATGGTGTGAATCATGCACGGTCCGCTCTGGTGTAATGGCAGCACCCCGGCCTTTGGAGCCGTGGAGTATAGGTTCGAATCCTATGGGCGGAACGGTCGGAAAATGCGCTCCTCTCTGTACCTGGAACGGCTCGAACGGTGCCTGGGTCCATTGGGATGGCAGCATTCCGAAGCCGGGTTACCCGGGACATACCGAGCAAGGAGAGCCAGTACGTGAGCCCCGAATCCACCGGTCCCGCAGCGGTCATAGTTTTGGCTGCAGGCGCTGGAACGCGCATGAAGTCCCGGACCCCCAAGATTCTCCACGAAATTGGCGGACGCTCCATGGTGGGCCACGCTCTCCTCGCAGCCCGTTCCATCACTCCGCTGAAGCTGGCACTTGTTGTCCGTCACGAGCGCGACCGCGTGGCCGAGCACGTCACCGGGCTGGATCCCGAAGCACTGATTGTTGACCAGGACGATGTCCCCGGTACGGGGCGCGCAGTGGAGGTGGCTCTCAAGGCCCTCGACGCCGCTGCTGAACTCACCGGCACCGTAGTAGTGACGTACGGCGATGTTCCGCTGCTGACGGGCGAACTGCTTGGGGAACTCGTTACGACCCATGAGGCCGAGGGCAACGCTGTCACGGTACTCACCGCGGTCCTGGACGACGCCACTGGCTATGGCCGGATCCTCCGCGCCGACGACGGAACTGTCACCGGCATCCGCGAGCACAAAGACGCCAGCGAGTCCGAGCGCAGCATCCGCGAGGTCAACTCCGGCATCTACGCCTTCGACGCCGCCGTGCTACGTACCGCTTTGGCAAAGGTGACCACGGACAACGCCCAGGGCGAGATGTACCTGACTGACGTCCTGGGGTTGGCGCGCGACGCCGGTGGCCGGGTTGCCGCCGTCGTGACCGAAGACCGCTGGCAGGTTGAAGGCGCCAACGACCGCATCCAGTTGTCGGCGCTTGGCGCCGAGCACAACCGCCGCATCATCGAATCCTGGATGCGTGCCGGTGTGACCGTGGTGGACCCGACCACCACTTGGATCGATTCGACGGTGACCCTCGACGAAGACGTCCGTCTGCTGCCCAACACCCAACTTCACGGTTCCACCACGGTGGCGCGCGACGCCGTCGTCGGTCCTGACACCACCTTGACTGATGTCAACGTGGGCGAGGGCGCGAAGGTGATCCGCACGCATGGCTCCGGTTCCACCATTGGTGCCAAAGCAAGTGTTGGACCGTTCACTTACCTCCGCCCGGGCACGGTGTTGGGGGAGACCGGCAAGATCGGCGCGTTCTACGAAACCAAGAACGTGACCATCGGCCGCGGTTCCAAGCTGTCCCACCTGGGCTACGCCGGCGACGCGGAAATCGGTGAGGACACCAACATCGGCTGCGGCAACATCACGGCCAACTACGACGGCGAGAAGAAGCACCGCACGGTGATCGGCTCGGGCGTCCGCACCGGTTCCAACACGGTCTTCGTAGCTCCCGTGACTGTAGGTGACGGCGCCTACAGCGGCGCCGGTGCCGTCATCCGCAAGGATGTTCCCGCAGGCGCCCTCGCCCTCAGCCTGGCCGCACAGCGGAACGCCGAAGGTTGGGTCATTGCCAACCGTCCGGGTACAGCTTCCGCCACTTTGGCCGAAGCCGCCCAGGAACCGGCCGCCACCCCCACATCTTCACAATCCCCGGCAACCATAGAAGAAGGCAAATAGGCATGAGCGAAATTACCGCACACGGAGAGAAGAAGTTGATTCTCGCCGCCGGAAGGGCGCATCCGGAGCTGGCGCAGGAAATCGCGAAGGAGCTGGAGACTGAGCTCCTGCCCATCGACGCCTACGACTTCGCCAATGGGGAAATCTACGTCCGTTCGGCCGAGAGCGTGCGAGGCACCGATGCCTTCGTCATCCAGGCCCACCCGGCGCCGCTGAACAACTGGCTGATGGAGCAGTTGATCATGATCGACTCCCTCAAGCGCGCCTCTGCCAAGAGGATCACGGTTGTTTCGCCGTTCTACCCGTACTCCCGCCAGGACAAGAAGGGCCGCGGCCGCGAGCCCATCTCTGCCCGTCTGGTCGCCGACCTGTACAAGACCGCCGGCGCGGACCGCATCATGTCCGTGGACCTGCATACCTCGCAGATCCAGGGCTTCTTCGACGGTCCCGTTGATCACCTCATGGCCATCCCCCTGTTGGCTGACTACATTCGCACCAAGGTTGAGGCTGACAACATCACCGTTGTTTCCCCCGACACCGGCCGCGTCCGCGTTGCCGAGCAGTGGGCCGAGCGATTGGGCGGTGCCCCGCTGGCGTTCGTGCACAAGAGCCGCGACCTCACCGTTCCCAACCAGGCTGTCTCCAAGACTGTTGTTGGCCAGGTTGAGGGCCGCACCTGCGTCCTGATCGACGACATGATCGACACCGGTGGAACCATCTCCGGCGCTGTCCAGGTCCTGAAGAACGCCGGTGCCAAGGACGTCATCATCGCCTGCACCCACGCGGTCTTCTCCGACCCCGCGGCGCAGCGCCTGGCCGATTCCGGTGCCCGCGAAGTCGTGGTCACCAACACGCTGCCCATCCCGGCCGAGAAGCGCTTCCCGTCGTTGACGGTGTTGTCGATCGCACCGCTGATTGCACGCGCCATCCGTGAAGTGTTCGACGACGGTTCGGTCACCAGCCTCTTCGACGGCAAGGCATAAGAATCTCCGTACCAGAACGGGCCATCCGCACCCTCCGGGCTTGCGGGTGGCCCCTTTTGTTGCCCGTTTTCATGTTGGACGCGTTCCGCTGCTAAACTCTTGGGGATACCTTGGCGAGGGAGAGCACATCCGGTCCACATTGCGTGGACCAGGGTTGCGGGTCTCCGTTATCGACTGGGTCTGCATCTCCTTCAACACAGGCGGAACGGCTGCTCAGCGGCCGATCTCAGCCGGGCGTAGAAGGTCTCCAGACCTCCGCCCTTGCTGATAGACAAGCCCGGATTTTTTCGGGCGCAACAGTAATCAAGGAGTACACATGTCTGAGCAGAAGCTCACCGCAGAACTGCGCACCGAATTCGGCAAGGGTTTCGCCCGCCGTGCACGCATGGCCGGCCAGATCCCGGCTGTCATTTACGGCCACGGCGCAGAGCCGATCCACATCAACCTGCCGGGCCGCGCCACCACGCTGGCAGTGCGCGTTTCGAACGCCCTCCTGGCGATCGACGTCGACGGCGAGCAGCACCTGACGCTCGTCAAGGACATCCAGCGCGATCCCGTAAAGCAGATCATCGAGCACGTTGACCTGCAGACCGTGAAGGCCGGCGAGAAGGTTACCGTCGACATCGCGATCCACGTTTCCGGTGAAGTTGCTCCGGGTGCTGTTGCCAGCCTCGAAGCCACCACGGTTTCCCTCGAGGCTGAGGCAACCCACGTTCCCACCGCCGTCGAGGTCAGCATCGAAGGCCTCAAGGCCGGCGAGAGCATCCACGCTTCGGACCTCGTCCTGCCGAAGGGTTCCACCCTCCTCACCGAAGGCGACACCCTGGTGGTCCGCATCGCTGAGACCGCTTCCGAGGCTGAAGAAGAAGCACCGGCCGCTGAGTAGTCTTATGACTGCTTGAGGCGCAAAGCCATTGAGTGGCCGGGTACCTTCGGGTCCCGGCCACTTTCCTTTGTCCTTGCACTGCTCAAGAACAGTCCCGCCGGTACATCACGTCCCCACTGATACAACCAAACGTTCCCTAGGATGAGACCATGAGCGACACTTGGCTGATTGTCGGCCTCGGCAACCCCGGCAGTGAATACAGCAACAACCGGCACAACGTGGGCCAGATGGTGCTGGACGAACTCGCTTCCCGCATGGGCGGAAAGTTCAAGGTCCACAAGGCCCGCGCCCAAATCGTGGAAGGCCGGCTGGGCATAGGTGGCCCCCGTGTGGTGTTGGCCAAGCCCATGACGTACATGAACACATCCGGGGGACCGGTTGCGGGCCTGTGCAACTTTTTCGACATCGCTCCGGACCATGTCATAGCGGTCCATGACGAAATCGACATCCCATTTAACACAATCAAGCTAAAACTCGGCGGCGGCGAGGGCGGACATAACGGCCTGCGGGACATGTCCAAAGCACTCGCCACCAAGGATTATTTGCGCGTCCGCGTAGGAGTAGGGCGGCCTCCGGGCCGGATGGAGACCGCTGATTACGTCCTCCGGGATTTCGGCACCGCCGAGAAAAAGGAACTGCCGTTCCTGCTGGACGAGGCGGCCGACGCCGTGCAGTTGCTCATGGACCAGGGCCTGTTGTCTGCGCAGCAGAAACACCACCCCGCCAAAACTTGAGCGAATCTTGAGGAAAGCCTGAGGAAAGCCTGACGGTCCCGAGGACCCTAAGGTCTACAAACTGTCGGCGCCCGGCGGTAGTGTGCATGATACGCAGGTAAGCGGTGGGGGACTGTCGCGGATGTGTAGCGAAGGATGCGAATGTCGGCGGAGTTGCTAAACAAGGGCGGGGGAGGCGCAGCAAGGGCTGCGGCTCCCGATCTTGTGGGCGGATCAACGGACAGGCAAACGTGGTCACTGCTGGCCCGCAGCCACGATCTGTCGAAGGCGGGGAAATTCCTCGAGTCACCCGAATCTTATGGCGTGGTCCTCACCGGCCAACGCGGAATCGGCAAATCCGGCCTCGCCCGTGCCGTGGTCTCCTCCCTGGGCTCCAAGGTCCACAGCCTTCAACTACGGAACACCGTTGCCAACGGCCAAACCCCTTACGGATGCCTGGGTTTCCTGCTGGCCCGCCTGCCATCCGAAGCGGTCAGTTCTCCTACCGGCATCCTGCACGCCGTGACAAGCCTGATCAGGAAAGAAGCGGCGGGACGGGACACCGTTCTCATTGTGGACAACGCCGGCGGCATGGACCCCATGAGCACGGGCGTGCTGTTGAACCTCATGGCCACCGGCACCGCCAAGGTAGTTGCCACAGTCCAGCGCGCCAGTGACCTCCCCGCGGACTTCCACCGCCTGGTCCTGGAAGGGGAACTGGGCGAGGTCCACCTCAACACCCTGAGCGAAGAACAGACCAAGCAGGTGTTGGGATCGGTCCTTGGACACTACGTATCATCAACGCTGGTTGGTTCACTGCACTCGGCCGTGGGCGGAAACCCCATGCTGCTGCACGCCCTCCTGGAAGAGCAGCGGCATACCGGCAACCTGGTGCTCAACGATTCTGTCTGGACGCTCCGGGACCGGATCAAACTGGAGGGCGCAACGGTGGTGGAGGACTTCGTCCGCTCCAAACTGGCGCGCGAAACGCAGGCCAGCAGGACCGTCGTCGAAATACTCGCCTGTGCTCAGCGCGCAACCCTGGTGGACCTGGCAGCCATCTTTGGCACCGAAGTTCTGGTGGAGATGGAAGACTCCGGGCTGCTCACCGTTGAACGGGGTAATGACCACTGGGTATCCCTCCGGGATCCCTATGTGGGAGAGGTAGTCCAGGGCTGGCTGAGCACCCGCCGCAGGCGCGAGCTCCGGCTGATGCTTCATGGCCCCAAGGAGCCTGAACTGTTGGGTCTCGCCGCACAGGATCTACTGAGCTACGCAGCATGGATGCATTCGTGCGAGGACGAGCCAATGCCATCGCCGGCCCACGCACTGGCAGCCGGACGTGCCGCCCTGGACAACTACGATCCCAACTTTGCCATCCAGTGCACCCTGTCCCTGGATCCCAAAGACGAAGAGTGGGTCCCGGGACAGCGGCTGAAGGCTGCGGCGTACCTCATGCTGGACCTGCCGTTGCACGCCGCCCAAGCTCTGGATGAGGTGTCCGGGTCCCACCTCGCGGCGCTGGACCCCGTGGAGTTCGCGGAAGTAACGGCCGCGAAATGCCAGGCAATGACGTGGATTGATGGTCGTGCGGGCATGGTGCCGGGGGTCATATCCGACGGACTTGAGACTCTTGGGGCCATGGCGGAAAACTACCCGGCAGAGACAGTGGCCAAGGCGCTCAATCGCCTCCACCTGTGCAGTTACGAGTACAACACCTACATGGGTGAGTACGCCTCAATCATCGACCACTTGGAACAGGAACTGGCCAAGGATCCCGAAGCGGACCGGGAGCACTGGCTCAGGTCCGCGTTTTTCCTGGTTGAGGCCCGCTGCATTCTTGGCCGCGAGCTTGAGGCACAGGAACTCGCGCGCACCGTTTCACGGCATTTGGGCGATACTGAACGGCCGGCCCAGCTTGAAGAAGCCTTCGCAAAGCATGCCTTCCTGGTCCTGTTGTTGTCCGGGCAGTGGCGGCAATGCATCGAACTCATGCGGCGCGCACCCTCCAGGTCGTCACGGCTTCAGTACAGGGGTGCCTTGACTGAACTGGGCATCGGCCTCGCCTACGCTTACGCCGGCAAGCCTGCCAGCGCCATTGAACCCCTCCGGTCCGCGGTTGCGCAGCTGGAACTGCGCCCGGCCATGAACATGAACAAGGTGGCCTACGCTGCCACCGCTTTCGCTTATGCCCAGGTGGGCAATTCCGTGGAAGCGGGCCGTTACCTGGACCTGTACAGGACGTGCCGCGGAGACGGGACGTACTTCTCCGAGTCCGTGGCCGATTTCTGTGCCGAGATGGCCGGGCGATGGATGGGGGATCCTGACGTCAAGCAGCGGCTCCTGGCCCGGGTCCACAACGACGTCGAGAAGCAGCGGTTGACCACAGCCGGCATCTGCCTCTTCGGCGCCACAGTTGAAGGCACCGACGACGAGTACCGGCTGCTCGCAGATATTGCCGGGCGCAGGCAAGGTCCACTGGCCCAGATATCCGGCAACCTCGCCCGCGGTGCACTGACCAAGAGTTCCCGGGCCATGCTGGAGGCAGCTGACGCCGCAGCAACCCTGGACCTGCTGGTGGTTGAAGCCAGATGCGTCGCCATGGCGCTGGACTTTGCCCGGGATGCGGGCGAGACAACTGCTGCCCGCACGGCGCAGCTGAGGCTGGAACGGCTGGAGCATTCCGTGTCCGCATTGCCGATCCAACCGCGCAGCGACGCGCCGGTATTGACGGAGCGGGAACGCCAGATTGCTAAACTCGCCGGGAAGGGTGTCAGCAACCGTGAAATCGCGATGGATATTGGGGTGTCTGTGCGAACAGTCGAAGGCCATTTGTATCAGGTGTTCACAAAGTTGGGTGTTTCGTCCCGAGGCGAGCTCAATGGACTCCTATGAGGCAGGCAGCGCCGTAGAAGCACGGAGCGCCCATGCAGGCTGAGCACCTTGTAGGCCGGGGCGCCGAGCTGGATCTTGCCACGAAGATTTTGCGCCAGGAGGGCGCGGGGGCTGTGCTCCTGGTAGCGGACCCCGGCATCGGAAAGACGGCCTTGGCGGCCGAAATTGGGGCCCGCCTGGCAGGGGAAATGGTGGTGATGCGGGTCCACGGAAGCCCCGCGTTGTCTGCTGTGCCCTACGGTGTCCTGGCGCCCTACTTACTGGACCTGCCGGTGGAACAAGCCACCTCGCCGGTGGCGATCCTGCGGGAGTTCTGGGCGCAGTTCGAGAAACGTCGTGGCGGCGAAGGCGCACGGCTTCTGCTGATTGTGGACGATGCCCACGATCTTGACGAAGGCAGCACCCAGATCCTGGCCGAATTGGTGACGGCAGGGTGGGCCAGGCTCGTGGCCACGGGCAGGCCCCGCCCCGGTCTGCCCGCCGCGCTGCTTCAGCTGTGGTACGACGGCCTTGCCGAGCGCCTGGAGCTTCATCCCCTGGATCATGAGGGCGTCACCGAGCTCGCGGAAAAGACCCTGGGCGGAACTGTCATGGCCAGTGCCGCGGACGTGCTGCACTCCGTTTCAGAGGGAAACCCCCTGCTCCTTCGCTGCCTCCTTGATGACTCACGGGCGGACGGAAACCTGGTGCGGCGGAACGGTGTCTGGTTCCTCACCCGTGCCCTCTCGGGCAGCGGCGAGGGTTTGGCCGAGGTAGTGCGGAACCGGGTACTGCGGACCAGCGAGGCTGAGAGGGAAGCGATGTACGTTATTGCCCTCTCCGAACCCGTCCCACCCGCCGTGCTGGACACGCAGGTTGGAAGGGAGACTGTGCGGGCACTGATGGACAGCCGGTTGGTGCTATCCACCAACGGGCCCGGAAGTCCCCTCAGAATGTGGCACCCCATGTACAGCGAGGCGCTGCGCCAGATTGTTTCGCCTGCCCGCAGCCTCCAGATCCGCCAGCGCATGGTCCAGCACCTGCTCGCGGAGCAGCCCACCACTGAAGGGCTGCTCCGGTTGGTGAGCTGGGCACTGGACTGCGGCGCCGACGTCGATGATGAACAGCTGCTTGAGGCCGCCTTCCTGGCTGCGAAGCTGCTCCAGAACCCCTTGGCGCTGGCAGCAGCCGGCAAGGTCCGGTCCGAGGCGCTGCGGCCGCGCGCCCGGGCAGTCATGGCCATGGTCAGCTATAACGACGGCGACTTCCGCAGTGCCGTGCGCCTGTTGGAAGAGGATCTGGGGTACTTGGACGCCGATCCGTCGGGCCCACTGGGAGCAGGGCTTTTGTGGGCCGCTGCGCGGGCGGCCACGGGGGACTCCGCGGCGGACATTGTGGCCGATGCCCGGAGCGCGGCGGCGACCTTTATCAAGGACCTTCCGGAATCAGACCCCATGGCAGGACTCGTGGGACGGCATGCCAGGGCACTGGAGTTGGCGGCGCTTGCCCACGAGGGCCACTACGCAGAACTCCGTGAGGGCCTGGACCGGTTTGAGGCAGCGCTCAGCGCAGATGAACCGGATTTTGTCATGAACCGGGTGTTCCTCCTGGCCATGCAATGCGAACTCCTGACAGCGGAAGGCCACGCCGTGGAGGCGCTGGACGCCGGCCGTGAAGCGTTGGTGCTGCTGGACGAGCCGGCTGATGACCTCCTGTACTTCAGCGACTTTGTGCTGGCGCGCTACACCTTCGCCGCACTGGGAGCGGGGGACTGGGGCGCCGCCGGGACTGCCCTTGAACGTTACTCCGCGAGATCGGCCATGGGACTCATTGTCTTTGGTGGCGACATCCAAACACTCAAGGGGTTGTCGATGCTGCGTCAGGGCAGGCTGGAGCAAGCCGCGGAGCTGGTGACTCCCGCCGTCGAGGCGCTCAGGGTCAGGGACCCCCAGCAGCTGAAGAACCTCGGCACGGCATTGGCGTTCTACGCCGCGGCCCGGTCCGGCGATACCGCGCTTGCCGAGCGCCTGGCCGGTGAACGGGCCGGCGAACGGGCCGGTGAACAGGCCGGTGAATGGGCTGGTGGGCAGACAGGGCAACAGGCAGGCCAGCAGGCCGGTGCTGCGGCGGGAGGAGCCTACGTGGAGGCGCTCGCGGAACTGTTTACCTTGGCCGGCCAGGAGCTGGTGGCCAAAGGTTCAGGGCTGGACAAGCTCAGGAAGCTCCCGGAATCCCTGCGGTTGCATCAGTTGCCGGGTGTCCTGCTGCAAAATCTGGTGCTCCGTGCCGAGCTTGGCGACGTACAGGCCATGGAATCCATCGCGGGGATCACACCATCCATGTCCGGTGCCTGGGCCGCCGGTTGGCTCTCCCTGGCGGAAGCACATCAGGGCGCTGAGGGCCAAGGCTTCGTCAACGCCGGCAACCTTCTGGCCGCCGCCGGCATGCCCGGACCAGCTGCCGTGGCCTTCGACAAAGCGGCACTGTCCTTCGACGCCGAAGGAAAGCGCCCGGAGGCCCGCCAGGCAGCGGTGCTGCGCGATGTCAGCGAAGCCAGCCTCGGTGATGCCCTGGTTCATGACCCCAGCACCGAAGCGGACCGCTCGGTGCCGTTGACGCGCCGTGAGCAGGACATCGTGGCGTTGGCAGTCTCAGGACTGACCGACCGCCAGATCGCAGAGAAGCTCATGGTGTCCGTACGCACGGTAGAGGGCCACCTTTACCGCAGTTACGCCAAGTTGGGCATTCGCCGGCGCGAAGATCTCGGAGCTGCTGTCCGTCATTGACGCCAGCGCTCTTTGAGTACTCATTTACCACGCATCACGCCACTTGGGCCCGCCGCTGCGCGGATTTTGGCCAATCAATGGAGTAATCCACGGGAGTGTTGTGCCAAAACCAAGTAGTGCCCCTCCGAGGGACTGAGTACAACAAGGTATAAGCCCGGAAAAAGCCCCGGACTAATCGAGTACCAACTACTGGTGTACCCGGTTCGCCACCCCGGCAGTATTGATCTTGGAAGAACGGTTCAGCCCCAAGCATCACCGGGATTCCGAAAGTCGCATCATCCGCATCGGTGGTCTCTTTGAGCCGATGCACCGGGCACCGCAAGGTGTTCCGGCCCTGGACGAAGCCGGCGGCGACAGAGTCTTCTGAGACCGAGACTCTCCCCCCAGCCGCCGCCGGCTTCTAGGCCAGGTAGCCCGCACTTCGCGGAAACCACACCTCCCGGACCATGGGACTGCTGCTATTGGAGTGCGCATGCTGCCGGATCCCTGGCTGGACGAAGACACCGTCACAGTCGGGCTGAGGCCATCACCCTTCCCGGACCGGACGAGGCTCCTGGATATCATTCTTTCCGCAGTACCGTCGCCCTCCACCAGTGGCATCGTGGTGGTAGGGGACCGAGGAACCGGAAAGAGCCACCTGCTGCTCTCCATCAAAGAGGGCCTCCCGGAAACCATGGACGTCAGAAGTTTCGCCGGAAAGCCGGAGCTGAAGGCCACCAGTTATGGCGCGTTGGGTGCGGTACCTGAAACCAACGGGGAAGACACGCTGCCGCCGGGACTCCACGTCCTCCGCGCCCTGACCAGCACCCTGGGCGCCGCTGAATACTTGTACACTCCACAGATCGGCCGACGCCGGAACAAACGGCGGCCCCAAACGGCAAGGCCGCCTCTGGTGCTGTTGGTGGACGACATCCACTACGTCGACCCAGCCTCCTTGGCCGTCCTGCTGCAACTGATACCCGGTTTTGGGGCAACGTTGGTCGCTACGGCCGACAGCCGTCGGCCCCTTCCTCCGGACCTCTACCAACTCTGGGAAGACGGCTTCCTTGAGCAGTACTTTCTTCCGCCCTTTACCTTCACCGAGGCGCATGCACTGACCGAAGCCGTCCTGAGTGGAAAAGTCCAACGCCGTGCCAGCAGCCTTCTAGCCGCCTTGAGCGGCTTCAATGTGGGGATGCTGGAGATCGCCATCAACGATGCACGTCGTGCTGGTCTGCTGGTGCAGAAGGACGGCTTCTGGACCATTGATGTGCGCGCCCACTGCGACTGGCCGGGCGTGGTGGCGCACGTGCAGTCCGAGAACGCCGCCAGGCCCTCCGAGGAACGGCACGCCTTGGAGCTGATAGCGCTCGCTGAACCTGTGGCGCTGGACATTGTGGAACACCATTTTGGCCGAAGCGCCGTAGAACACCTTCTGGCCAACCACCACATCAGGCTGTTGGCGGGGAGGCCGCCAATGGTCAGGATGAGTTCCTGGCTGCGTGGCGAAGGTACCCGACTGGCCGTGCCCCGCCCCAGGAGCCTGGCCCTCCGCCTTGGTGTTGAGGAACCCGTGCTCACGCGCGAATCGGCCCCCACCCTGCTGCGGTGGATGACCTGGACCCTTGACTGCGGCCTGACACTCTCCGATGAACTTCTCCTGGCCACAGCCCCGGCCGCAGACAGGCCGTCAACAGCAGAACTGGCCATGCGGGCCGCCGCAGCAGTGGCAGGGCCGGGCCGGAAAGACGAGGCCAGGCTCCTCAGGGCGCGGGCCTTGGTTGCCGAAGGCCTGTTGGGCGAGGCTGCCCCGGAACTGCGGGAGTTGGCAGCGGGTGGGGGATCGCCGGAAGTGAAGGCCGAGGCCGGCAGCCGCCTGATGGCCTTGGAACTCCTGGGGGCTGTCCCCAGTGAAGCCCCGGGCGTTCCGGAGGATGCCGGTTCAGAGGGGACTGTTTCCGGCCACGTGGTGTGGAACGTCCGGGAAGCTGAACGGTTCTTACTGACCGGATCCGCCCCGGAAGCGTTGGAACGGTCAACTGCGGCCATGGCGGTCGTTGACGCGGACCCCGCCTTGGAGATGTTCCGGCCGGGGGTGCTGCTCCGGCACGTCGTGTGCCTTCGCAGCAATCTGGCCTGGAGCCAAGTGGACTCACTCCTGGAGTGTCCTTCCGCTTTTGTGCTCCCCACCTACCTTGCCGTGTGCATCGAGGTTGCGCGCGGGTACGCCGAACTCAGCCAGGGGCTTCCCCGCGCCGCGCGTGGAACCTTGGAGCCGGTCCTTGCGGAACTGTCCGACGCCGGCCTTCCACCGGTACTGGCTTTCGCTGCGGCCGCGCTGGCCTACTCCGAAGCGCTGTGCGGAAACCCTGTGCAGGCGATGGAGCGTAGTGGGCAGAGCCTGGCCGCTTTGCAGGAAGTTGAGGATCCCGAGGGCCTCCTTCCCCAGCTCAGCTCCCTCTATCTGGCGGCGGCGCAGGACCAGATTGCCGGTAAGCCGGGCCATCTGTTGGCGCTGGCAGAACAACTCCACCTCCAGGGCAGCACGTTGTTGGAAGCCGAGGCAGTCTCCCTCCTGACACTCAACGCAAGCAGTGCCGCCGTCGACGACCTTGTGGTCCAGCGGCGGCTGTCAGGACTTGCGGTGGAAGTTCACGGAGCCGGAGGAGCCGCCCTGGGAGCGTTTGCCTCGGCATTGTTGGACAACGACCCCAAGACGTTGGAAGCGGCGGGAAGAAGCCTGTCTGCCGACAGGCTGTTTGCCCATGCTTCCGTGTGCTACTCGCGTGCTGCCAGCGGGTATGAAGCCCGAACCCGGAGTGCGGCAAGCCGGCGCGCATCGGTCCTGGTTGAACGGCTGCGCCATGCGTTCGACAGCGAGGCTGTTCCGCCGCTGGGCTGGGTGCCCGGGAGGGCCGGCGGCTGAACGTGCTGTACGGCACACCTGCGGCACCGCACGCAGGGGGCCATCGTGGGATAATGGGAAGTCCCTGAAGTATTTCCAAGGAGCGCCCCTTGACTGCCGTATCAACCCCCGCCTCACTGCTGCGGTCCGTGCATGCCATGGACAATGCGGAGGTGTTGCGGATCCGGAATGACTTCCCGGTGCTGGACCAGCTGGTCAACGGTAAACCCTTGATCTATCTGGATTCGGGCGCCACGTCGCAAAACCCGCTCACCGTCATCGAGGCCGAGCAGGAGTACTACGAGCAACGCAATGCGGCCGTTCACCGTGGAGCCCACCACCTTGCCGTGGAAGCCACGGAGGTCTTCGAGGACGCACGCCAGACCGTAGCGGACTTCATCGGCGCGCAGTACGAGGAAACCGTGTGGACCTCCAACGCCACCGAGGGACTCAACCTCATCAGCTACGCGCTGTCCAACGCAGGATTGTGGGCGGCGCAGGGCCGCGGCGATTCACGCTTGAAGGACCTGGCCATTGGTCCGGGCGACGAGATCGTGGTCACCGAAATGGAGCACCACGCCAACCTCATCCCGTGGCAGGAACTGGCCTTCCGGACGGGGGCCACCCTCAAATACATCCCCGTCACCGATGATGGGACGTTGATGCTCGACGCCGCAGCCGGGATCGTAGGGGAACGGACCAGGCTCTTGGCCTTCACCCACGCTTCCAACGTCCTGGGTACCATCAACCCGGTGGCCGAACTCGTGGCACTCGCCCGCAAGGTTGGTGCCTTGGTGGTCCTGGATGCCTGCCAGTCCGTGCCGCACCTGGCTGTGGACGTCAAAGAGTTGGACGTCGACTTCGCGGTGTTCTCCGGGCACAAGATGCTGGCGCCCACAGGTGTTGGCGTGCTCTACGGCAAGCAGGAACTCCTTGATGTCATGCCGCCTTTCCTCACCGGCGGTTCCATGATCACCACGGTCACCATGGAGCGGGCCGAGTACTTGCCGGCCCCACAGCGGTTCGAGGCCGGTACCCAGCGGATCTCCCAGGCCGTGGCGCTTGCTGCCGCCGTAAACTACCTCACCGAGACCGGCATCGACCGCATTCATGCCTGGGAATCGACGCTTGGTCAGCGCCTCGTCAAAGGGCTCGAGAGTATCGACGGCATCCGTGTGGTGGGTCCCGCCTCCGGGTCCGAGCGGATCGGCCTGGCAGCGTTCGACGTCGCCGGTGTCCACGCGCACGACGTCGGGCAGTTCCTTGATGATCGCGGCATTGCCGTTCGTGTCGGTCACCACTGCGCCCAGCCGTTGCACCGCCGCCTGGGCCTGACGGCCACCACCCGGGCGAGTACTTACCTTTACAACACCACGGACGACGTCGATGCTTTCCTTGACGCTGTTTCCGGGGTCCGGGCATATTTCCAGGCCTGACTTTCGGCAGCCCTGAACAGCCGGGCAGCCTCACACCAACGATTTTTCGCAGAACAGGCAACAACCACCATGAGTCTTGACCAGCTGTACCAGCAGATCATCCTGGACCACTCCAAGCAGCGGCACGGCAGCGGCCTGGCTGAAACGGCGGCCCCCGAAGGGGCGTCCACCGGCCAATCACACCAGCTGAACCCGGTGTGCGGGGATGAAGTGACGCTGCGGCTCGCCGTTGCTGACGGAACCGTCCGGCAGATCAGCTGGGACGGTGCGGGCTGCTCCATTTCCATGGCCTCGGCCTCGGTGCTCACCGACCTGGGCGAGGGCATGTCCGTGGAGGAACTGCGCTCTGTGATCGAGAACTTCCGCGAGGTCCTCCGGTCGCGTGGCAAAGTCCAGGCGGACCCGGAGATCCTTGGCGACGCTGCCGCTTTCGAGGGCGTTGCCCGTTACGCGGCCCGCGTGAAATGCGCCATGATCTCCTGGGTTGCTGCCGAGGACGCACTCAACCAGGCCACCGCCTAACCTCCCAGCAGCGCCCCAGCACCCCGCGCGTCAGGCGCGGGCAAAGACGTCAGGCACGCCATCGCCGTCGTCGTCCCGTTCTTCATCCGCCTGCACCTGACGGTACCGCCGGTTACGGGCCTTGAGCACGACGGCGGCCAGTAGCGCCGCGATCAGGGAACCTGCGAGGATGGCCACCTTGGCGTGGTCGTTGTGTGCCGAACCGGTCCCGAAGCTCAGCTCGCCGATCAGCAGCGAGACGGTGAACCCAATGCCGGCCAGGAGCGCCAGTCCGAAGAGGTCGATCCAGGCAATGCTGGAATCGAGGCTTGCGCGGGTGGTCTTGGTTACCAGGAAGGTGGTGCCGAAGACGCCCACGGCCTTGCCCACCACCAACGCTGCCACAATGCCGACGGCCACGGGATCCCTGAGGGCTGCGCCCATGCCATCGAATCCACCCAAGGCCACGCCGGCTGAGAAGAACGCAAAGACTGGTACGGCAAACCCTGCCGAGAACGGGCGCAGCCGGTGCTCGAAGTGCTCAGCCAGCCCTTCAGCAGGCTCTCCCTTCCTGCCGCTGGCCAGGACCGGAACGGCGAAGCCCAACAGCACTCCGGCCACCGTGGCGTGGATCCCGGAAGCGTGGACGAAACCCCACGTGGCCAAGGCGAGGGGGATGAGCAAATACCAGCTGCGGATCCGCTTTTGGACCAGGAGCGTGAAGAGAGCCAGCGGCACCAAAGCGGCCAACAGCATGAGCGGCTGGAGTCCCGTGGAATAGAAGAAGGCGATGATTCCGATGGCGATGAGGTCGTCCACCACGGCGAGGGTCAGCAGGAACGTCCGGAGGGCGGCCGGCAGGTGGGTGTTGATGACGGCCAGCACGGCCAGGGCGAAAGCGATGTCCGTCGCGGTAGGAATGGCCCAGCCCTTGAGCGTTTCCGGGGACCCGAGGTTGAACAGGACAAAGATGAGGGCCGGAACCACTACGCCGCCGATCGCTGCGGCCACGGGAACAACTGCTTTGGCGGGTTTGCGGAGTTCGCCGGCGACGAACTCGCGTTTGAGCTCAAGGCCTGCGAGGAAGAAGAACACCGCCAACAGACCGTCCGAGGCCCAGTGGCCGAGGCTCAATTCAAGATGCCAGGGCTCGAAGCCGATCTTGACGTCGCGGAATGCGAAGTAGCCGTCCGCTGCTGGTGAGTTGGCCCAGATGAGGGCAACTACGGTGGCTATCAGGAGGAGGGCGCCGCCCACTGTTTCCGTACGGAGGATCGAGAGGATCCTGCGGTACTCGGGGTAACTGGAGCGCGAGAAAACAGCGCTTGGGCTGCCGGGTTGCTGAGGGGCTGCAGGGGGCTTCCGGGCCACGGGGGCTCCTTACTTGCAAGAATCAATCGGTCTAAGGGGAGCACAAAGACTCCGCCGACCAGACTTCCCGGCACACCAATAACAATCTTACCCATCTAAGTAGCAGTTCAGGTCGTTCTCAGTGCCGGGAACGACCTGAACTGCGACTCAGTTGGGTGAAACCTAGGCGACGAGGCCCGCGATCCCGATGGCGGCCGTCGCGAGTCCCAGCACCATGGAGATGGTGACCAGGACAACGTGGACCGTGAGGAATTTAGTGGCCTTGCCTGCGGCATCGCGGGCGCGGGGGTCCTTCATGACGCGCTTGAGGAACTGCGGCCACACCACCAAGGACCAAACCCCGGCAACGATCAGGACAACCGCGAGGATCGCGGGGATCTCCACGCTAGTGGCTTTCGAGCCAGGCTTGGGCCTGCTGCGACTGGATGTTCAGGGCCTTGCCCACCATCGGCTCAGCGGCGTCTGCGATCTTGCCGCCGAGGAACGGCACCGAGGAGGACACGTTGCCTTCGAGCTCGATCCGGGTGTTGCTGCCATCGGCCACGAGCCGCTGAACGGCTGTGACGTCCAGGGGGGCACCCGAGATCTTGAGTGCGATGTTGCTGGCGCGTGAACCGTCGGCGGCGGGAGCCTCCCACTGCTCGGTCTGGGTGACCTTCAGGGTTTCGCCAACGAACTTGCGGGCAATGTCCGGCAGGCGGGTGGTGGGCAGGGTGCGGACAGTGGTGGTGCTGAAGGCACCGGCGGGGTCGCCGTCGATCGTGAACGATTCCAGGGAGCCGCCCACCAGTTCGCTGGTGTGACGCAGGAAATCTTCGTTGACGAATACGGCAGCTACGCGGTCAACGCTGTGCGGCAGGGTGGTGGATGCGCTCAGGGCCATGGGTCCTCCGTGAATGGTGGTGGTGAAGCTTTTTAGCTCCCAACATCCTACGGGGTCCCGTTGGCCACCCCTGAACCGGCGGTCTTGGGCGAGCTTTCCTGGAGGGTGATGGCCGCTGCCGAGATGTTGCGGGCCATGGACGGGAAGATGAAGCCGTGGAACGGGTAGACACCCAGCCAGTAGAGCCGCCCGGCCAGGCCGCGCGGGAAGAAGATGGCGCGCTGTTTGTAGAGGCTGCCGTTACCGTCGGGCTCCACCGCCAGCTCCAGCCACGCACCTCCCGGTGCCCGCATCTCGGCCCGCAGGCGCAGCAGGTGCCCGCGGTCAATGGCCTCCACCCGCCACCAATCCACTACCTCACCGGTGTTCAACGTCTTGGGATGCCGGCGACCCCGCAGCAATCCGGCCCCACCCTGGAGCTTGTCCAGCCACCCACGGATCCGCCAGGCCAAAGGCAACGAGTACCAGCCGTTCTTGCCGCCGATGCCCTCGATGATGGTCCACACATGCTCAGGCTTCGCTTCGCTGTGGAAGGTCCGTTCGTCGAGGAAGACTTTGTAACCGGCCCAATCTGGGTCGCTCGGAAGCGGATCGGCGTCGATGCCGGCGTTGGCCCAGGTGGTCTCCACCTGCCCGTCCCGTTCCTTGCCAAGTGCCAAAGCGACGGCGCGGCGGTAGGGCGTCAGGCCGCCGTCGGGCTGCGGGAAGTAACGGTCGACGTCGTGCTCCCGCGACACCGCGTCATGCTGGAGTGACTGCACCAGGGGCAACGACATGGACAAAGGAATGGGGGTCACCAGGGCAACCCACAAACCGGCCAGCTTCGGTGCAGGGACCGGGAGCGCAATGACCAGCCGCCGGGGGAGCCCACGCTCCACGGCGTACTCGTTCATCATCTCCTTGTACTTCAGGACGTCCCGGGACCCAATGTCGAAGGAACGGTTCACTTTCTCCGGGAGCGCTGCGGCAGCTACGAGGTAATGCAGGACGTCACGGACCGCGATGGCCTCAACCCTGTTGCCAACCCAACTGGGCGCGGGCATCACGGGAAGGGTTTCGGCGAGGTGCCGGATCATCTCGAACGACGCAGACCCGGAACCAATCACCACACCTGCCTGGAACACGATCGCGTCAACCGGCGAATCGAGGAACACCTTTCCCACGGTCTCGCGGGACCGCATGTGAACGGAAAGTTCCTCGTTCTCCGGGTGCAGCCCGCCGAGGTAGACGATCCTGTCCACACCGGCCTCTGCCGCCGCCCCGGCCACGAGCCGGGCCATGGCTTCCTCCTTGGCCTCGAATCCGCTGCCGGACGCCATGGAATGGACCAGGTAATACAGGACGTCCACGCCAGCCAGGGCTTCGGCGAGGCCGTCGGCGTCGGACAAGCTGTTCTCGACGATCTCCACGCGGTCATGCCAGGGAACATCGGCGATCTTCTGCGGCGTGCGGACCAGGACCTTGACCCGGTGGCCGGCCTCGAGGAGCCGGGGGACCAAGCGGCCGCCGATGTACCCGGTGGCGCCGGTCACCAGTACGGTCTTGGTGTCCTGCGGGGTGTTGGAATGGGTGGCTTCCGAAGGCTGCAAAGGAACTCCTGGGGCTGGGGGTAGAGGTAGGCTGGAATGACCCGGCGTTCATCTGAATTTCCGGGCATTTGTGTTGCCTGCCCTTGGACCCACCCTAGGAGTTTCTGTCATGAGCCTCAACGGTCTGCGCCGCGCATTGGCGGAGGACAAGACTTTCGCGCGCGTCCGAACGGAAGCTCAGCGGCCCTTCAGCGACCGCAACACTGACTACCAGATCAGCGCGCCAACGGGCATGCGCGCCGTGCTGCTCGCCGAAATGGCCGAGGCGCTTGCTGATGCCGGTGCAGACGGCGCCGGCACTCCCGTGGTCCTCGCCGTCACCGCGACCGGCCGCGAAGCCGAAGACCTCACTGCCGCTCTGGCCTCCTATCTCCCCGCCGAGTCCGTGGCAGCCTTTCCCAGTTGGGAAACCCTCCCGCACGAGCGGCTGTCACCGCGCTCGGACACCGTGGGCCGCCGCCTTTCTGTCCTGCGCCGCCTGACCCACCCTGAAACCTCGACGGCGGCCCCCTTGCGTGTAGTAGTGGCTCCTGTTCGCGCCGTGGTCCAGCCCCTTGTGGCCGGGCTGGGGGACCTGGTTCCGGTGACGCTGCAGGTAGGACAGGAACGCTCTTTCAGCGAGGTAGTCCGGGCACTGTCCGATGCCGCGTATGCCCGCGTGGACATGGTGACGCACCGTGGTGAATTCGCCGTCCGCGGCGGCATCCTTGACGTCTTCCCACCCACCGAGGACCACCCCATCCGCGTCGAATTCTTCGGCGATGAAGTGGACCAGATGCGGTGGTTCGCCGTAGCCGACCAGCGCTCGCTGTCCGCCCCCGGCATCCACCACCCCACTGAACTGCATGCCCCGCCGTGCCGCGAAATCCTGATTACGCCCTCCGTGATGTCCCGCGCGTCGAAGCTGAAGGCGGACATGCCGGCAGCTGCGGACATGCTGGAGAAGATCGCAGGCGGCATCGCCGTTGAAGGGATGGAATCGCTGGCGCCCGTGCTGGTGGACGCCATGGTCCCGTTCGTGGATCAGCTTCCGGCCGGGTCCTTGTCCGTCGTCATCGAACCCGAGAAGGTTCGCACCCGCGCGCACGATCTCGCAGCCACCAACGAGGAATTCCTTGAAGCGGCTTGGTCAACAGCGTCCGACGGCGGTGCGGCGCCCCTTGACCTGTCGTCCCAGGCCTCCACGGACCTGCACGCCGCCAGTTTCCGATCCCTCACCGACACCCGATCGGCCGCCTTGGCACACGACGTGTCCTGGTGGTCCATCACCTCGCTGGCCACTGACGAGGACCTGGTCCTGGACATCGACGTCCTGAACATGCGTGCCCGCGAACCGCGCGGATACCAGGGCGAAGTGGCCGAAATGCTGGAGTTCATAGGCTCCCGCGTCCGCGAGCAATGGCGGGTTGTGGTGGTGACCGATGGTCCCGGGCCCGCCCAGCGCTTGGCCGAGCTGTTCCACGATGCCGACATTCCGTGCTCCCGCGTGGAGTCCCTGGACCAGGAACCCCAACCCGGCATCATCGAGGTGACCACCGCCGCCGTCGGGCGTGGTTTCGTGGTGGACGGCCTCAAACTGGGCCTCTTGACCGAAGCTGACCTGCTGGGCCGCGCGACGGCCAGTTCCACCAAGGACATGCGGCGCATGCCGTCCAAACGCCGCAACGCAGTGGACCCCTTGCAGCTGCATGCCGGTGACTCCGTGGTCCATGAACAGCACGGCATTGGGCGGTTCGTGGAGCTGATCCAGCGCAAGGTGACGGGCACCTCGGCCTCGGATGCCGGGCTGCGGGAGTATCTGGTCCTGGAATATGCGCCCTCCAAACGCGGCGCCCCCGGCGACCGGCTCTTTGTGCCCACCGACCAGCTGGACCAAGTGACCCGCTACGTCGGCGGGGACACCCCTGCGTTGAGCAAAATGGGTGGTGCCGACTGGGCCAGTACCAAGTCCAAGGCCCGCAAGGCCGTCAAGGAAATCGCCGGTGAGCTGATCCGGCTGTACTCCGCCCGCATGGCATCCCGCGGACACGCCTTCGCCCCCGATACCCCGTGGCAGCGCGAACTCGAAGAAGCCTTCCCCTATGTGGAGACGCCCGACCAGTTGACCACCATCAACGAGGTCAAAGCGGACATGGAACGCGAGATTCCCATGGACCGGCTGGTGTCCGGTGACGTGGGCTATGGCAAGACTGAAATCGCGGTCCGTGCAGCGTTCAAGGCCGTCCAGGACGGCAAGCAAGTAGCTGTGTTGGTGCCCACCACACTGTTGGCCCAGCAGCACTACGAAACGTTCACGGAGCGCTTCTCCGGTTTCCCGCTGCGGGTGAAGCCGCTGTCCCGTTTCCAGAGCACCAAGGAAGCCAAGGAAACGGCCGAGGGCGTCAAGAGCGGCGCCGTGGACGTCGTGATCGGCACGCACCGGCTGCTGTCCAAGGACTTCGAGTTCAAGGACCTGGGCTTGGTGATCGTGGACGAAGAACAGCGCTTCGGTGTTGAGCACAAGGAAGCGCTCAAGAAGATGCGCACCAACGTTGATGTACTGGCGATGAGTGCAACGCCGATTCCCCGAACCCTCGAAATGTCCCTCACCGGTATCCGGGAAACTTCCACCCTGGCCACGCCGCCTGAGGAACGCCACCCCGTGTTGACCTACGTGGGGCCCTACACGAACAAGCAGACCTCTGCAGCGATCCGTCGTGAACTCATGCGCGAGGGCCAGGTGTTCTTTGTCCACAACCGGGTTTCCTCGATCGAGCGCATCGCAGCACAGATCCGCGAACTGGTTCCCGAAGCCCGTGTGGAAGTTGCCCACGGCCAGATGTCCGAAAGCCGCCTCGAGAAGATCATCGTGGACTTCTGGGAGAAGCGTTTCGACGTTCTCGTCTGCACCACCATCATTGAGACGGGCCTGGATATTTCCAACGCCAACACCTTGATTGTGGATGGCGCGGACAAGTACGGGCTCTCGCAACTCCACCAGCTCCGTGGACGGGTTGGCCGCGGCCGTGAACGTGCTTACGCCTACTTCCTCTATCCCTCAGAGAAGCCGTTGGGCGAGGTAGCGCTGGAACGCCTCAAAGCCGTGGCAGCGCACAACGAACTCGGTGCCGGAATGCAGTTGGCCATGAAGGACCTCGAAATCCGTGGCGCGGGCAACCTCTTGGGCGGTGAGCAGTCAGGTCACATCCAAGGCGTCGGCTTTGACCTTTATATTCGCCTGGTGGGCGAGGCTGTGGCCGAGTACCGCGGCGAGGCCGAGGAAAAGGCGGCGGAAATGAAGATCGAACTCCCCGTCAACGCCCACCTCCCGCACGACTACGTGCCAGGGGAAAGGTTGCGCCTGGAGGCCTACCGTAAGCTGGCCTCGGCCATCACGTATGAAGCGATCGACGAAGTCCTTGCCGAACTGGTGGACCGCTACGGCGAGCCACCGCTGCCGGCGCAGAACCTCATTGCCGTGGCGCGCTTCAGGGTGGGTGCCCGCGAAGCCGGCCTGTCCGACGTCGCGCTCCAAGGCAATTTCATCCGTTTCTCGCCGGCGCAACTGCCGGAATCCAAAACCATGCGCCTGAACCGGATGTATCCGGGCTCCCAGGTGAAGCCTGCACTGGATGCCGTCCTGATTCCCAAGCCCAAAACGGCCAGGATCGGTGGACGCGATCTCCAGGATGCCGAGATCCTGCAGTGGGCCAACAACGTCATCGAAGCGATCTTTACCGACGTGCCCGTCAAGGCAGGCTAACCGGATGATGGGAGGACATCACGCCGCGTCAGGAGCCGCGGCGTGGATAGCTATTGCCTCGACCGGCCCGTACGCATTGGGTTGGTACCCCCTGGATTCCACCGGAATCCTGATCGGCGCCATGGCGACGGCGGGAACTGCTTTGGTGGTCGACTGGGACCACCGCCACAGCACCATTGCGAACTCCTTGCCGCCGTTGTCCAACGTGATCGCGGTGGGCATTGAGAAGGCCAGCGGCGGGCACCGCCAAGGGACTCACTCCCTGTTGGGTGCCTCGGCCTTTGTAGTGCTGGCAGCAATGGCCGCACAGTTCCAGATGGTGACGCCCATGGGGAAGCTGTCTGTGGGCGCGGGGCTGCTGTGTATGTTCATGATCAACCTGGCGGCCAAAGCACTGAATCTCTTCCCCAAATCGGGCTGGATCACCAACTGGCTGTTCGCGTTGGTGATGGCCGGCCTGGTGACCTGGTTCGCGCCGGATCAATGGGGTTGGTTGCCACTGTCCATGCTCACCGGCGTAGTGGTGCACATTGTGGGGGACATGATCACTGTTGGGGGAGTGCCCCTGTTGTGGCCGATTGTCATCAAGCCACCAAAATTCCTGCGCAAATCGATCATCAGCGGAATTTGGCGGTCAAACGGGGCCTTTTCCATTCCACTGCTGGGGAGGGCTGGTTCCCGGCGCGAATGGCTGGTCCTTATTCCCGTGAGTGGATATGCCATGGTGGGCATGGGAGCCGCGGCGTGGACGCTGGCGCATCAGCACTGGCCCGGATTCCTTGCGGCTTTGGGAGGATTCTTTCCCTTGCAATAGGGCAGGGGGAAGCCTACTATTACGACACCTGCCGTGAGGGATATGTAACGTGGCTGGAATATTCGTTCTGACCCTATACAAGTAGTGGTCGGTCCCTAAAACTGCGTACTCAGCGGCCAGACCAAGAGATGGTCCCTCAGATTTCGAGTAGTGACTACTCGTGCCTTCGATGCGAAACCCCTAATAGCTTGGACCTCGACGTCAATTTGTTTGACTAATGGGAGGTTCACATGGATCTGCTCCACTCGCACAGTATCCATACAGGCACCAGGGGAAATATTCAGGCACCGAGGGGGACCGACTCCCTCCGCCGTTCAACGGTAGATCTGGAAGTTGTTATTCCGGCCTATAACGAGGCTGCCCGAATTCCGGGCACTCTGATCCAGGCCGTGGATTTTTTGGCCGGCCAGCCGTGGTCTTCACGCATTGTGGTGGTGGATAACGGCAGCGTTGATGAAACGGGAGCTGTTGTCCGCCGGATATCACGCGATAGGGGAAATGACGTACCCATTTCCGTGGTGGGGTGTTCGCGCCGGGGCAAGGGCGCAGCAGTGAGCAGGGGCCTGCTCAGCGGAACATCCCGGTACACGGGTTTCTTCGACGCCGATTTGGCGACGCCACTCGAGACGCTGATCCCGACGATGGCCCACTTGCAACAGGGAGCCTCGGCAGTCATCGCTTCCCGACACGCGCCAGGATCCACCTTTGTGCAGCCCCAGCAGTTGGGGCGCCGGGTGGGTGGAACAGCTTTTCGTGTCCTGACAAAGTCAAAAGTCAAAGGCATCTGGGATACACAGTGCGGCTTTAAGTTCTTCGAACGGGCATCCCTGACAGCGGCCATGGTTCAATGCCGCACCTCCGGTTTTGCGTTCGATGTGGAACTTCTTCTCAGACTCCAGCACCAAGGCGCCCGGATCGTTGAATTGCCCGTTGCGTGGACGGATGGTGCAGCGTCAACTTTCCGGCCGTTCAAGGACGGGATTTCCAGTTTTGCCTCAGTTCTCCAGCTACAGAAGGCCATGCCGTGACCGATTTCCCGGATACTTCACCTCTCTCCGGGCAGTTGACCGGAAAACGGATACTTGTTTTGAACTGGCGGGACATCAGGAATTCGCAAGCCGGCGGCGCCGAACAATACATGCATGAAATCTCGCAACGCTGGGTCAATTCCGGCGCCAAGGTGACATGGTTCACCAGCCGTGAGGAGCACCAGCCGGCAGAAGACATCATTGACGGAATTCGAGTGGTACGTTCCGGTGGACCCTTGTCCCTCTACGGAAAAGCCGCCCTCAAGATGCTGCGGACACGGAATGACTTCGACGCCGTGGTGGATTGCCAGAATGGGATACCGTTCTTTTCCCCGCTGTTCCTGCCCCGGGAAATGCCGATTGTCCAATTGATCCACCACGTGCACCAGGACCAATTCCGCACCCGCTTTTCAGCCCCAATGGCTGCTGTGGGACGTTTGCTGGAAAGCGCCGGGGCGAAGGCAGTTTATGGGCGCCGGGCAATAGCGGCGGTTTCGCCGTCCACCCGTCTGGAACTGCGCAAACTGGGCTTCTCCGGTTCCATCCATGTAGTGCCAAACGGAACCATAGAGGTGCCCCACACCGTCGGTCCCCGCGATCCTGAACCCACGGTCGCCGTGGTCAGCCGTTTGGTGCCGCACAAGCGGCTGGACTTGCTGCTGGGCCAGTTCGCCATTGCTGCGGGCAGCATACCCAAACTCCGTTTGGAAATTGTCGGAGATGGCCCTGAACGTCCGCGCCTGCAGCAGCTCGCCATGGACCTGGGCCTCGATGACATGGTGACGTTCCACGGCTACCAACCCAACCACGTTCGCGACAGCCTGCTGAACAGGGCCTGGCTCACTGTCTCCACCTCAGCCTCGGAAGGATGGGGCTGTTCGGTGATAGAGGCGGCCGCGTGGGGTGTTCCGTGCCTGGCGCTGCGTGTCCCTGGAATTCGTGACTCCGTTGTGGACGGAAGCACAGGGTGGTTGGTGGATACTGCGGCCGAATTTGGCCCCGCCCTGGTGGCGGCTCTCCAGACCCTGTCCGAGCAGCGCCTGGCCGGCGAGATGTCGGCCCGGTGCCAGGAGTGGGCCCGATGCTTTACCTGGGAACGCAGTGCAAACCTGCTCGCCGGAGTGCTCCTGGAAGAGGAAGCCCTGCGCCGCGGAGGGATCGAACCGGGGGTTTCGTCATCGGATATGTCCACTCTGGTCCACTTCGACCTGCCCGCCGGTGCCAGCCTGGAAACCATCCTTCGGCCAACTGACGAGGTCTCCGAACACCAAGGTCGGGTCTCGGTGCTGATGAAGGGCAGGGACGAATTCGAGGCCTTCGCGGTCATGAGGCGCATTGGAGTCGTTTCGGCTGAACTGCGCGCCGTTGGCCGGAGCACGCTCCTGGCCGGTCCGGGAAGCACGTTTACGCCTGCAGACGCCGTTGAGGGCATGTAGCACCAGCCCGTGGGGGACTTCTAGGGGGAATCATGACTGACACTTTGCGTGAGCTTGAGCAGAGGGCGCCTGCCACGGACGTGGGACGGCCGGGACCGGTTGCGGGACCCGAGCCGTCACCAGGCAGCGACGCGGGCGCCAAAGTCGCTGAAAACAGTGGCTTCCTGTCACTGTCTGCCGGTGTAGTGGGAGTGCTCAGCTATGCCTGCACTCTGCTGATGGCCAACATGCTGGGAACGGCGGACTACACACAGTTCGCGGCCGCTGCGATGCTCCTGGGCGTCGTGGGCATCGTTGCCTCTGCGCTTGTTCCTCTTCCCCTTTCCCACTTTGTTGCCGTCCATCCTGCAGGTACCGAAGGGCGCCGGGACGGCATGGCTTTCTCAGTATTCGTCTCCTGCATCGCCGGTGTCTCCGCCGCCTTGATCACTGGTGCCCTGGCGTTGGCTTTTGCAACGCCGGCACTCGCCGGTGCGGTTGCGCTGGGCTCGCTGGCCATCTTTCTGGTGGCGGCGCCATCGGGCTGGCTGCAGGGTGAATTGCGCTTCAAGTGGTACGCGCTGACTACCATCGGAGAGGTGCTCCTGCGATTGGGCTTCAGCCTTCTGGTGGTCGCCCTCGCCTGGGGTGCTGTGGGTGCAATCCTTGGATTCGCCTTGGGCGCGCTTGCGCTGGTGGTTGTTCCCTGGTCCTTCTATCGGGACCTCCAATGGCGCCCGGGCGTACTCCGGCAGAAGTGGCGGTGGGCCGAGACAACCGACATCGCCTCCGTTCTGTGCGTAGTCTCGGTGCTGGTGGGCGTTGACGTGGTGGTAGTTGCTTTCCTGGATGAAGGATCTGCTGCCGCAGGGTTCCAAGCCCTCGCCACCATCGCCAAGGGCCCGGTTTATGTAGCGGCAGGTACCGCCTTGGTGGCGTTTCCGTTGCTCCGCAGCCCGGGAGTAAACGTCCGGCAGGTTCTCGGTGCCGCCTTCGCTTCCTTCAGCCAACTCGCCGTAGTGGCCTTCGCCATCCTTGCCACAGCGCCCCACGTTCTTGCGGGCGTGATCATTCCGGACAGGTACCACGGATCCCTGGAACTCCTACCGTGGCTTGCTGCGGCCGGACTGGGCTACGCCGTGCTCACCGTCCTGGCAACGATCCTCCTGGCGTTGCGGGCGTACCGTCGCTGCCAGATCGGCCTGGCCTGCGCGTGCCTCCTTGTGGTGGCCGGGCTCTGGGCAGGTTGGCACTTCGCCGCCGTCAGCGGCCTGGCTATGGGCTCGGCTATCGGTGCTGTCCTGGCCGCGCTGGTGTTGACGCTTATTTCATGGCCGGTACTCGCCGAAGCTGCTCCTGCGAAGGGTTTGGGACGGTTCGCAGCCGGCGCAGGAACCCTGATCATGGTTCTGGCGGTGGCAGGCCAAGTCCAGCCCACGGTGTGGTTTGTCCTGGCGACCATCAGCGGCCTCGCCGTCCTGGCCCACCAGCGGGGTTTGCTGCCGCGAATGTTGAGGTTCGGGTCATTCCTACCGCGGTTCCGGGCACCTTCCCAGGCTGCCGGGCGTCGGACAAAAGCCCGGGTGTCTTTCCGCAACCGGCTGGCGGCCGTCATGGTCCGAGGGGTTACCAGCCCTGCAGCGGCGTTCGTTGCAGTGTCCGCTGCGGCCTTTGGGGTGCGGGCCTTCGGCCTGGAGCGCGGCTTCGAAGTATGGGTGGATGAGCTGCTGTACGTCCGGTTGGGGGAGTCGCTCACGACGGGCCAGGTACCCACCCTGCCGGATGGGCCGTTCTTCCTGCACCCGCCGGGCTTCTTCCTTTTGGAGGCCGGGGCCATCAAGCTCTTTGGCATCTCCGGCGACATCGTGGAAGTAGTCCTGCAGCTTCGCTGGCTCAATGCCGCTTTGGGAGCTGTCACGGTGGGCTTGGGATTCCTTCTGGTCAGGAGGCTGGCAAGCACGACGGCGGCATGGCTCACCGCTGTGGTCCTGGCCTTCGAACCCTTCATCCTTCGCAACAACAGCCACGCTTTCCTGGAGACCTCCGCAATGGCCTTCGTCCTGGCGGGCTTCCTCGTTCTGACGGGCATCGGCAATGCAGCGACGAAGCGGCAGAGGGAGGGGGAGCGGCACATTGCGGGCAGGCTGCCCACCATCCTGGGCCCGACTGTCCTGGGCCCGACTGTCCTGCGGCTGATCGGGGCCGGACTCCTGCTGGGATACGCCGTCCTCTGCAAGGACTTCTTCATCATCTGTACGGTGGGTCCGGTTGCAGTCGCCGCGGTCTGGAAACGGACCCTGCCATGGCGGCAGGCCGCCGTCGTACTGCTTGCAGCGGCGGTGCCGTACGCGACCTACCTGGCCATAGCGGCGTCGCAGGCACACCTTCCGGACTGGATCGAGGCGAAGACGAGCGGCCTGCTGCGGGCCTCGGGACTGGAAAAGAGCACGGGATTCACCGCAGAAGGTTCGCCGAATATCGTCACCCGGTTGATGGAACAGAGTGGGCACTTCGGTACCAGTTACCTCCTGCTCGCCCTGTGCCCCGTAGCAGGTGCCCTGTTGTGCTTCAGCTACCGGGCAGATCGTAGGCTGATAGGGCTGGCCGGCTTGGCATTGGGCGCCGCGGGGGCGTACAGCGCCGCTTTCGGAACCTTCGAAGAGCAGTATGGCTATGGCGTCATGATCGCCGGGGTATTGTGCTCGGTCCTCGTGGTGGTTGAACTCAGGGAACGTTATTCCAAGGGCCGGACTTTCCTCGCCGTTGCCGGCCTGTGCTTCGTGGTGTTGACCGTGGTGCTGGGTGCACGGACGGCCCTGACCGTGGACAACGGCTTTGTTCAGGCCAAGGACTGGGTGAAAACCAATCTGCCGCAGGACGCACGGGTCAGCGTCACCAACAGCACCGGCGAGTTCGCCTTTGCCGATGACCCACGGTTCGGGGTCTGGCCGTCGGCACCCCTGATGCAGGATGCCGGCGCCAACTACATCCTGACGCAGTCGCACCCCACCAGCCAAGGCTACGGCTACGCCAACCCTGCCATGCTCGTCTGGCTCAAGGAGCACGCAACACCCGTATTCAGTGCCGAAGGGCCCACCAACGGCGCCACCACGCTGTGGTTTGTGACCCCCGCCGAACTCAGCACCGGAGCTGCCAACGGAACCGGGACACCTTCGAAAACGTACGAGACGGAACGGTAAACGCATGAAAGTCCTGCACTTGGGTTTTGAAGATCCCCGCATGCCCGGAGCGGGTGGGGGATCGGTCCGCACCCACGAGACCAACCGTCGACTCGCGGCCAGTGGGTTCACCATCACTGTGCTGACCACCAGGTATCCGGGGTGGCGGGAGCGGGTGCAGGACAGCGTGCACTACGTGCCCATTGGCTTTGGCCAGGGAAACAACCGCTTGACCCGCCTGCTGGGGTACGTGATCCGCCTGCCGTTCGAGGTCCGCAAACGCCGGGCCTCCGCAGACTTGGTGGTGGAGGACTTTTTCGCGCCGTTCTCCAGCATGGCTGCCCCGTTGTGGGCCCAACGGCCCACCCTTGCAGTGGTCCAGTGGCTGCACGCCCGCGACAAGGCGCGGCAGTACAAACTCCCGCTGCACTGGGTGGAACGCTTCGGCGTGAGGAGTCATCGCAGGGCCATTGCTGTCTCACAAGGAATTTCGGACCGGCTGACGGCACTGAACCCCGGCATCCACGTAGACGTCATCGGAAATGGCGTGGATCCCAAAGCCTGGACACCCGAACCGACGCTTGGCCAGGACATCCTGTGCTTGGGACGGCTGGAGTTCACCGGCAAGGGCCTGGATCTGTTGTTGCAGGCCTGGGGGCGGTGCTGCCGGAAAATTGACGGGAAGCTGCTTATTGCAGGAACCGGCCCTGACGAGGCCATCCTGCGGGCAGCCATTGAGGACGCGGGCCTCTCTGATAGTGTCTCGCTCCTCGGGTGGCTGTCCGGGGATGCGAAGTTCCAGGCCCTCAGCGCCGCGCGGTTGGTGGTGTGCCCTTCCAGGCAGGAGACCTTCGGGCTTGTGGCCATCGAGGCACTGGCCACCGGGACCCCGGTCATCGCTTTCGACATACCCTGCTTGCGGGAAATCGTCCCGGAAGGTACGGGCTGGTTGGTGGACGCGTTCGACGTCGACGCCCTCGCCCGGGCGTTGGAGGACCGCTACTCCCACCCCGGGCTCGCAGACGTTGGTGCGCAGGGCCGGGCCTTCGCCGCCGGCTACAACTGGGACCGGCTGGCGGCGCTGCAGGGTGCGGCTTTTCGGGCAGCGGTTGCGGGTCCCGCCTTGACTCAATCCCGCCCGGTTACCGGTGGAAGCGGCTCTCCGACACCGCACGTCGTCACGTAGGAAGGTATGCCGTTGACCCACCAATCCAGAATCGATCGATCCCTATCCGGTGATGCGCCGTGGCTGTTTCTCTCACCACACTTGGACGACGCCGTCCTCTCCTGCGGGGCACTCATGGAGGCCCAAGCCAGCGGCCGTGAAGTGATCGTGGCGACCCTGTTTACGGAAGCCTCGCCCGGACCACATACACGGGCCGCGAAGTCTTTTATGAGCCAATGCGCCGTTAAGGATGCCGGCGAACTCTTTGAGGCCCGCAAAGCCGAGGACAAGTCAGTGCTGGCGGACATGGGTGTCCGATCTTTGCACCTTGGCGCAGTTGACGCATTGTTCCGCCAGCGAAGGGCGCCAAGGTTTGGCAGCAGCGCATGGGACCGGATTCTTCCGGAAATCACCCACCGGTACCCCACGTACAGGTACGACATCGCACTGGGACGGATCGCCAAGGGAGACCGGGCACTGATTTCGCAGTTCCGCACGGACGTGGCTGCGTTATTGGGGCTGACAGGAGCCGAACTCCTGTTCTGCCCCGTTGGAGTTGGCAAGCACGTGGACCACCTCATCACCCGTGAAGCGGGCATGGGCCATCTCGAAAACCTGGTTCTCTATTCGGATTTTCCCTACGATCTCACCGCGGAACCGGACGCGTCACGCTTGGCGCACCTGGGATATGTCCCGTGGAGTTGGGACCAGGGCCTTGAGGCCAAACCGCCACGGATCAGGCAGTACGGTACCCAGGCAGATGCGCTGTTTCCCACGGGTGATATCCCTGTCAAAGCGGAAACTTACTTCGTTCCTGCCTTTTGAGCATTTGGGCCGCTGGCTTTGGCGTAGCCGCTGGAAGCGTCGCGGTCAGCAATTTTCCCGGTTATTGGCCACTACATTGCCGGGAGCCTCGTCCAGCTTCTTGGCCCCACTCTGGCAGATGACATTGTCCGTCACCGTGATGTTCCGCAGGTCGCCTTGGAAATCAAGCCACGGCCCCGGCGTATCAGTGACGGAGTTGTTCTTCACCACAATGTCGTGCACCGCAGCGTTGCCGTCGTAGTACCCGATCTTGACGCCGTTGGGCGACTCCCAGAAGCGGTTGTTTTCCACGGTGATGTCATGGATCTCGTGCTTGCCCACTGCCAGCTGAAGTCCGGAACCGTGGGAACCGCCACGAACTTTGTTGTTCCGATAAGTGACGTCGTAGACCGATGCCCCAATGGTTTGCGCCACGAGTCCGTCGTCACCGTCGTCACCTTGGCGTTGGTCTACAGTGTTGCCCTCCACCACTCCGCCGTGGGAGTCGGTGATGTGGATGCCGTCCAATTGGTCGTAGGTGCCGCTGCTGGTCACCAGCGTGTCGTTGTTACGGATGCAGAAATTGCTGCTGGCTACAACGGCGATGGAATAGGTGAAAGGGTTCCGTGTCCTGACGTCCTCCACCAACGCATTGGTCGTGTGGCGGACGTCCACCAAGTACTCGGTCAGTCGCCCTGGGGCGTTGCCGTCCAATTCGTGGCCACTCTGGTCCGCGGTGAGATGGGAGATGGTGACGTTCCGGGCTCCATTGGTGGTGATCAACGGGTGTCCACCGAAAGGACCTTTGGTCTCCAAGAACCCAGGCCCGGCCTTCAATACGGTGGCCTCACCGGTTCCCTTGAGAGCCACGTTGCTCTTGAGGACCAGAGGCTTTCCCAGCGTGAGCGTTCCCTTGGGCAGTTGGACGATTCCGCCGCCGTCCTTGGAGGCGTCGTCGATGAGCTGCTGGAGGGCCTTGGACGTGTCCTCTGCGTCAAGGTAGCCATTGACCGTGAACTCCCTGACCTGGGTAGCCTGGCTACCGGGCGAAGTGCAGAACCCGGCGGCCGGTTCCGCGGGGTCCGGGGTTGCTGCCATGACGGCTGCGCCCAAGCCCGCCGCTGCCAAGGCAACCACAAGGAGGGCAATTTTCGGGACCGCCGCTTTCATGGCAACACCCTATCCTGCGCGGGTTTCCGTCCGGTTAAAAGGAAGCGGCCCGGACGAAAGCCCGGGCCGTTTCCTGACATGTTTAAGGCTTAGTTTTCGCCGGCGGAATCAGAGCGGCCAAGAATGGTCTGCGGGATCCAGAATGCCAGCGCGAACAGGCCCAGGCAGACGGCCATCGGCCACGGGTTGTCCAAGCTCAGGAAGGACAACGAGTAGATGGAGCCCAGGAAGAGCACGATCATGACCACGAACAGCACAATGCTTGTGCCCAGGTTGTTCTCACGTTCAATGGGGGCGCTTGTTGCGTTCTTGGACATTCGTTCCTCCTCGGCCCCGCGGGGCTCAAAAATTCTCTGGCAGTTGCGGAAGCCTCAGTAGGCGGATGAACCTTGTTCACCCTTGACGATGGCAATTCCGGAACTTGCTCCGATACGTGTTGCACCAGCAGCAATCATAGCCTGTGCATCGGCGAGGGAGCGCACTCCGCCGGAGGCTTTGACCCCGAGGTCCGGGCCAACGGTCTTGCGCATCAAGGCAACGTCCTGCGCAGTTGCACCTCCGCCGTTGAACCCAGTGGAGGTCTTCACGAAGTCCGCACCTGCTTCCACGGCCGCTTCGCAGGCGATGACCTTCTGTTCGTCGGACAACATGGACGTCTCGATGATGACCTTCAGGATGGCCTCACCGGCGTGGACCGTCTCGGCTACAGCCTTGATGTCGTCCACCAGGGCCCCCTTGTCATTGGCCCGGGCGGAGGCCATGTTGATCACCATGTCGATCTCATCAGCACCATCGAGCACTGCTCCGCGGGCTTCAAAAGACTTGACGTCGCTGGGCGTGGCGCCCAGCGGGAATCCGATGACCGAACACGTCAGCACGCCGGAACCTTTGAGGGCCTTGGTGACGGTCTTGACCCAGACCGGGTTCACGCAGACGGACTTGAACCGGTACTCGATGGCCTCGGCGCAGACCTTGAGGACGTCTGCTTCACTGGCCTCCGGCTTCAACAGTGTGTGGTCGATGTAGGAGGCGATGTTCGCCGGGGCGACGGCTTGGTTGCTCATGGGATCCTTCCGTGCAGGGCGTGGCCGGCCCGGTGGCCGCAGGGTTGTCACTGCCCGTCAAAGGACCATCTTGCCACATGGGTTGCCTGCTGCAGGGAGGGTTTGGGTGCCGTGGGAGACGGGCACACAGGGCGGGCTAAGCCGCCATCGGGACCTGCTGATCAGAGCTGCCCCGTGTGCCCAACAGCATGCCGGAAGCGCACAACATCGCAGACGACTCGGCGGAGAGAAGCAAACCAAGGCGGAGGCCGTCGCACGAAGCAGCGTCGCCGATCGCCCAGATGCCCGGGACGGAAGTGGCGAGGTCGCGCCCCACGGAGATACCGCCGTCGGACGCCACCGCCAAGCCGGCGCTCTCGGCGAGGTCGTTACGGGCGGTGCGTTCCTCGGCAATGACCACGAGGTCGCCCTTCATGCTGCTGCCGTCCGCGAACAGGATGCCAGTGGCAGGCAGGTTGGCCCCCGGTGCACCTGCGGCAGGAGCGGGGTCGGCAATCACCGCGGCAGGGCGAAGGGTGGTGCGCACGGGACGGACTCCACGGGCACGGAGCACGGCCTCTGCCTGGCCCGCGGCCGGCCCACTGCCCACCAGGATTCCGAGGGGACGGCGGCCCACCATCCTCGTGAGGTCCTTGACGGCTTCACCGATGGTGGCGGCGTCGTCGATGGTGGAGTAGCTCAGGCCGGCTTCGGCTCCGGCTACGGGAGGGAGGGAAGGGGCAGAGCCGGTGGCGATGACCAACTGGTCGTAGGAGAATTCCAGTCCGTCCACTGTGGTGACCATTTTGGCGTCGGAGTCGATGAAGCTGGCCGGTTGCCCGAAGCGGACCGAAACCTGGGGGAGCCCGGCGAGTTCCAGCAAGGCGTCCGGGCATTCATCGCGGTTGCTGAGGACGGTGATGGTTCCGTCGAAAGCGCGTTGCCGGGAGTCTGACCTTCCCGCAAGCCGCCGCACCAAAGCCTGGGCGGCGGGGCCTGCGCCTGCGATGACGATGTGGAGGGAGGGTGCGGACGGGATGGCGGACATGTTTGGCCCTTTCGCTCAGATGACCTGCTGTTGATCATCAGCGTAGGCGGCCGGTTTTTCGCGGGTGTTTCCCCGCTGTTGCCATTTCTGGCGGATCTGACGCGTAGTGTTTACCGGCCGGTAATAACGTGCGTCACACTGGGCCTGCCGCTGGTGTCAGTATCGGCGCAGGAGCTCGCGGAAACCGTTCCCCGCGAAGCCTGCCACCGCCCCTGCGCGGTCCACGAACCCGTGGGCGCCCACGGGTTCAACAGAGGCCAGGAGTCCGGCGGCATCGGCCAGGCTCATGGTCAGCTCGGTCGCCAGTCCACCCACTTCCAGCCGGGCATGCCGCGAATCAGCCCAGGCATCCAGCCCCGGGTCATCGCGTAACGTGCGGGTCACCACAAGACTTCGCCACCCGCCGTCGACCCTTACGCGGGCGCGGTAGATGACGTCGCCGCCGTGGGTCTCCACGCGCCCGCCCGCCAGGAAGGCCCGCCCGAACCGGGAGTGTTCCAGATAGCCGCTGAGCTGCGGCGCTTCGTCCCCGGGATCGGTGGGAAGGACCACCGTGGCTTTGAACGTCACGGGCGATCCGTCCAGGTCACCCCGGAGGGTGTCGTTGAAGCGGACACCTGGCGCAGGTTCTGTCATTGCCGTGCAGTTCGCATCCTTGGCCAATCCGGCGTCAGTCATCGAGTCGAGGTAGGCGCGGGCGTCCCTGTAGCCCATGCCGATCAGCGTATCGGCATCGATCCTGCCCAGATAGAACTCTGGATCCAGCGGGAGGGGGTGCCGGGGACGGACTACGTGCAGCACAAACCCGCGTCCAGCAGCCTCGGCAGCATCGAAATCAGCCAGGAGGGCGCCCATGGCACTCATCTCGATCATATGAACGTACTGTTCCAGTGGCCCGTCGCCCCAGTAGGGCGTATTTCCGATGCACCAGACCAGCCACACTTCATGGGCCCCACGCCGCAGTGCTTCGGCCACGTTGGCGTCCCTGATCCAGACGGCGTCGGTCCAGACCTTTCCGTCCCGGCGCAGGGGCGTCAGGAAGATCGGAAGCGACATGCCGGCAGCCATGAGCCCGGCGTCAATGTCCGTGGCGTCTATGGCGTGGCAGCGCTTTTCGGTGAACTCCACCACGTTGAAGGAACCCTCGACGGCGTCCGGTACCGCTGCGCGGGCCCGGATGGTGGCGTCGTTGATGCCCAAGGTGGGGAAGACCTTGCCGAGGATACCGTCGGCGTCGCCAACGGCGGGCAACGACCACGGACCCTTGAGATAGTCGCCCACAGGCAGTGCTGAGCCGAAGTCCTTGACGTCGACGCCCGACCACCGGGCACACATCTCATCCGGCGAGACGCCGGAGAGAATCATGCCGGCCGTGAGGATTCCGCCTGAGGTGCCGTCGACGTGCTGGAATTCCAAGCCGTCCTCGGTGAGAGCCTTCACTACTCCGGCCTGCCAAGCCACCCGCATGCCGCCACCGGCGAGTACCAGTGAGCGCTTTGCCGTGTGTTTCATCCTGCCAGCCCGGTGGTGGCAGGTGCGGCGCTGTGACGGCGCCAATAAATGAAGAGGAGAATTCCGGTCGCGAGGTCAAAGAAGGCGACCATCAGGGCAAGGGGTGCGAAGACGCCGTTGAGGACGCCGATGCCCACGGCCCCGAACGCGCCGGTTTTTTGGAGCCCGGACCACAGCACCACCTCGGGGGCGGGAACAGCGTTGAGCAGGGTGTGGAGGAGCAGTCCGCCGACCACCACCATGAACATTCCCACAGTGCCGAAGAGTTGGCGGGTTTCGGAGGTGGAGTCAGCGCCGATCAGTTGCAGGACTTGCCCGCCGAACGGGACCTGCACAGCCCCGGTCAGGACCGTGATGACGGCGATGACCGCGAGCACGGCGCGGAGGGGATCGGCAATGGCCCAGGCGATGGTGCCTGGCGGGTGGGTCTTTCGGGGGCGCGCCGGCTGCCCGGGGCGGGTTGGCTGGTGCGCGCTCACGCGTAGGACTCCAGCAGCCGGCCGCGGTCCACCAGCAGCCAGACCATGGCGGCCCAGGTCAGGGTGGAGACGTAGAAGCGGATGTCGTTGAGCATCATCCAGCGTTTGAGCAGCGACCTGAGCTCGGCATCGTCCGCGAAGTCGCCCCCACGGATCCGGACGTTGATGGGGATGATGATGCCTTGGCCCACCCAGGTCAGGACGATGATTCCCAGCAGGCAAATGACGGCGGGGATGACCCGGACGGTGCCCCATTCGGACCAGACAAGGATGCCGCCGGAGATGAACATGATGGGCACCACGATGGTGAAGAACTTGGTGGCCGCCCGGGTGGGGATGCCGAAGTGCATGTCCACATTGTCGCGGGCCAACGATTCCCAGGTGGGGTAGAGGAAGAACTTGAGGACCCACATGGTGCCCACATACATGGTGGCGCCGAAGAGGAAGTAGAGGGCGTTGAGCAGGAGGAGCCAGTTCACTGGGCACCACCACGGGGGTCGGCACTTGGTGCGGCGCCCGGGACCCGGCTCCGGTCCGGTGGTGCCAGCCATTCCTGCCCTTGGCCCAGGTCCACCACGCTGTCCATCATGTCCCCGCCGCGAAGGGCCACGGCCTCCAGCTGGGTGGGAGCAGTGAGGAACCACGCCTCGTAGTGGTCGTCCAGGACCCCGTGGGCTTGGGGCAACCAGGCAGTGAACACCGGTTTGCTCTCGACATGCAGGTCCTTTAAGGGCTCGACGCCGGGCGCGTCACCGAGGATGAGCCTCGCTTTGGCTTGGGCGCCGAGGGCGATGTCCCCGGTGGCTTCGAAGTAGATGTCCGATTTCCAGAGCATGTTCCGGAAGACGCAGTAGTTGGACGCGGCAAGTTTGAGGGGAAGCTGGGTTGCGCCTGGTGCCGCGGGCCGTTCGATTTCGATGTAGCAGCCCAACTGGCCGTCCTTGTCGTATTGGGCTGACACGGTGGAGTCCGTGACCACGAAGTCCAGGTTGGCCTGGTGCTTGGGCATGCCCCAGATTCCTTTGCCCCCTTTCACGGAGACTTCGGAACTGACGGGCAGGTCCACCACGAACTGGCCGAGCTTGAACGTTTTTTGGAAAAGCAGCGGGAGGATGGGCGGGGCAGGCCTGCTGCCGTGGGTGATGGCGATGGCCAGGGAGTACTCGATGTACTTGCCAATGTCCGTGGACTTGTAGTTGACCACCGTCACCACCAGCAGCCCCTTGCCGCCCAGGGTGAACGGCCGCATCTCTGAACCGGGGAGAGCAGCGGCCGCTGCCCGCTTGTTGATGGGGAACGCCGCCATCAGCACCGGCGAGTCGTCGGAATTAACGGGCATGACGTATTTGATCCCGTCCGCGAACGCATGCTGCCCGCGAAGGCGTTCCTGCCTCCGCGGAACAGGTGACGGCAGGAGCCTAAGCAAGGGTGCGGCCAGTTCGGTGAGGTTTTTCATGGCTTCGACTCCGGGGTTCGGTTCAGTTCGTCGACGATGATGGGGAAAGTGTCCTGCCAGGCGTGGTCGCCGAAGAAGACGTCCAAGTGGCCGTAGCCGGGGATGAGATGGAGAGAGTCCTTCCCGGGGCGGTGCTTTTGGAAGAACTCGTAGGTGCGTTGCTGGCTTTCGGGCAGGAAACACAGGTTGTCCAGACCTGCGATGAAGGCGAACCTCGCATCGGTCTGCGGGGCTTCGGCCACCAGGTTGTCCGGCAATTCCGGATGGTCGCCGGCGGCCACCATGTGCCCGGCCTTGATGCTGCGGCCCATTTCCTCGAAGAACGTCACGGGCACCTCGGAGAACTCGCCGGTGAGCCATTGGTGGGTGGCGTCGTCGAGGTTCTCGTGGGACCAGAGCGCGGGGCGGCCGCTGCCGTAGGTGAAGCTGACCATCTTGCAGACGGTGTTGTCGCATTCATGGTGGGTGGCTTTGACCAGGCCCCGGATGGCCCGGGTGAAGTAGCCCTGGGACTTGTAGCCCCACGCCGGCGACAGGTATGGCGTGAAGGCTTTGACCACGGGCGTGAGGTAGTTGATTTTCAGCCGCGAGAACGCCGGCACGACGGGGTGCAGGGACACCGCGTTGGACACGATGGTGTCCACGCGCGGCAGCAGCCCCGCCACGGCCGACATCGTGAACGACGTAGAGCCTTGGCAATGGATCACGGCTTTCATGGTCTCCGCACCGGTAGCGTTCAGGACGTGCTCGACGGCGGCCGGATGGTCATACACGGCGGCGTCGGCAAGCGTCCAGGACAGGGGATCAAGGTCGATCGATGCCCGCCAGTTCAGCATCCAAACATCCCACCCGTCTTCGAGGAGGACATCGACGATGGTGGTGCGGACCGGCGGCCTGAACAGTTCGGCGCGAACTCCGGAGCCGTGAACCAGGATCACCGGCCCTTTGACCGCTTCAACGGGTGATGTGACGTGGACGAGGCTCAAGGGTGTGTTGTCCCGGGCACGGAGAGGAATGACTTCAGTCCTGTGCTCGGCACGGGTGATGATCATGGGGTGCTTCCCTTCCGTGCGATGGTGATGGGTTCTTCAAGCAGCCGCGCGGCAGGCAAGCCGGTCACCGGAACCAGCCGCGCGCCGTCGTCGTTCGTTGCCAGTCGCCAATCGCGGCAGACGGTGTCCACCATCAGCGGGTAGACAGTGAGGGTGGCGTCGGACGAGAGGTGGATGCGGAGGAAGCCTTTGTGGTCCTCGATCGCCTGGCCGGACATCTTCCACGAAGCCACCTCGCCGCTGGGCGTGGCCAGGATGTACAGGGCGAAGGCCTCGCTGCCCAGCGCCCACCCGCCCAGATGTACCAAGGCAAGCACCAGGAGCAGGATCACCACGTCCGGCCAGCTCTCCGGCCAAGGAACAAGGATCACGACGGCGGTACCCACCGCGAGCGCGGACAGTTGGTACAGCGCGCCGCGGGCGAAAACGACGATGCCCGCCTGGGCCACGCCCAACGAACGCGCGAGCACCGAGGCAACCGCCAGGAGGAGCGGCACTGCAAGGATCAGGACAGTGACAAGTATTGGGGTGTCTCCGCGGGTCAGGCTGCGCAGGCTGTCCACGAAGGCCTCCCCGCGAAAGGCGCTGAAGACCGTCCACAGCGTCAGGGCGGCCACCACATGCATGATGCCCAGCGACAGTCCGAAGCCGGGGTTGCGGATGGGGAGCCAGAACTGCGAGAAGGGGTTGGCCAGTTGCGGGCCGAGCAGGCGGGAGTGTCCTTGGCCGGGGAACGTGGTGGGCATGCGGGTGAAGATGCGGCCGGTGTCTGTCTGTTCCGTGCCTGTCTGTTGTGTGCCCCTTGGTGGTGTGTGCCGCACGCTGGACGATTCACCGGGAGCGGCCGACGCGGCAGGCAGGGTGAGATGGTCCGGCAGTCCGTGGGTATCCGAGAGGTAGGCGCCGCCCAGCCCGCAGGTGATCATCTGCGTCCTGCCTGGATCCGGGGTTTGGTGTTGGTTGCCGGAGTGCTCCTGGGAAGGGGAGTCCTGGTACCTGGAGTAGTGGTGGAGGTCGCCGGTGAGCCAGAGCCTGACGCTGGCACCGGTGGCGTCGAAGAGGCCCGTTTCAGGGTTGAAGCGGCGGCGCAGGTAGTCCTGCTCGAAGAAGTTCACCTGCCGGAATTCGCCCCAACCGGGTTGGGCGGCGTCAACCCAGAAAGGAGCGGCGACGCAGAGGATGATCGCATCGCCGGGCTGCAGTTGCAGAGTGACGTTCCGGTAGAAGTAGTCCAGTTGAGGCTCGTCGATGTACTGGCCCAGTTGGCTGTCCAAGCCCAGCAGCCACCAGCCGGGGGCGCCGTTCCGGCCTGGACCGGGAGGGGTTCCGGTCAGCCGGACAGCGAAGTAGCTCCGGTTTTGGATGGTGCGCCAGCCTCCGATGCTCCGCTGCCTGGTGAACACCCGGATGAACGAGGTGAGGCCGTCGTACCAATCATGGTTGCCGGGAAGCGCCAGCATGACCGGAGGCGCGTTGTGGGGCCCGCTGTGCGCTTCGTCGGCGCTTTTTGGGGCGCTGATCGGGCCTCTCAACGCAGGTGGGAAGGCCGTCCGGTACGGGCCCGCCATCCGGTTCTCGTACGCCGCCGGGGACGCCACCGGGTAGACCTCGTCCCCGCCCAGGACCAGCACCCTGCCGCGGGGAAGTTCATGCCCGTTCACCGTCAGCGTGTCCTGGGCCAGCAAGGACGCCACTGTGTAGGTGGCGTCGAAGCCATCGCCGAGGTCGGCCGCGAAGTCGAGCCACATCTCCGTCACCGCCGGAGCCACGGCGCGCTCCTCCTCGAGATCGGCAGGCGAGGGAAGCCCACGGCTGCTGACAACGGGCTGCGCCGGTTGGCCCGGGACCGGAAGTTTGTCCAAGCGCAGGGGGTCATCTGGAAAGCTGCCCTCAAGCTCGCGCTTATCGCCAAAATCGGCAAAGACCGTTGCAGCCGCGACCTTCAACGCAGTTCTGGCCAAGGACATGGGCGAGAGCCAACGAACCGCCGTCTGGGGTGTGAAGCCCAGTGCGGCATGGTGTTTCGCGAGCTCCCGGCTTTTCATTGCTTTGACGTGAACGGGAACGGGATGCGTCTGAGACCCCGCCCGTAGACCTGCCAGAGTTCGCCGGCGAACAGCTTCCCGAAGGTCACCAAGCCTGCGGCTGGGGCCGGTCCTTCGGCCCGGAACGTGGTGAGTTGCTTGGCGAAGTCCAGAGGCCGGATGTAGAGGATGCCGGCGCCAACGACGCCTGCCTGGGCAGCGCCGCCTGCAACTGGCTGTCCGGCATCCGGCGGCACAAGGTCCGGCGTCCCCGCATCCGGCGGCACGTGGCCCCGGAGGATGGTGGCGTACAGGGTTGTGGTGTCCGCCCAGAGGTCGAAACCGGCCTCGTTGCGGATCAGTTTGTGCCCGGTGAACGTGAACGGCGTGCCGCCCGGGTCCCGCAGCCACAACCGGTAGAGCATGCGCCTGGCTGGTGCGCCGTCGTCGGACGCATCCTGGACAAACAGGTTGAACCAGCCCCGCTCTACCGGCATCCGGCCACCAAAGTAGTCCGCCAGCACGTAGCCCTCAGCCCTGGCCGGGTGGTTCGAATCGGCCGCGAACGCTTCCATGTCCTCGGCGATAATGGTCAGCTCAAACATGATCTTCCGGCTGCGGTCCCGGCCCAGGCTCCGCCCCTTTTCAGGGTCGGTGATGCCGGGACTGAACCAACCGTGCATCTGCTCGGTGAAGCGCACGGAGGTGGTCTCCTGATCGGGAGCGTCGGGAGCGTCGGGAGCGTCGGGAGCGCCGGGCCTGCCGAGTCCGCGGCTGCGCGCCTGAGGCACCTCAGACACTGCGCTCGCAGGCTGTTCCTCTGGTGCAGCCTTGCCTTTGGTAGCGTCCGGCGCCAACGCGCGCGGAGCGGATGCACCGACGTCGACGACGGCGCCTGCTGCCTCCCGCTCAACGGTTACCTTTTCGCTGGCCCCGCTGGAGCCCTCCGCATCGTCCGGACGGATGCCCCGGTGACCCGCCTTGTCCGCGTTCTCGATGATGTGGGCGCAGGTACGCTCTGCGAACGCCGCGATGGTCAGGGATGGATTGGCACCCACCGGACCGGGCATCGCGGCTCCATCAACCACGAATAATCCCGGGTAGCCGAACACCTCGCCATACGAATCGCAGACTGCTTCCCCCGGATGACGGCCGGACGGGGTCCCTCCAATGGGGTGAACCGTGATGACGCGTTTGGCCCACCACAGGGGGTTGTCAATGAAGTCCCCATCCAAGTCCTTGGAAATCGACTCCATGGTTTCGCGGACGCGGCCGAAGTACTCCTTGGACGTTGCCATGGTCCAGGCGATGGCCAGCTTCCCGTCGCGAAGGGTCATGACGCCGTCGGGAATGTCCCTGCCCATCCCCAGCAGTGGCACCGAACTGGACGACAAGCGGCCGTCGCCCAATGCTGCGGCGAGGTCGGCGGATACGTTGGAGCGGCCGGCGTCGAACAACCTGTCCTTGAGAAGTTGCCCCGCCACCTTCACGGTCCGTTTCATGGTGGTGCCCAGCTGGGCTGTTTCGATGAGCCAGTTCATGAAGGCCGGATACCCGGCATCCTCCACGTAGTAGCCGCGACCATCGCCGTCGTCGTCGTTCGAATCCGGGACCCTGATGGCTGTGGTGATCACCGGGCCGCGACTGCCGGCCAAGGTGCGGACGCCCGGCCGTGAGCCGGTGGCCGGGGGAGTCTTGGCGCCCATGATGAACGTCAAAAGGTCGCCGTTGCCGCTGAACCGGGTGCCCAAGGCGTCGCTGAGTGCAGGGAGGGAGCCACGGTTGCGGAGCAGGAGGAAGTTGGTGCCGAACGTGCCGGCTCCCAGGATGAGCCGGCGGCAGTGGATGATGCGTTCCGTGAGGAGTTCGCCGTGGCGATCCGGATGGTGCACCACATACCGGACTTCATAGCCACCGCCCTGCGTTCCAGAGTCCAGGGGCCGGATACCGCGGACGTCGTGGAACGTTCTGACATCGGCACCCTTGAAGGCCGCCGCTGATACGTAGTTGTGATCCAGCGTATTCTTGGCGCCGGCGTTGCACCCGATGTCGCATTCACCGCTGAGCGTGCAAGTGGTCCGCACCGTGGCGGGACCATGGATGCTGCCGTAGCCGGGCAGGGGCAAAAGGTGATTGGTCCGCGGCTCCATCTCAGGCGCCGCTGTGAACGTGACGGCAATGGGAGGCCGGGTGATGGACAGTCCCAGATTCGCGGCGGACTTCTCCATGGCCAGGGTCTTCGCGGTGTCCTTGTAGGGGTACGGGACTGGCTGCAGCATGGCTTCGGCGGCATCGTAATAAGGATCAAGGTCAGCCCGGGTGAAGGGCCAGTTCTCGTATCCGCCACCGGGGATGGGGGACTCGGTGACGAACCATTTTTCGTCTTTGCGCAGGAGGACATTGGCGTAGATGAGTGAGCCGCCGCCCAACCCACTGGACACCAGTCCCTCCGTGCCGCGGAACGTCCAGGCATCGAAAAGTCCATACAAGCCGCGGTCCGGATCCCAGAAGTTCCGGCCCATCTCCGACGGCGAGCGCGCGAAGCTGCCAGGAGGGTACGGTTTGCCGCGTTCCATGAGCACAACGGACTGTCCGGCCTCGGCCAGTCGAAGCGCCGCAACGGAACCTCCAAAGCCGGAGCCCACCACCACTGCGTCGACTTTTTCGATGCCACTGCCACGGTGGCGTGGCGGATCAGACGCGGGCTCATACCCCGCATCCCCACTGTTCCCGGTCCCCAGACGACCCATGGCCGTTCCTCTCAGAGGAGAGCTGACTACATAGCTGCAGCTGACGGCGCCGGGTGTGGCCGGGCGATGCCTCCGCGGACTATGGGGCTTATGTTCCCACCGGGCAGGGGATCTGTAAATGAGGTGGAGTACTTGGGTTCAGGGTGCGCTAAACAATACGGGTGTAGATCATGTCGAAGTCGTGCTCCAGCGGCCCGCCTGGGTAGGTACCGCGTTCCAGGCGGGCGGTGATGGTGTTGCTGTCCTCGGTGAAGTGGCCAACGAAGCGCTGGGGCCAGTCCGGGCCGTCCCGGAAGAGAACCCATACCTTGTCCTTGAGCGTCATATCGTAGATCCGGGCGACACCCCGGGAATCGAAATAGTGCTGCTGGAAGGCTCCGTCCGAGCCTGTGGCACCAATGACGCTGACCGCATTGGGATACTCCGGCCGCTGGACTGTGGATCGTTGGATGAGGAAGCCTCCACCTTCCAGCCATTGGAAAGTTGTCCGGCCGGAGACCTCCTTGCCAGGGACCGACGTTTCCCACTCGCCGACCAGGATATTCAGTTGCTCCAACGTGGGTTTTGGATCCCGTGCCATGGCTGCCTCTTTTCGCGTCTTCGCGCTGGTGAACAGGTTCAGCGTAGGGCTGCTCCGTTCCGCCGTACAGACCTCCGCGGAGACCGCCGAATGCCATGCGGGCAGTGCTGTGATGGCCGGGATCGGGCCTATGCGCCTGGGGTGGGCGGTGGCAGGATGGGCGCATGAGCCGAGTCACCTGTGATCTGACTGTTTCCCTTGACGGATATGTTGCCGGACCCAACCAGTCCCTGGACGAACCGTTGGGGGAGCGAGGCGAGAGCCTGCACCGCTGGCAGTTCGAGCAGAGGGAGGCCAGCGCCGCTGAGATCGCGGGCATCCTCGAAGCTGGTGCCTACATCATGGGCCGGAACATGTTCGCCGGGCCTGGACCGGGTCCTTGGGACCAGGAATGGCGCGGCTGGTGGGGTGAGGAGCCGCCGTATCATGCACCTGTTTTCGTCCTGACCCATCACCAGCGCGAGCCGCTGGCGATGGAAGGTGGCACCACTTTCCATTTCGTCACTGACGGCATCGAAGCGGCCTTGGCCCAGGCCAGGGAAGCCGCCGGGGACAGGGACGTGGCTATTGCGGGGGGAGCACAAACCGCCCGGCAATATCTCTCCGCCGGCCTCATGGACGAGCTGCGGCTTCACATCTCTCCCGTGATCCTCGGTGGTGGCGAACGGCTGCTCGACGGCGTGGGGGACGTGACGCTTGAACCGATCGAAGCGCGCGGGACCGGACTCGTCACCCACGTGCGGTACCGGGTGCAGCGCTGATCCAGCCTTGGCGCCATCCCGCCATTATTACGGCTGGCGGGTGACCCTACGCGTCTCACGGCACTCTGCGGGTACCGTGACAGCACCCTTTGGAACGGGGCGAGCGACCACAATGTCCGTCATCCGCTGTACACTCGACTATCGAACATATATTCGAATAAAGGTGTGTTGTGGGCGTGATAGTCGGCCCCCGCGTGATAGATGCGGGCTTTTCCCTGATGTCGGTTTTGCTGGCACCTCTCCCGGTGGCAGCCGGGTATCCGTCGCCGGCGCAGGACTATTTTGATGGCCGGATCGATCTCAACGAGCACCTTATCAAGGATGTCACCAGCACTTTTGTGGTCAGGGTGACGGGGCAATCCATGGAAGGTGCCGGGATCAGTGATGGTGATGAGCTGATCGTCAACCGTGCGCTGGAGCCCAAGGATGGGTCCGTCGTCGTGGCTGTCCTCGATGGTGAACTGACCATCAAAAGGCTCCGCGTCACGCCTTCGGGTGTGATCCTCCAAGCAGACAATCCCAAGTATCCGGACATCCGCGTGCCGGCACTTTCCGAACTGACCATCTGGGGAGTTGCCACCACGTGCCTGCACCACATCTGAGTCCGGCCCGTTCGCAAGGGCCCATTCCCAGCGAGCTGTGGGAACGGATGGGCGCTGAGTTCGGCCTGCCAAGCCTGGAAAAGGTCCGGAGCCGGCTTGCGCAGATACATGAGGATCCGGAACCTGTGATGCAACAACTGGTGCGGGTGTTTTCAGCGGACGGCACTTACTGTCCAGGCTTCCAGTTCCGGGAAGACCTGTCCTTGCACCCCGTGGTGTTGGGGCTGTTTGTCCGGGCCATGGCCCTGGGTATTCCGCATAACTACTTTGCCGCTTGGATGGTCACCGGATGCCCGGCGCTGCGCGAGGGCCGGCCGGTAGACCTGGTGGACCGGCTGGCGCCCGCTGTTCTCACCGCGGCTTTGGAGCGCTCTTTTGAGCATGGCCCACGAGGCGGGCGCGGTTCTGCGTGATGGGTGTCAGGACGTCGACCATTGCAGCCCAGCGTCTTTATGCTTCGGTCGACACGCGAGGATAGTGATTGCCCGGAACCGCTACGGCAAGTTCCTGAAATGCGACGCCGGAACCTGCAGATCCGGGGTAATTGACGATGAGAAGATCAAAGCCCGCGTCAAGGATCTCGCGATAAGTGCCGCCAAATCCGAGGTCGTCACGTTTGCCAGTGCGATGGGGGCCAGGTGGTCCTCCTCAAAACGAATTACGGTCAAGGGTTGAGGCCTCTGCTGGACTACCGGGTCAGATGCATATCGAGACGAGGTCTTCTTGTCGGTGCGTGGCGGTACAGTGAAGGTATTCGAAGATATGTTCGAATACGTGGCGTGTCCTGCTAAGGAACGGCCGCGCGCATGCTAGGGCCGAACGGAGGAGGACGATGTCCAAGCCAGCCATCATGCATCAGATGCAGGAGATCGCCCACGTGGATATCAACTGCTTCTATGCGTCGGCGGAGCGTGCGTTCAACCCCTCGCTGGAGGGTAAGCCGCTGATTGTGTTGTCCAACAACGACGGCTGCGCAGTGACCAGGTCTCCGGAAGCCAAGAAGCTGGGGATCGGGCTGGGGGAGCCATGGTTCAAACTTGCTCCACGGGCCGAGGAATGGGGACTCATTGCCCTGTCCAGCAACTACGAACTCTATGGGGACATCAGTTCCCGCGTCATGGAACTTCTGGCCCGCTACTCGGCGTGGCAGGAGGTCTACTCCATTGATGAGGCGTTTCTGGGGGTGAAAGGTCAGCCGGAAGACCTGCTGGAACTGGGACGCACCATCAAAGCTGCGTGCCAACGGCATGTGGGGGTTCCGGTCTGTGTGGGCATCGCCAGAACCAAGACCCTCGCCAAGTTGGCCAACAAGTGGGCCAAACACAATCCGGGCTTCAACGGAGTGTGCCGCTGGGACTCGATCCCTGAAGCCCTCCGCGAAGCGCTGATGGCGCGGCTCTCCGTGATTGAGATCTGGGGTGTTGCGACCAGGCTGACCAAACGTCTGAATGCCATGGGGATCTTCTCCATCCTGGATCTGGTCCGGGCTGACCCCGTGGCTTTGCGGGACAAGTTCTCCATTGTCATGATGCGCACGGTGCTGGAACTCCAGGGCACCCCGTGCATCCCGATGGAGGAGGAAAGGATCGGGAGGGACCAGTTGATCTTCTCCCGCTCCTTTTCCACACCGATTACGACGGCGGCGCAGCTGCGGCAGGTGCTCAGCGTCTACGGGCAGATGGCAAGTGCCAGGCTGGCCAAACACGACCTCCAAGCAAAGTTGCTGACAGCCTTTGCTGCCACATCGGTCTACAACCCCAACGACAAGTCGTTTCCCACCGTTAACGTCAAACTCCCGATGCCCACCTCGGATCCCGTCCTGCTGACCAAGGCAGCGCACGCGTTGGTTCCAAGGATCCAGGAAGGCGTGAGATACGCCAAGGCCGGCATCATGGTGACCGACCTCCGCCCCAGCGGCAACCAGAAGCCCTTGGAGATCTTCGAGAACCGGCACGAAGAGCGTGGCATCGGCCCGCTGCTGGAGCAAGTCAGCAAGCGGTACGGCCGCGGCTCCATCGGTTTGGGGCACGCGGGAATCAAGGGAGGACCGGACTGGTCCATGAAACGGGACATGCTCAGCCCCCGGTACACCACCAACTGGGATGAACTGCCCTTGGTGAAGGCGGCCTGACGTGGGAGGAAACCACCTCGTGGAGGCAGGGAGCCTACGCCCGCAGCCGGTAACCGCGCTTCACTACGGTCTCAACGAGCTTGCCATCCGGCAGCGAGGAACGCAGGCGGCTGACCGTCATGTCCAGGGCATGCACAGAGCCGCGCAGGTCCAACAGGTCCGAGAGCGCTTCCCGGGACAGTACTGCTCCGCCCGCGCCGAGCAGCGCCCGCAGGAGCAGCAGGGGAGCCGGTGCCAGGTCCACCACCTCACCGTTGATCCGCAGGCAGCGCCCGCGCAGTTCGATCGTGGCGCTCTTGGTCTCCAACCGGCGTACATGGTTGAGGGACAAGTGTTCGGTTACCAACCGGATCAGTGCGCCCATGCGGTAACGGTCCGGGATCAGTGGCGTCAGCCCGGCGTCGACCAGTGGTTGTGCGGTGACCGGCCCAACAGCGGCAACAGTGACGGGCCCTTTGAGGGCTTCGATGAGCTGCCGGTAGAGGCCCATTTCGTGGGCTGTGCTCCACATGGCGTCCACGGCTGGCGCGCTGGTGAACGTCAGTACGTCCAGGTTGCCGCCCACCACTGCCTCGATCAGGCGCGGCAGCTTGTCTTCGCCGTCGGGCTTCACCCAGCGGTACGGGGTCACCGTCAGGACCGTGGCGCCGGACATGCGGAGCCGTTCCAGCTGGCGGACATCGGTGTATCCGTGCAGCTGCACGGCCACGGTTTTGCCGCGCACACCTTCGGTCAGCAGCATGTCCACCAGCGTGGCAGTGGTTTCGTCACTGCTGATTCCGACGTCCGCAAGACCGGCAGCCCGCACGGCACCGCGGGCCTTGGGGCCTCGGACGAACATGCGGCAGGCGGACAGGGTTTCCAGGAGTTGCTCGCCGATGCCGAAGGAATCGGCGGCCTCACACCAGCGGCGCATGCCGTAGGCGGTGGTGGCGATGCAGATGTCGGGCTTGGCAGCAATGATGGTGCGGGTGTCCTCGATGAGGACCATGTCTTCCTGCACAGGGGCGATCTTCAAGGCGGGGGCGTGCAACACGCTCGCACCGCGGCGCTCCAGTGCCTCAATGAGGTCACGGGAGCGGCGGTGCGAGGTGACGCCGATTCGGAATCCGTCCAGCGGCGCATCGACGGCTTCGGAAACTCCCGGAGCGGCGGTAGCGTCGTGGACTTCGATGGCGCGTGCAACAGTCATGTGTTTTTACCTTCAGGCTTCAAGGAGCGAAGCCGCGAGGCGGCTCAGTTCAGCGGATGCTTCTGCATGATTGCGGTTGGCTTCAGCCACCCGGACCACCTCGCCGATGACCAGCACGGCCGGGTTGCTGCAGCCTGTGGCAGCTGTTTCGATCGTACCCAAGTCAGCGATGGTGGTGCGCTGCCCCGGGCGGTAGCCGCGTTCCACCACAGCCATGGGCATGTCCGCGTTCATGCCTGCCCGGCGCAGCCCTGCGGCAAGCTGGGGAAGGGTACCAATGCCCATGAGGACCACAATCGTCCCGCCAAGGCCGGCAAGGTGGGTGTGTTCCCTCTCGGTCAAGGGGGCATGGCCGGACACTACGGTGAACATGTGGCTGACTTCGCGGTGCGTGACCGGGATCCCGGCTGCGGCGGGGACGGAGATGGCGCTGGTGACACCGGAAATCACCCGTACAGGGACGCCGGCCGCAACACAGGCGGCCACTTCCTCGCCGCCGCGGCCGAACACGTACGGATCGCCGCCCTTGAGGCGGACCACGTTCTTGCCCAGCAGCGCAGCTTCGACCATGAGCTTCTCGATGTCACGCTGCGTCACCTTGTGCAGGCCCGGCTGCTTGCCAACATCCACCAGTTCGGCCGAGGTCAGGTCGGCCAGCTCCTGGTACGGTGCCAGACGGTCGTAAAACACCACATCGGCATCGCGCAAGGCGTCCACGGCACCAACCGTGAGCAGGTCCAAGGCTCCCGGACCTCCACCCACCAAGGTCACATGGCCGTCGGCGCCAGGTGCAGGCTCAAAAGCAACCGGGATTCCGGCGTCGCGGCAGCGTTCCACCAGCGGCAGCCAACCGGCCTCGCCGTCGTCCACTATCGCCACCAGGAACGGGCGCTCCGGGAGCTGACCGTCACCCGGTACACCTTCCGGTGTGCTCAGCCGGTACACGTTGGCCCCTGCGGTCTGATAGCGGCGGACGGCTTGGCGGGCAGACTTTTCCGATCCCGTGACAAGGACGTCACGGCCGGTGAGATCAATGGTGAGCTGCATGGTGAACCCCTAGTTTTCTGCGCCGACGGTTTCGCTGCGGACCGGGATAGTGGAAGCGATGAGCACGCCGCCCTTTTCCTCGTTGGTGGCCGGGCGGATCTGGCCACGCTCCGGAACGAAGGAAATGGATTGGTCCTTCTGGTCGGGGGCGTTGACGAAGGAACGGAAACGGCGGAGACGCTCCGGGTCCTTCAAGGTCTCGGCCCACTCGTCCTCGTAGGTGTCGATGTGCTTGGCCATGGCGGCTTCAAGCTCTTCGGCGATGCCCAAGGAGTCGTTGACCACTACTTCCTCGACGTGCTTGATGCCGCCGTCGAGCTCTTCCTGCCAGCGTGCCGTGCGCTGGAGGCGGTCAGCGGTGCGGATGTAGTACATGAGGTAGCGGTCGATGTACTTGAGCAGGGTTTCGTCGTCCAGGTCCTTGGCCAGCAGCTGGGCGTGGGCCGGAGTGGCGCCACCGTTGCCACCGACGTACAGGTTCCAGCCATCGGCCGTGGCGATGACGCCCACGTCCTTGCCGCGGGCCTCTGCACACTCGCGGGCGCAACCGGAAACGCCCATCTTCAGCTTGTGCGGGCTGCGCAGGCCACGGTAGCGAAGCTCCAAAGCGATGGCCATGGCCACGGAATCCTGGACACCGAAACGGCACCATGTGGATCCAACGCAGGACTTCACTGTGCGCAGGCTCTTGCCGTAGGCCTGGCCGGACTCGAAACCGGCGTCCACCAGTTCCTTCCAGATGTCCGGGAGCTGCTCCAGTCGGGCACCGAACATATCAATGCGCTGGCCGCCGGTGATTTTGGTGTAGAGGTTGTACTTCTCAGCAACCGCGGCGATGACGCCGAGGCCCTTGGGCGTGATCTCACCACCGGCGATGCGGGGGACCACCGAATACGTGCCGTCCTTCTGCATGTTCGCCAAGGCGCGGTCGTTGGTGTCCTGAAGGGAGCCGCGGCCGGCGTCCAGGACGTAGGCCGAGTGCTGGCTGGCCAGGATGGAGGCGATGGTCGGCTTGCAGATATCGCAGCCCGCACCGGTGCCGTACTTGGCCATGATCTCTTCGAAGGAAGAGAGCTCCAGGACGCGGATTGCGTCGAACAATTCCTGGCGGGAGAGGCTGATGTGCTCGCACAGCGCCTTGGAGACCTCGATGCCGGACTTCGTCAGTTCGCCCTCGAGGAGCTTCTTCAGCATGGGGACACAAGAACCACACTGCGTGCCGGCGCGGGTGCAGCCCTTGAGCTCGCCGAGCTCCTGGACGGGAGCGTTACCTTCGCAGGCTCCGCATCCGTTGATGGTGTCGCGGATGGTCCCGGCCGCAACGTTGTTGCAGGAGCACAGGATGGCGTCGTCCGGCAGCTCGGTCTCGGGAGCTTCGCCGCCACCGGCGGCGCTCAAATATGCGCCGGGCTCTGCCGCGAGTTCGCGTCCCAGCAACGGACGGAGGCTCATGTAGGGGGAAGCGTCACCCACAAAGATGCCGCCCAGGAGGGTCTTGGCATCGTCTGTGGTGACAATCTTCTGATAGACGCCGCGTGCGGGGTCGGCGTAGACGATTTCCAGGGAGTGTTCGGTCCGGGCGAACGCGTCACCAAAGCTGGCAACGTCCACACCCGACAACTTGAGCTTGGTGGCAGTGTCGAAGCCGGGGAACGTAGCCTCGCCGCCGTGCAGGCGGTCGGCAACGATCTCGGCCATGGTGTTGGCGGGTGCTACCAGGCCAAGGCACATGCCTTCAAAGTTGGCCACCTCGCCGATGGCCCAGATGCCGTCCACTTCAGTGGCGCAGAAGTCGTTGATGACCACGCCGCCGCGCTGGCCCAGGCTGAAGAGCTGTTCCTCGCCCTCTGCGGCGCGGAAGAGATCGTCACGGGGCTTGACGCCGATGGCAACAATGACGAGGTCGGCGTCAATAGTGCGGCCGTCAGCCATGAGGACACCGGTGACGTTGCCGTCGTCGTCCGTCACTACCTCCGACGGGAAGACGCCACCGTGGACTTCGAAGCCTTTTGCCTCGATCAGGCGACCGAGCGACTGGCCGGCTCCCTCGTCCAACTGGGTATTCATCAGCCAAGGCGCGCCATTGATGACGATCGGAGTGGCGCCCAGCTGCTCGGTACCGGCAGCGGACTCAAGTCCCAACAGGCCACCACCAATGGTCACGGCGTTGACCTTGCGGCCCAGCTTTTCGCGCAGCCCGGCGATGGCCTTGTTAATCGCCCACACGTCTTCGAGCGTGCGGTAAACGTGGGTGTGTTCAGCACCGGGAATAGGGAGACGGGCAGCGTCCGAGCCCGAAGCCACCACCAGGTGGTCGTATTCGTACTTGTTTCCCGCCGCGGTGAGGACGCTCTTGGCCGCGGGGTCAATCTTGACGGCGCGCTCGCCGGTCTTGAGGGTCAAAGCCTCGTGGTCCCACATGGACGCTTCCCCCAAGGTGAGGTCAACGTCGGTTTCCGTGAGGGCCTTGCTCAACGCTACGCGGTCGTAGGGGAGGTGCGCCTCTTCGGTCAGCACCGTAACCTGCCAACCTTCAAGACCGCGATTGACCATGGCATCAGCGAAACGGTGGGCAGCGGGACCGCCGCCGACGACGACGACGCGGCGCGGGTTCTCTGTACTTGAAGTGTGTCCGGTCACTGGTGGGCCTTTCGCAGATGTTGCAGACGGATCTCCGCAACTTGTGGTTCCAGCCTAGGGACGGGCAGTTTCGCTTCAGTTTCCCTTATGTTTCGTGATCTTAACTTCTGCATCACAAACGCATTTCGTGGGGTGTGAGGTCTCTTTTACGCGTTGGACACAAACCCGGACACCTGATGAAACACCCGGGTCCTAGCGTGGAAGAGTGGCCGCAAGCGTGGCCCGGTCCGGGGGAGTGACGGTGCGAAAAGCCACCACCCGGACACAGTGAGAGGGGCTGAAATGACCGTAATTCTGGACCGTGCCGAGGACCTGGCCACCACCGGCGAGTGGCACATCGTTTGCCCGGTGGATGAGCTCGAAGTGGCCTGGGGGGAAGCGGCACTGATCGCCGGCCGCCAGGTTGCCCTGTTCCGCACCACGCCCACCGAAGTATTCGCTGTGGCACAGCAGGACCCGGCAACACTGGCCAACGTCATGGCCCGCGGCATCATTGGATCCCGCGGAAGCCGGCCGACCATCGCCTCGCCGTTGCACAAAGAGGTCTACGACCTCGAAACCGGGGAGTGCTTCACCAACCCTGAACTCAAGCTCGACGTGTTCGCCGCCCGTTTGGTGGACGGCTTTATCGAGGTTGAACTCTAAGCCAAGCCGGCTAAAGGCCCAATGCTTCGCGGACATCCCTGAGGACATCGTCCAGGGATGTCCGCGCTGCTTGGCGTGCAGCGGGCAGTTCCGCCGCGGAGTCCACGGCCTGAATGACTTCCAAATAGCACTTGAGTTTGGGCTCCGTGCCACTTGGCCGGATGATGACCCGGCTTTGGTCCCGGGTGAGGTACAACAGACCGTCCGTGGGCGGCAAGGCTTCGCTTCCTTCGGCGAGGTCAGTGAAGACCTCGACGGCGGAGCCACCGAACGCTTCCGGCGCGTTGACGCGCAAGCGGTTCATCATGGCATCGAGGAGTCCCAGGTCGGCGACCCGGATGCTCAGTTGGTCGCTGGCGTGCAGTCCGTGGACCAGATAGAGGTCATCAAGGGTGTCGAAGATCGTCTTGCCCTCGGCCTTGGCCGCGGCGGCCAATTCGGCGATGAGGACTGCAGCTGAAATGCCGTCCTTATCGCGCACCAGGTCCGGTGCCACACAGTAACCCAGTGCTTCCTCATATCCGTAGCTGAGGCCGGGAACCCGTGAAATCCATTTGAAGCCCGTCAGCGTTTCCTCATGCTTGTACCCTGCGGCCGCGGCGATCCGCGACAACAGACGCGAGGAAACGATCGAGTTGGCGAAGACGCCGTCCCGGGGTTCTTCGCCTTCGCTGACTGCCATGCGGGCCACAATGTGGGCACCCAGCAGCGCACCCACTTCATCGCCGCGGAGCATCCGCCAGGATCCCGTCGAGGGGTCCAAAGCGGCGACCGCAGCCCGGTCGGCGTCGGGGTCGTTGGCCAAAACGATGTCTGCGCCCGACTCTGCGGCGGCCGCGAGGGCCAGGTCCAGCGCGCCGGGCTCCTCCGGGTTGGGGAACGCGACAGTGGGGAAGTCCGGATCCGGCTCGGCTTGTTCGGCCACGAGGGAGACGTCCGTGAAACCCGCTGCCTTCAGGACGGAGACAGCTGTTTCGCCGCCCACACCGTGCATGGGCGTCAGGACGATCTTGAGGTCCCTCGCGGGGAAGTGTTCACGATCCACCAGTCCTGCCATGGCGGATTCGTAGTCGGCGGCGATGGCCGTCGGCAGCACTGTCCAACCACTGTCTGCCAGTTCAATGGAGTCCAAGGCACCCACGGCTTCGATCCTGGCGGCGATTTCTGCGTCGTACGGCGCGACGATCTGGGATCCGCGCCCGCTTTCGGACACTGCGTGTCGTCCCAGGTAGACCTTGTAGCCGTTGTCCTGCGGCGGGTTGTGGCTGGCTGTCACCATCACACCGCCGTCGCAGTCCAGGTTCCTGACCGCGTAGGCGAGCAACGGCGTCGGAAGTGCTGCCGGCATCAGGAACGTCTCTATGCCTGCCGCTGTGAAGATCGCCGCAGTCTCTTCCGCGAAAATGTCCGAGTTGTAGCGGGCATCGAAGCCGACGACGGCGCGGGGCCGGGTGCCCGGCGCAGCGGCAGCTACCGTTTCGGTGAGGAACGCCGCCAGGCCCGCCGCGGCCCGGCGGACCACCACGCGGTTCATGCGGTTTGGCCCCGGGCCGAGCGCTGCGCGGAGGCCGGCTGTGCCGAATTGCAGGGTGCCGTTGAAGCTGTCGCCCAGTTCCTGGGCTGCTCCCGCATCACCGCCGCTGGCGAGGTCGGCCAGCTCCTCCAGGGCAGCGGACGTCGCCGGGTCTGGATCCTGGGAAGCCCACTCGCGGGCGTCGGTGAGCAGTTGTTCAAGTGCGGCATCGCTGGATGTCATAGGGTCAAAACTATCCTCAATGAGCCGCGAAGGGGCAACGGGGTGTGGGATCCGGCCTTGAGGGGTAGTTGTAATAGGTGGGATCCAGCCCTCGGAGGGCGTTAGAGCGCGCGGGAAGTGATGGTGAAGTCCGTGTCGCCCTCCGAGCTGAACGCCGAGGATCCGGTGTTGTCCCAGTCCGGGAAGAAGATGTCTGAGATGACCGCCTCTCCAGAGCCAATGAAGACCTCCACCGAGGACGCATCCAGGAGAATCGTGAGCCGGACGGTGCGATCATTCCCGGAGGACGGCAGCTTAACCTCATGGAACGGGCTGAACTTCTCCGAGAAGTTGCTGGTCCCGGCCTTTGACCGGTCCACCCTGACGGTGCGTGTTTCCTGGGTGTAGGAGATGCGGAGGCCGGCTTTGCCGTCGGAGGATTGCCGAAGGATCAGGCCGGCCTCGCTCGCAGAGACGAGGTCCATCTCCAGTTCGATCAGCTGCGTCCGGGCTGCGAAGTCCGGACCCAGGTCCTGGAGTGAGGACCCTACGGTGAGGTTTTTGCTCTTGACTTCACCGGAGCGTTCCAGCGTCTCCTTGGCGGCACCGGCGATGGCCGATCGCAACTCAAACCGTTTCCCGCCCCGAACCAAGGTGAGTTCACGGGGAACGGCCATGGAACCGCGCCACGGCGTGGTCGGCACATCCTGGGCGTAGTCCCAGTTGCCCATCCAGCCCAGGAGTACGGGCTTGTCCCCGGGCGCACCGGAAATGGAGTTTGCTGCGTAGTAGTCCGCGCCGTGATCCAGCCACTGCGATTCCTCGAGCGGTGCATCAGCGGCAGCCGCGTTTTCGGCGGTGAAGCGGGTTCCGTCGAACTCACCCACGAAGTACTGCATCCCTGAGCCGCCTGCGATGCCCCCGGGGTTGATGCTCAGGAGCATGACCCACTTCTTGGCCGTGGAGTCCTCCACGTCCATCTGCACAAGTTCAGGTACTTCCCAGAGCCCACCTTGGGCGCCGGCTCCGGAGAAGTCACTCAGGAATTCCCAGCGGAGGAGGTCCGTGGACTTGAACATCTTCACTACCTGGGCGTCGGCCACCACGGTGGTCATGACCCAGTAGCGGCCGGGTTCATACCAAGTAATTTTGGGATCGCGGAAATTGTTGTTGGTAGGGGCAAGGTTCAGGACGGGGTTCCCTTTGTACTTCTGCCACGAGGTCCCGTTGTCCAGGCTGAACGCGATCGATTGCGCCTGGGCACCTTGAGGCAGCGCGCCGTTTTTGCCGTAGGCGCTGGTGTACAGGGCCACCATGGGTGGGTTCTCCGCCGAGCCGAGGCCGGACGCATTGTTCGTATCCATCACGATGCAGCCCGAGAAGATCTCTTCTTCAGGGCTCGCCTCCATGGCTACGGGTTGCTCGTCCCAATGCACCAGGTCCGTGCTGGTGGAGTGGCCCCAGGACATGTTGCCCCACGAGTTTCCGTGCGGGTTGTACTGGTAGAAAGCGTGGTAGGTGCCGTCGTGGTAGACGAGCCCGTTGGGGTCGTTGAGCCAGTTCTTCCCCGCCGTCAGATGCGCGACGGGCCGCCATGGATCCGAAGGGGACGGGCGGTGCCCGCCCGGGGTGGGGGCCGGCGTCGGGCCTTCCGTCCGGGTGCAGGACACGGCAGAGAAGGCGACCACGACGGCGGCACTTGCGGCCAGCAATTGGCGGCGGGACAGGTGGGGGCTGGGGTAAGTCATGGGGAGAAATCCTGAGGGTTGGGGGTGGCAAGGGTGCCGGCTCTTCTGGAGCCGGCACCCTTGCCGTGGCCTGAGGGCCGGGGTGTTGCGGCCTACTTGTAGTGGCCTTCGCCGCCAACGCGGACGTTGGTGGGCAGGTAGCCAAACGGGCCAAGGCCGTTCTTGCCGAAGCTGCGGTCAACCTGCGTCACGCCGGCCTTGAAGTTCATCTTCACGGTGGGCGACAGGGAACCGCCGCGGACGCCGTCCACGTTGTCGATGAAGGACTGGACGAGCCCGCCGGGCTGCACGTAGTGCGAGTACGCCTGGAACTGCCGGCCGTTTTGGCGCGGGTCCGGACCTTCCGGAGCGTTGGCCTGCATGTTCAGGTCCGTAGGGGAGCCAAGGGCCAAGCCGCTGTTGTTGACCGGCTGGTAGTCGGAGCGGACGCCGTTGCCGACGAAACCGTAGACGCCGTCAGGGCCGCGCATGCCATCCGCGTACGTGAACTGGTGGCTGATGGTGAACAGGTAGTACTTGTTCTTGCCGTTCTCGTTCTGGATGAAGATCTGCGGACGCTCAGTCTGGTCGTTGACGCAGTTGGCGGACAAGATCGGCGGGAGGAAGCTCCACTTGGTCAGGTCCTTGTTGTCTGCGACTGCCAAGCCCACGTTCGCGGTCTGGTACCAAGCGCCGGTGCTGTTGACCTGGGCCAGAGTCTCCGCGTTGGGGTCGCCGGCCGCGTAGCCAAGGTCTTCCTGCTTGCACTTGTAGGAGCCGCGGGTGCCGCCGGTGTTTCCTTCGAAGACCATGAAGGTCTTGCCGGGGTGTGCCGGGTCAGCGAAGGTGTACGGGTCACGGAACGCGAAGCCGGGGTTCTGCGCCTTGTTCTGGTAGAGCTTTCCGTCCGGTTCCAGGAGCTTGGTGTGCTGGAAACCGTCGAAGGTCACGCCGTTCTGGTTGGCGTGGATGTTACCCAAGGCCTTGGCGATTGCGGCGTCGGGAGCGATGCCGCCGCCGCCTGCGTTCCGCTCGGCCACATCGTAGAACGTGGTGGCCGTGTAGAAGACGTTGATCTTGTTGCCCTGCATGAGGCGGGTGGAACCGGACCACTCCGTGTTGCCGATGGACGTGTTGTCCAGGAACAGGTGTCCGCCGTAGTTCCACTTGTCCTTGGCAGGATCGGCGTTGGTCTTGCGGAAGAAGTAGCCGATTCTGGCATTCCAGTGGCGCTGGTCGAAGCCGTAGCCCTCATGCCGGTCAGCCACCAAGGAGAAGACGACGTCCCAGCCCTTGTAGCTGATCTGGTTGGCATTCTCGTCGGTGAGGGACCAGGTGTCCCACACCCAGACGTCGTCGTTCATGGCCGGGAAGTCCTTGGGGATCTCCGGCATGGTGACGTTCGGGCTCATCGAGTTCTGGCCGGGCGCAACATTGGGATTGCTCTGGGCCATGATCTGCTTGGCGTCGGCCCTCGTCCACTTGGACGTGAAGTCCGCCGCGGGATCGTACGCCTGCTGTGTGTGATTGGTAGGCAACGGGAAGCCGGGCGTGGGTGCCGGCATGGTGCTCGACGGCGGATCAGCCGGCAGGTTCGCCTGCGCGGCCGGCGTCACCAGCAGGATGCTGCCGGCCACGCTGGCTGCGGCTGCGAGGGCTACTGCCTGTCGCAGCCGGCGGCGCGGCCTTTGAGGGGTTGAGTGCGTGTTCATGCTTACTCTTCTCGCGGAGTGTTGGACTTCGTGGAGTGGGGCTCATGCCCTGACCCCCGGTTGGGGGTTCTCTACAACTGGGGCGTCCATCGATCCGCTGGAGGCATCACCGAGGGACGCCATCGTTTCGAGGTGCGGCGGAGCCTCGTGGGCCTCCGCCGCGGTGGTACCGGCACGTCGACTTGCCGGGACACTTTCCACGCTAGACACGTGTTAGGTCGGACATCAAACGGTGTTGAGCGTGCGATTTGAGCTACCGGCGGGTATTTGCGCAAGCGTTTACATTGCCAACGGGCGCGCGTGCCACATGCTGGGGCGCGGGATCAAATGTTGCGCCATAAAACATATTTATCCTGAGAATTTGCTGTGCGTTTACTTCCGGTCCGGAATTGTTAGCGCGCACCCTCTTAATCAGCAAAGCGGGGCCACCATGGATGGTGGCCCCGCTTCCCGGTGACGCAGTCAGAGCTTGGCGATGATGTCCGCCAGGAGCTTGGAGATCCGCCTGCCGGCTGCCTGCCCGGCTTCCAGAACTTCGGCGTGGCTCAAAGGAACCGGGCTGATGCCGGCTGCAAGGTTGGTGACCAGGGAAATCCCGAAAACTTCCATTCCTGCATGGCGGCCGGCGATTGCTTCCAGCGCCGTGGACATGCCCACCAGGTCTGCGCCGATCCGCTTGGCGTACTGGACCTCTGCCGGTGTTTCGTAATGCGGTCCGGTGAATTGTGCGTACACGCCTTCCTGCAGGGAAGCGTCCACTTCACGGGCGAGGTCCCGGATGCGCGAGGAGTAGAGATCGGTGAGGTCAACAAACGTGGCGCCCTCAAGCGGTGAGGTAGCGGTGAGGTTGATGTGGTCGCTGATGAGGACGGGGGTGCCCGGTGTCCAGTCTTCGTTCAGCCCGCCGCAACCGTTGGTGAGTACCAAGGTTTTGCAGCCGGCTGCGGCTGCGGTGCGAACGCCGTGGACCACGGACCGTACGCCGCGGCCTTCGTAGTAGTGGGTCCGCGCCCCCAGGACGAGCGCGCGCTTGCCCTCCTTGGTCAGGACGGAGCGGATGGTGCCAATATGGCCCACCACCGCCGGTTTGTGGAAACCGGGGACCTCCGAGGCGTTCAGGGTGGCGGTGGTTTCGCCGATGAGGTCGGCGGCCTCCGCCCAACCGGATCCGAGCACCAGGGCTACGTCATGGGACTCGACGCCGGTCTCCGCGGCGATGAAGTCTGCGGCGGCCTTCGCGGCCTCAAAGGGGTCTGTGTTCATCAGCTCAGTGTTACTCACTGGTACAAGCTACCCTGCAGCCGCAGGACTTTGGTAGGGACCCCTGCGCGGGTGAGGGTGGGCTGAGTGGCAGCCGACGCTGCAATGAGCGAGAATTGAGGATTGTGACCACCCAAGTTGACTTCAGTGCCCCCCGTATCGCGATCCTGGGAGGTGGTCCCGGCGGATATGAAGCTGCCATGGTGGCCGCCTCACTCGGCGCCCACGTCACCATTGTTGAGCGGGCAGGCCTTGGCGGCTCTGCCGTGCTGACCGACGTCGTGCCTTCCAAGACCCTCATTGCCACCGCCGACCTCATGACCCGCGTCGGTGAGGCGGACGAGCTGGGAGTGAAGTTCGACGGCGACGGCACGGCCTCGAAGCCCCGCGCCGACCTCAAGCACATCAACGACCGCGTGCTCAACCTTGCCCACGGACAGTCCGAGGACATCCGTGCCGGCCTGGAGCGCCTGGGCGTGGAAATCGTCATTGGGTCCGGCAAGCTGCTGGACAACAACACCATCGAGGTCCTGACTCTCGAAGGCACCCGCACCATTGATGCTGACGCCATCCTGCTGGCCGTCGGCGCCCACCCGCGAGAACTCCCCACTGCCAAGCCCGACGGCGAACGCATCCTCAACTGGGCTCAGATCTACAACCTGGACGAGCTCCCGGAAGAACTGATCGTGGTGGGATCCGGTGTTACCGGCGCCGAGTTCGCCTCCGCCTACAACGGACTGGGCTCCAAGGTCACGCTGATTTCCAGCCGCGACCAAGTTCTCCCGGGCGAGGACACCGATGCCGCCAAACTGCTGGAAGGCGTCTTCGAACGTCGTGGCGTGAACGTTTTGTCCAAGTCACGCGCCAACGCAGTGGAGCGAACGGACGACGGCGTCAAGGTCACCTTGGGTGACGGATCGATTGTGACGGGTACGCACTGCTTGGTGTGTGTTGGTTCCATCCCGAACACGGCGGGCGTCGGCCTTGAGGAAGCCGGTGTGACCCTCACGGAGTCCGGCCACATCAAGGTTGACGGCGTTTCCCGCACTACCGCCCCCAACATCTACGCTGCCGGTGACTGCACAGGCGTGTTCGCCCTCGCCTCCGTGGCAGCCATGCAGGGCCGGATCGCGATTGCCCACTTCATGGGCGACGGCGTGAAGCCGCTGAAGCTCAACCAGGTGGCATCCAACATTTTCACCTCCCCTGAAATAGCCTCAGTGGGTGTGTCCGAGGCCGACCTCGCGTCCGGGAAGTACCAGGGCGACGTTGTGATGCTGTCACTGCTCAGCAATGCCCGCGCCAAGATGCGCAACACCAAGGACGGCTTCGTCAAGATCATTGCCCGCAAGGGTTCCGGCACCGTGATCGGTGGCGTGGTGGTGGGCCCGAACGCGTCGGAGCTCATCTTCCCCATCTCCGTGGCCGTCACGCAGAAGCTCCACGTGGACGATGTGGCCAGTGCTTTCACGGTGTACCCGTCGCTGACTGGCTCCATCTCGGAGGCTGCACGGCGCCTGCACGTGCACATGTAGTTTCGACGCCGACGCCCGTTTCGACGGTCCGCTGCACACCAGACGATTCCTACCGTCTAACATGCAGCGAGCCATCGAAACGGGCGTTTCTGCTGTCTAGGCTTGCAGAGCGGCGACGGCTTCAGCCAACGGCAGGTGCAGGGCAGGACCATGGCCGGGCAGGATGACGTTGGCTTGGACACCCTCCAACTGCCGGGCAGAGGCCAACGCGGCAACAGGGTCAGAGTGGTACATCCGGTGCAGCATCTGGGGGCCGGATGTACTGCTGATCGGGTGGCCGGTGACGAAGGAGTCGCCCACGGCAATCGCTCCGGCGTCGGGCAGCAACAATGCGACATTGCCCGGGGTGTGCCCAGGGAGCGGGATTGCCTGGGGGTGGCCCGGCAGGCTATGGAGCTTCTCCGGCATCCAAGCTTCGGCGCGGGTGGCCGGCTCTGCCCGGAGGGCCTTGGCCTTGATGACGTGGAGCATCCACCGGAAAACGCGGGGACGCCATGCCCGGACCAGGACCTGGCCAAACGTGACCTGATGCTTCTCCTTGCCCTGAACGTGGGGTAATTCCCCGGGAGAGCAGAGGATGGGCGTGCCGAACGTCCGCGAGAAGTACGCCGCGGATCCTGTGTGGTCCACGTGCCCGTGCGTGATGAGCATGGCCTTCGCATCGGCAGGCTCCAAGCCCAGCCCTCTGATGGACTCGAGGACCAGGTCACGGTCGGCGGGGTAACCGCCGTCGATCACAATAAACCCGCCATCGTCACGGACAATGAGCCAATTGGACGCCGGTCCTTCCACGAAAAAGATCCCTGGAGCCTGCTCGGAGATGTTCACGTGAGAATTCTAAGTGCCCGCTTCGGAGCGGCAAGCCAAAAAAACTACGCGGCGTCAGGCGGCAGCCGCTTGGAAGTGTTTTTCGATGATCCCCTTGATGTCCCCATGGCAGCCCCCGCAGCCCGTTCCGGCGCGGGTGGCCTTGGAAACCTCGCCTACGGTGCTGCAGCCGTCCAGGACTGAATCCTCGATGCTGGCTGCGCTGACTCCTGCGCAACGGCACACGGTCCGCTGGGGATCGTTGCTGGTGGCGCCGGTGTCCAGTTGGTCGGGCCCATCGAGCCGGAGCAGGAGTGAGCGGTCGGCGGGCAGTTCCGAGGAGCGTTCGAAGAGCACCACCAGTTCAGCAGCCGTCCGGGGCATGCCCACGGCAACGAGGCCTTCCAGCACCCCGCCGCGGGTGGTCATCTTTACGTAGCGGCCGTGTTCGGGATCGGCCCATTGGGAGACCTGCCGGCGGGCACGTCCCGAAGCAGCACCGGCTTCCAGCAATTCTTCATCCCACGGATCGGCTTGGTTGTCGCCCGCCACAGCGAGGTTGATGCCCCTTGCTTTCAGGACCACCACCCCGGGCTTCTCCACGGGCAGCGCTTCCACCGCATCCGCGGCGGCCTGGCCGTCCCGGGCAAGGACCACGAGGTATTCGGCCAACCACTCGGCCTGCCGCCACCCCGGACCCACCAAGCCAGAGGGGCCGGTCGCTGTGCGGCATTCAACACAGGAGCCGTCCGGGCAGCGTACTTCAGCACAGTCGCCGATCGCGAACATGTGGGGTTCATGATAAGTCCGGAGGTGGTGGTCCACCAGGATGCCGGCGCCGGTAGGAAGTCCACAGCCCTCGGCCAGTTCGATCCGGGGGCGGACACCACACGACAAGACGAGCAGGTCGCCGTCGATCGCTGAGCCGTCATCCAGCAGCAGCGCCGAGAAGCTGCCGTCAGGACCGGAGGTTTCAATGCCGGTGGAACGGGCATTGCCGGCCATCCGGACGCCGCCCGCCCGCAGGCTGTTGGTAAGGACGGAGCCGCTGCCGCGGTCAATGCTGCGGCCCAGCGGGAACGGTCCGTTGTGGACCACCGTGGTTTGGGCGCCTTCTTCAGAGGCCGCCAGCGCGGTTTCCAAACCCAGCACCCCGCCACCCAGGACCACCACGCGCTTGCCGCCGGCTACCGCGGCGCGAAGCACGGCAGCATCCCGCAGATCACGCAAAGCTGTAACTCCGGCCGGAAGCACGGGCCGGGAGGGATCGGGATTGAGTCCGGTGAGGTTGGGAATGACCGGACGCGAGCCAGTGGCAAACACCAGGCGGTCGTAGTGTTCAGAGGTGCCGTCTGAAAGGACTACCTGCTGGCGGGCGCGGTCGATCCTTTTGACCTTGGTGCCCAGGCGGACGTCAACGCCGTCGGACGTCAACTCGGACGCATCGGCCATCGCCAACGCCTCGGCCGTAGTGCGCCCCACGCCGAGCTCAGCAACCATGACCCTGTTGTAGGCAGCCTCGGTCTCCTGACCCACCACCAGCAGTTGAACCAGCCCAGTGCGGACGGAGGGGAGCAGTTCGTCAATAAACCGTGCTGCCACAGGCCCGAATCCAACTACAACAATGCGCTCGCTCATGATGCCTCCTTGACGTGCAGTGGCAGCCGCGTCCCGGCAGGAACCAATTCCTGGGTTGAGACTGCCCGCCGTACCCATACCCGGCTGGTCTTGAATTCCGGCATTCCGGAGATGGGATCTGTGGCCGCTTCGGTGAGGCGGTTGGCGTTTTCCTGGCCGGGGAAGTGGAACGGCAGGAAGACAGTGTCCTGTCGGACTGTGGTGCTGAGTTCGGCGCGGCAAAGTACTTCGCCGCGCTCGTTCGTGACGGTGGCGTAGTCGCCATCTGCGATACCGCGGGCAGCTGCTGTGCCTGGGTGGATGAGGAGCCGGGCCTGCGGCTGGGATGCAAGCAGCTCGCTCACACGGCGCGTCTGGGCGCCGGACTGGTAATGCTCCAGGAGCCGGCCCGTGGCCAGCGCCAGGGAATCGTCCGCGAACGAACGGACAGCCCGTTTGGAGGGAGTGACCGGAACCATGACGGCGCGGCCATCAGCGTGGGCGAAGCCGTCGGCGAACAGACGCGGAGTTCCGGCGCTGCCCACAGGGTAGGGCCAGTAGGCAGCTTCACCGCGGTCCAGCATGGCGTAATCGATGCCCGAGTAATCAGCCAAACCACCAGCGGATGCCAGGCGCAGCTCTTCAAAGACGGTCTCGGGATCGTCGCTGAACGTTGACGGGGCCTCAAGGAGTTCAGCCAGCCGCGCCATGAGCCACAACTCGCTGCGTACCCCAGGGGGAGGAGTCAGTGCCCGGCGACGCCGGATCACGCGGCCCTCGAGGTTGGTGAGGGTGCCTTCTTCCTCGGCCCATTGCGTAACGGGCAATACGAGGTCAGCCTCGGCGGCGGTCTCAGACATGAAGAAGTCGCAGACCACCAGGAAGTCCAGGCTGCGAAGACCCTTGATCACTGCGTTGGTGTCCGGCGCCGAGACCACCACGTTGGCACCGTGCACGAAAAGGCACCTGACGCCGTCGGGCTGTCCAAGAGACTTAAGAAGTTCGACGGCGGGCAGGCCGGGACCGGGGATGAGCGACTCGTCGACGCCCCATACTCCGGCGACGTGGGCGCGCGCGGCGGGGTCGGTGATCTTGCGGTAGCCCGGGAGCTGGTCGGCTTTCTGCCCGTGTTCGCGGCCGCCCTGGCCGTTGCCCTGGCCGGTGAGCGTGCCGTAGCCGCTGCGCGCAGAGCCGGGCAGGCCCAACAGGAGGCTGAGGTTGATGGCAGCAGTTGCCGTGTCCGTGCCGTCCACGTGCTGCTCCACGCCGCGGCCGCTGAGGATGTAGCTGCCGCCGGTGCGGGCGCCTTGTGCCAAGCGGCGTGCGGTTTCGCGGATCAGGGTGGCGGGGACACCGGTGATGGACTGGACCCGTTCCGGCCAGAACGCAGAAAGGCTCCGCACCACGGCCGCGTAGCCGCTGGTGTTGGCCTCGATGTATCCGGCGTCGGCCAGGCCTTCGTGAACCACCACGTGGCTGATGCCCAGGAGGAGAGCCAAATCGGTACCGGGCGTCGGCTGCAAGTGGAGGCCGCCGCCGTCGGAGGTGAACGCAGCAGTCGCCGAGCGGCGGGGGTCCACCACGATCAAGCCGCCGGCGTCCCGTGCACCCTGCAGGTGCTGGACGAACGGAGGCATGGTCTCGGCAACGTTGGAACCGAGCATGAGGATCACGGACGCGGTGTCGAGGTCCGTGACCGGGAAGGGCAGCCCGCGGTCCACGCCGAAGGCGCGGTTACCGGCGGCAGCTGCAGAGGACATGCAGAACCGGCCGTTGTAATCGATGCGCGAGGTACGGAGGGCCAGCCGGGCGAACTTGCCCAGCAGATATGCCTTCTCGTTGGTGAGGCCGCCGCCGCCGAAAACACCCACGGCGTCATTCCCGTACTGCTGCTGGGTGTCCTTCACCGCTGCGGTGATGAGCATGAGCGCCTGGTCCCAGGAGATCGGCTGGTGAACGCCGTCCGATCCTTTGAGCATGGGTTCGGTGACGCGCCCGTTGTGATGCAACAACGACGCCGATGTCCAGCCTTTGCGGCACAGCCCGCCCCGGTTGGTGGGGAAGTCGCGCCCGGATACTTCCAGGGGAGCGTCAGGCTTGGCCGGTTCTGCGAGGGGTGCGGCCGCTGCCGCTGTCCCTTGTACTGCCGAAGCAGCCGGGGTCAGCGTCATGGCGCACTGGAGCGCGCAGTAGGGGCAGTGGGTATCGGCGCCGTTGGGCATCTAGATGTGTCCGATCGTGTTGCGCTTCTGGGCAGGGCGGATGTAGAAGACCCAGCAGACGATGAGCATCAGGACGTAGGCTCCAACGAATCCGTAGAACGCCGGGGTGTAAGAGCCGGTGGCCGTGTTGGAGGCGTTGAGCACCTGGGGGATCACGAACCCGCCGTATGCGCCTATCGCGGAGATCAGGCCCAGCGAGGAAGAAGCGAGCCGCGCCGTGGTGGTGCTCGGGGCTCCTGCGCGGGCGGCCCGGCTGGAGGTTGCGAAGATGACCGGGATCATGCGGTAAGTGGCACCGTTTCCGAACCCGCTGGCCAGGAAGAGCAGCAGGAACAAGGTGAGGAAGAGCCAGAAGTTCTTCAACGGCAGCGTCCAGATCATGGTCAAGGTGATCACAGCCATGGAGGCGAACGAGGCGATGGTCATCCGGGCGCCACCCATGCGGTCGGCCATGCGTCCGCCGTAGGGGCGGGCCAGGGATCCAACCAGCGGGCCGAGGAAGGCCAGGGAGAGTGCCACTGCGCCAACATGGATGGAAGAGAAGTCCGGGAAGTAGTCCTTGATCAGCTTGGGGAAGACGCCCGCGAAGCCGATGAACGAGCCGAACGTTCCGATGTACAGGAACGCCATGATCCACAGGTGCGGTTCCTTGAGGGCGGCCAGTGAACCGGCCACGTCACCCTTGGCGCTGGTGAGGTTGTTCATGTACTTGTAAGCGCCGAAGGCGGCGATGATGATCAGCGGAATCCAGATGATGCCTGCCATCGGCAGGTTGACGGTTCCGGCGGCCAGGAGCGTGATGGCGATCGGGACGACAAGCTGGGCGACGGCGGCACCGAGGTTTCCGCCGGCGGCGTTCAGGCCCAGCGCCCAACCCTTTTCGCGGGCGGGGTAGAAGAAGGTGATGTTGGCCATCGAGCTGGCGAAGTTGCCGCCACCAAAGCCGGCGAGGCCAGCCATGAGGAGCATGACGCCGAACGGCGTTTCCGGGTTGGAGACGCAGATAGCCAGGCCCGTGGTGGGGATCAGCAGGAGCAGCGCCGAGACGATGGTCCAGTTCCGGCCACCAAACTTGGGAACCATGAAGGTGTAGGGAATGCGAAGCGTGGCGCCTACCAGGCTGGGGATGGAGATGAGCCAGAAGATCTGGTTGGTATCAAAGGTAAAACCGGCCGCGGGGAGCTGGACCACCACGATGGACCAGAGCTGCCAGACGACGAAACCGAGGAATTCGGCAAAGATGGACCAGTAGAGATTGCGCTTGGCGATGGACCGGCCTTCGGCTTCCCACTGGCCCTTGTCCTCGGCATCCCAGTTGGCAATCCAACGGCCGGGGCGGTGTTCAAGGGCGGGGGCGGCGGTGGCAGTGGACTGGACAGGGGCCAGTTCTTCTGCGGAGCGGTCAACAGTCACGGAGTGCCTCCTTGGTGGGGGACGTTGTTATTCCAAGGTAGGTTTCGCGCATTTCGTGGACTGGCTCCGTTTGTAAACGTGCTGTGACATTTCCCTATCGGCGGGGTCACCGGCGCGTGAGGCGATGGTGAGGTAGTGTGGCGCGGACCACAGGGTGAGATTTTCCTGTGCGTCCGCATGTTGGACTTGGTTGTCCAGTCAATGGACAGCGGGAACTATTATTGAACTCTCGAATATTCCTTCGCCGGGAGCCTCTCGGGGCTTCGGCCGGCGTGAAAGAAAGCTGCACATACATGTCTTCCACCGCACCATCCAAGGAAGGCGAGTCCACTAAGCCAGTGAACTCGCGGGGCAAGGTGATCTTCGCGAGCCTGATCGGCACGACGATCGAGTTCTACGACTTCTACGCCTATGCCACCGCGTCGGTACTCGTCTTCCCGAAGCTCTTCTTCCCCGACGCCACTGACATCAATGCGCTGCTCAGTGCGTTCGCCATTTTTGGCGTTGCCTTCTTCGCGCGGCCTATCGGTGCCGTGGTCTTCGGCCACTTTGGTGACAAGATCGGCCGCAAGGGCACCCTGGTGGCGTCGTTGCTGACCATGGGCATCGCCACGTTCCTCATCGGTCTCCTGCCCACGGCCTCCATGCCGGGTTGGGCCATCCTTGCCCCGATCATGCTGGTCATCCTGCGGTTCTTCCAAGGCCTGGCTCTGGGCGGCGAATGGTCCGGCGCAGCATTGCTGGCCACGGAGAACGCACCCGAGGGAAAGCGTGCCATCTACGGAACGTTCCCGCAGCTGGGCGCCCCCATCGGCTTCATCATCGCCAACGTCATCTTCATCTGGATGAATGTATCGCTGAGTGCCGAAGAATTCCTGGCTTGGGGCTGGAGGGTTCCGTTCATCCTCAGCGCCGTCCTGGTGATCGTGGGCCTCTATGTCCGTTTGAAGCTGGTGGAAAGCGCGTCCTTCACCAAGGTGATCGAGCAGGACAAGGTGCAGAAGCTCCCTCTCGCAGCCACCCTCAAGAGCCACTGGCGTCCGGTGGTGGCCGGTACGTTCATCATGTTTGCCACGTACGTGCTCTTCTACATCATGACCACGTTCACCCTCTCCTACGGCACCAAGCCCACCCTGGCCGGTGCACAGGCAGCGGCTGAAAAAGCAGGCAAGCCCATGACGGCCGATCAGATTGCCGCATTCGTCCCCGGCCTGGGAATCACCCGGTCCGACTTCCTCTGGATGCTGATCATCGGCGTCGTCTTCTTCGGCATCTTCACCGTGGTCTCCGGGCCGCTCGCTGAGAAGTGGGGCCGGCGAAAGTTCCTGCTGGGGGTCACTGCCGGCATCTTCGTGTTCGGTGCACTCTGGTTCACCATGTTCGGTCCCGGCCAGGCAGCGGCCATGGTTGGCCTCATTGTGGGCTTCACGCTCATGGGCCTGACCTTCGGGCCCATGGCAGCGATCCTTCCCGAATTGTTCCCGGCCAACGTTCGCTACACCGGATCCGCCGTGGCGTACAACCTGTCCTCCATGATCGGTGCAGCTCCTGCCTCGTTCGTGGCCATTGCGCTCTGGTCTGCAGCGAACGGCAGCACGTGGCTGGTGGGCGCCTACATGGCGGCCGCTGCGGTGGTTACCTTCATCGCGCTCTGGCTGACGCGCGAGACCAAGGACATGGACTACGAAAACAACGTGTCCTAAGCAGCCCAATAACGACGGCGGCTCCGCACCATTGGTGCGGGCGGCGACAGTCTCGCCGGCCGTAGCAGCGAGGCCACGGACGGTACCGGCCTTGTGGGCGGTGAGGGGCTGCTCCATCTTCATGGCTTCGAGAACCACGATCAGGTCGCCTTCGGCCACAACATCGCCTTCAGCAGCTGCCACCTTGACGATGGTGCCCTGCATGGGGGAAGTCAGTGCATTTCCGCCGGCTGCAGCAGCCGTGGCGCCAGCCGAACGGGAGCGCTTCTTGGACTTGCCGGACTTGGTGCCCGAACCGCTGGAAACTGCCGCGACACCGCCACCGAGGCCGGACGGAAGAACGACCTCAAGGCGCTTGCCGCCCACCTCGACGACGACGCGCTGGCGCTCACCGGCGTCGGGCGTCTCAGCGCCGGCTGCGTTGGCGGACCATGCCGGGATGCTGTTGACGAACTCGGTCTCGATCCACCGGGTGTGGACTTTGAACGGGCCTTCCGCCGGGGCGAAAGCGGGATCGGTGACCACGGCGAGGTCGAAGGGGATAACGGTGGGGATGCCCTCAACCACCATCTCCTCCAGCGCCCGGCGTGAACGCTGGAGCGCTTGTTCGCGGGTGGCGCCGGTAATGATCAGCTTGGAGAGCATGGAGTCGAAATTGCCGCTGATGACGTCGCCCTGCTCCACGCCCGAATCGATGCGGACGCCGGGGCCGGTGGGGTTCTTCAACGTGGTGATGGTTCCGGGGGCAGGCATGAAGTTGCGGCCCGGATCCTCGCCGGTGATGCGGAACTCGAAGGAGTGGCCACGGACCTCGGGGTCGTCATAGCCCAGGGCTTCGCCGCGGGCGATGCGGAACTGCTCGCGGACGAGGTCGATTCCCGTGACTTCCTCTGACACGCAGTGCTCCACCTGGAGGCGGGTGTTCACTTCGAGGAAGGAAATGGTGCCGTCCTGGCCCACCAGGAACTCGCAAGTGCCGGCACCGAGGTAGTTTGCTTCCTTGAGGATCGCCTTGGAAGACTCGTAGAGGCGCTTGTTCTGCTCCTCGCTGAGGTAAGGAGCTGGTGCTTCTTCAACAAGTTTCTGGTTGCGGCGCTGCAGTGAGCAGTCGCGGGTGGAGACCACTACAACGTTGCCGAAAGCATCGGCCAAGCACTGTGTTTCCACGTGGCGCGGGGCATCGAGGAACCGCTCAATGAAGCACTCGCCGCGACCAAACGCAGCGATTGCCTCGCGGACCGCGGACTCGTAGAGCTCCGGAATCTCGTCCATGGTGCGTGCAACCTTGATGCCGCGTCCGCCGCCGCCGAAGGCAGCCTTAATGGCGACCGGGAGGCCGAATTCTTCGGCAAACTTCAGGATTTCGTCGGCCGACTCCACGGGGTCAGCCGTGCCGGGAACCAGAGGAGCGCCCACCTTTTCGGCGATGTGGCGGGCCTGGACCTTGTCGCCCAGGGCCGAGATCGCCTCGGGGGAGGGGCCAATCCAGGTGATGCCGGCGTCGATGACCTTGGCAGCGAACTCGGCGTTCTCCGCCAGGAAGCCGTAGCCGGGGTGGATGGCATCGGCGCCGGACTGCTTGGCGACGTCGATGATCTTGTCCATGACCAAGTACGACTCAGCGGCGGTGTTGCCCCCCAAGGCGTAGGCTTCGTCGGCCAAGCGGACGTGGAGGGCGTCACGGTCAGGATCGGCGTAGACCGCTACGGAGGCAATGCCTTCGTCCCGGGCGGCTCGGATGATGCGGACCGCGATTTCGCCGCGGTTGGCAATCAAGACCTTGGTAAGAGGGCTGGAAATGGGCTGCGCCGGGTTAGCTGACAAGTTGTTGACTCCTTCTGTCCTTGAGGAGCCTAGCGCGATTGTGAGGGTTCCGCCCATATTGATGGGGGATTCCGTGTGTGAGGCGATGTTCCTTTGTAGGGTTGCTACAAATGGCTTCTACTGCTCGTCGTTGTCCCACAGTTCGGTGATTCGCACTTTCGCGTGGACCAGGAGATCCCGGAGGGTGGAGATGGAAAGCCCGACGACGGCGTGCGGATCGCCGTCCACTTTGCGGATGAATGCCCCGCCCAAGCCGTCTATGGTGAAGGACCCGGCGCAGTGGAGGGGTTCGCCCGTAGCGATGTAGGCGTCGATGTCGTAGGTGCTCATCTGGGCGAAGTGGACCTCGGCGCTGGATACGGCTCCAACTGTGGCGCCGGTTCCTTCGGGGCTGTCTGCGTCTGCACCGTCTGCTTCATCGTCAGCGTCAGCGGCGGTGTCCCGGCAGTCCACCAGCCAGTGGCCGGTGTGCAGCACTCCCTGCGAGCCGCTCATCCGCAGCATCCGTTCCCGTGCAACGTCCGCGGTGTAAGGCTTGCCGTGGGACTCGCCGTCGAACTCGAACACCGAATCGCAGCCGATCACCAACGCGCCCTCAGCTTCGGGGAGGGCAGCGACGGCCTCGGCCTTGGCACGTGCCAGCAGCAGCGCGGTATCGTGTGCGTCCGTCACGCCGTACTTGGCCTGCACCGCGTCCTCGTCAACGTCCGAAACCAGGACGTCATGCCGGATACCGGCGTCCGTGAGCAGCTTGGTGCGGGCGGGGGACTGGGAGGCGAGAATCAATCGGGTCACGCCACCCAGCCTAATACGATCATCTCTCACATCCCGCGTGCTTCGGCTGAACGGTCTCCCACGTCCCGCGTGCTTCGGCCGAACGGTCTCTCACATCCCGCGTGCTTAGGCCGAACCGTCTCTCACGTCCCGCGTGCATAAACCGAAACGCTCGCTCACTTGCCTCAAGCAAGTGAGCGAGCGTTCGTGAATTTCGGCTGTTATGTGGAAGAGCGTTAGTGGACCAGTTCCTCGGTCTTCCGACGATCGGTCCGCTCCAGCTTGGCGCCTTCAACATCGACATCCAGAAGAACACGCTCCAGCCACTTGGGGAGCCACCAGGCCTTCTCGCCCAGAAGGTACATCACAGCGGGAACGATGGTCATGCGGACCACGAAGGCATCAATCAGTACACCGAACGCCATGGCGAAGCCGAGCGGCCGGACCATGGTGAGGTGGCTGAAGATGAAGCCGGAGAACACACTGACCATGATGATCGCGGCGGCGGTGACAACGGCTGCAGCGTGGCTGAAACCGGAGCGTACCGCGTGCTTGGCAGTCTCGCCGTGCATGAACGATTCCCGCATGCCCGAGGTGATGAACACCTGGTAGTCCATGGCGAGACCGAACAGCACACCGATGAGGATGATGGGCAGGAAGCTCAGGACGGCGCCCGGGTTGGCGACGTCGAAGATCCCTCCCAGCCAGCCCCACTGGTAGACGGCAACCACGGCACCGAAAGCAGCAGCGAGGGACAGCAGGAATCCGCCGGTTGCCAGCAGGGGCACCACAATCGAGCGGAAGACCAACAGAAGCAAGAGCAAGGACAGCCCGACGACGATCGCCAAGTACGGCGGCAAAGCAGCGCCGAGCTTGTTGGAAACGTCAATGTTGCCCGCGGTCTGTCCGGTAAGGCCGATTTTCACGTCAAGGTCGTCGCTGATCACAGCACCCTTGGCGCGAAGATCGGACACGACCTGGACGGTGCCGGCACTGGCCGGGCCTTCCTTCGGGATGACCTGGAACACCGCAGTGCGACGGTCTTCGCTCAAGGCGATGGGGACAGCAGCAATGACATTCTCAACACTGCGAAGTTCGTCCGCAACATCGAACTGCTTGTTCTTGGCGTCGTTTTCGCTGAGACCTTCAGGGAATTCACCGACGACGACGATCGGTCCCGTCACGCCTTCGCCGAAGCTGCTGCGGGTGAGGTCGTAGGCCTTGAAGGCCTGCGAATCGACCGGCTCGGAGCCGCCGTCGGGAAGTGCCAACCGCAACTGAGAGGCCGGCAGTGCCAAAGCGCCCAACAATACGACGCTGGCCACCAGGGCAACCCACGGATGGCGCGTGACCATACCGCCCCAGCCTCCGCTGCTGCGCTTCTCCTCGCGTTCACGGTCGGCCGCTTCGTGGCCGGGCTCAGCGTTGTGCCTGGCAGCCTTAGCCCAAGCGCGCTTGGAGATGAGTCGGCGCCCAATCAGGGCCAGCACAGCGGGTGTCAAGGTCAAAGCTACGACGACGGCGACAGCAACTGTCGCTGCGGCCGCAACACCCATCACGGCGAGGAAGGGAAGTCCCGGAACCACCAGTGCAGCCAAGGCGATGATCACGGTGAGACCGGCGAACAACACGGCGTTACCCGAAGTACCCGTAGCCAATGCAGCGGATTCCTCCGCGTCCATGCCGGCCAGCAGCTGGGTGCGGTGGCGGTTGACGATAAACAGGGAGTAGTCGATGCCCACCGCGAGGCCGAGCATCAGGGCAAGCATCGGGGAGATGGAGCTCATGTCGATGACGCTGGTGAGGGCAAACGTTCCGCCCACACCTACAGCTACGCCGATCAGGGCCATCAGGAGAGGAAGCCCGGCTGCGATGAGGGTTCCGAGCATCAGGATCAGGACCATGGCCGCGACTGCGACGCCCACGATTTCAGCAACCCCGAAAATCTCGGAGACGTCCTCGGTGATTTCCTTGCTGGCGTAGGCCGTGACGCCGGCCGATGAGACGCCGTGGACGATCTCCTGGACCTCTTCACGGACGGCGGGGTCAACGGCGTTGATGGAGGTTTTGAACTGGACCTGGGCTACTGCGGCTTTGTTGTCGCTGGAGACAAAACGGAGGCCTTCGGAGGCTTCGAGCTGTCGCTTGCCCAGAGCCAATGCGGCGGCGCCGTCGGCAGCTTCCTTGGTTCCGGCGTCGAGCTTTTCTTTGTTGGCGGCGAGTTCGGCGCGCTGCGGAGCCAGCTGGGCTTCGATCTGTGCGGGTGTGAGGCCTGAGGCAGCCAGCTGCTGTTCCGCCCCGGCGAGTTGGGTCTCGCCCGCTTCCAGCTGTGCGCGGGAGGCATCAAGCAGCGCCTTGCCTTCGGCGGCCTTGGCTTCACCGGCTGCGATCTCGCCGGCTGACTTGTCCAGCTGCTCCTGCGTGGTGAACGGGTTCACCGTTCCTTGAATGTCAGGCATGGCTTCAAGCTTGGTCAGCGCAGCGGCCACTGCGTCCTTCTTGGCTTGGTCGAATCCGCCGTCCCCGGCATCGAAGACCACGCTGGCGGAGCCTCCCGAAGAATCAGGGAGCGCTTCCTTGAGCTTGTCCGCCATCTGCTGGGTTTCGGTGCCCGGGATGGTGAAGTTGTTGGACATGGTGCCGTGGAACGCTGCGGCCGAGCCGCCCACTGCCACCATGACGGCCAGCCAGATGGAGATGACCAGCCAGCGGCGCCGATACGAAAACTTGCCGAGACGGTAGAGGAACGAGGCCATGTCAGAACCGATCTGTGGTGGTTGGAACGGAGGGGGAGGCAGCTGAGGCGTGGAAAGAAGCGTCCGACGGCGGCGCGAAGCCGGCGCCAAGGAGCCCCATCGCATCGATGAGGTGCTGGCGAAGAACCGCCAGGGACTCCGCCGAGAGATCCGGGCCGCGAGCGGCGAACCAGACGGTCATGGCGGCCTTGCCGCAAGAGATGACTGAACCAGCCAGAGCATGGACATAGAGCTCACTGATGCCGGCGCCGAGCCTGCTGCGGGCGGCGTCAATGATCTGCTCGGTGCAGTGCTCCCAGGCTTCAAGTTCGGAGCGGGCCAGTTGGCGGTTGTCGTGGGTCAGGCTGAAGAGTTCGGCCATGGGTGCCACGGACATGGGATCGGCTAGCGCCATGAGGGCTGCTTGCGCGGATTCGAGAATCGACTCGTCCGCCGGGCGGAGCCGGAACTGCTCCAAGGCGTGGTCCATGAAGCCGTCGGCTACGGATGCCAAGGCGGCCTCGAGGCTGGGGAAGTAGTTGAAGAAGGTTCGCCGTGAGACTCCGGCGCTGGCTGCGATGTCTTCCACGGTGAAATTGCCGGACCCGTTGCTACGCAAAAGGTCCAAGGCTGCGGAAGCGATGGAGCTGCGGGTGGCCGCCTTGTTGAGTTCGCGCCGCGAAGGGGCGGCGGGCTCGGAAGGGGACGGTTCCGCAGCGGCTTCCTGACTGCTGGTTTGAATCACATCATTACACTAAGTGCAAGTTTGCACTCTGCGCAATTTGAGCCGAGTGGGCATGTGAAAAGTCCCGCCCTTGTTCGTCACTGCCACCCTTTGAACGGGAGGAGGGCGAACCAGAGCGGGACTCGGAAACGTGAGCCTAGAACTGAGTCGGGGGCGCGGGAGGAGCGGGGGGAGTCGGCTGGCTCTGCTGCTGCGCGGCCGATTTGGTCAGGTAGACAGACTGGCCCGTGGCTCCAGGCTCGCCCTCTCCCAACGGCAGGACGTACACGGCGGTTCCGTAGGCACAGACTTCGGTCCAGTTGGTCCCCATCTCAGAGGTGTCGAACCGCATGGCGACGATGGCATTGGCGCCACGTTGCTGCGCTTCATTGACCATGCGTGCCATAACTTCCTGGCGGCTTTCATAGAGTGCCTTGGTCATTTCGGGCAGTTCGCCGCCACCGAGGGAGCGGAAGCCGGCCAGCATTTGCGAGCCGATGTCCCGTGAGCGGACGGTGAGGCCCATGACTTCGCCGAAGACGGCGTCGATCCGGTGGCCCGGGATTTCATTGGAAGTGACGATCAACATGGTCCGAGCCTATCCAGAGTTGGCCCCTTTAACGGGGAAATCCCCCGGGGAGAACTCCCCGGGGGATTTCCGCCGTTCCAAAGAGACGGAAACTAGGCCTTGGACTCGGCCAGTTCGCGCTCGTTGCTTTCAGCTGCTGCCTTGTCCGCTGCGTACTCATCGGCGAACACAGCACCGTTGCGGGGTGCGTTGTACAGTGACTCGTCCAGGATGCCCTGACGCTTCGCGACGATTGCGGGGACCAATGCCTGGCCAGCCACGTTGACGGCGGTGCGGCCCATGTCCAGGATCGGGTCGATAGCCAGCAGAAGGCCGACGCCGGCCAGCGGCAGTCCCAGCGTGGACAGGGTCAGCGTGAGCATGACGACGGCGCCGGTGGTACCCGCCGTAGCGGCGGAACCGAGGACGGAGACCAGAACGATTAGTAGGTACTGGCTGAAGTCAAGGTTGATGCCGAAGAACTGTGCCACGAAGATGGCTGCAATGGCCGGGTAGATTGCTGCGCAACCGTCCATCTTGGTGGTGGCGCCCAGCGGCACGGCGAAGGAAGCGTAGCCGGAGGGGACGCCCAGGTTCCTCTCGGTGACGCGCTGCGTGAGCGGCAGCGTGCCGATCGAAGAACGGGAAACGAATGCCAGCTGCACGGCCGGCCACACGCCGGAGAAGTACTGCTTGATGGAAAGGCCGTGAATGCGGACCAAGATGGGGTAGAGGACGAACAGCACCAGTGCCAGCCCGATGTAGATGGCCGCGGTGAACTTGCCCAAGGAACCGATGGTGTCCCAGCCGTAGATGGCCACGGCGTTACCGATCAGGCCTACCGTGCCCAGCGGAGCGAGGCGGATGATCCACCACAGGACCTTCTGGATGACGGCCAGAGCTGAAGCGTTGAACGTCAGGAAGGCCTCAGCCTGCTTGCCAACCTTGAGTGCGGCAACGCCGACGGCGATCGCGACCACCAGGATCTGGAGCACGTTGAAGTTGACCGCGGTGCTGACGGTGGTGGCAGCATTGGCGCTCTCGGTCACAGTGGAGCTGGCGCCAAGTCCCAGGAAGTTCTTCGGGAAGAGGCCGATCAGGAACGCCCACCAGTCACCGGTCTTGCCGGCGTACTTGGCTTCTTCGGTGATGCCGGTTGCCGCGCCCGGCTGCAGGAGCACGCCCAGGCCGATGCCGATCAGCACCGATACCAGTGAGGTGATGGCGAACCAGAGCAGTGTGTTCCATGCGAGGCGCGCGGCGTTGGACACCTGGCGCAGGTTGGCGATGGAGCTCACCACGGCGGTGAAAATCAAAGGAACGACGGCGGTCTGAAGCAAGGAGACGTAGCTGGAGCCGATCGTCTGGAGAGTAGCCCCCAGGCCGTTCGGGGCGGTCTTGGTGCTGCCCGTGTACTTGGCGATGAGGCCGAGAATGAGCCCGACGATGAGGGCTGCGATGATCTGGACGCCGAAGGATCCGGCCCACTTGGGGAGCCGGAAGCCGGTCTTGCCAGCTGTTGGGGAAGTGTTGGTTGAGGTGCTCACCGGAACACGTTAGGTGCATGGCCAATAACATAGCGAACGGACGTTGAGAAATGTTACGCGCGCCCGGGATCTGAGCTCCCGGTTGGCCCGCGGCTTTCCGGCCCTGAGTGGGGTTTATGTGAAGTTATTCCCGGAAACAGTGTGGCGATGATCTCTGGCCATGGCGCTGACCCCCGCGCCCCTTTCCGCTGATCGCGCCCGTAACCTCTGGTGCGGAATGGGGGAACGGGTGCGAGCCCGGCGCCGAAGGGGTGCGCGCGGCGGGAAGGGGAGCGGGCGTGCGTTGTGAGTGTTTGGGCAGGTTTTTGCCCTGACAAACCGGTGGTGGGTGCGGTCGTCGTATCGAGCGCGCCCCTTTCCGCTGATCGCGCCCGTAACCTCTGGTGCGGAATGGGGGAACGGGTGCGAGCCCGGCGCCGAAGGGTGCGCGCGGCGGGAAGGGGAGCGGGCGTGCGTTGTGAGTGGGTGGGCGGGGTTTTTGCCCTGACAAACCGGTGGTGGGCGCGGTCGTCGTATCGAGCGCGCCCCTTTCCGCTGATCGCGCCCGTAACCTCTGGTGCGGAATGGGGGTACGGGTGCGCGCCCGGCGCCGAAGGGGTGCGCGCGGCGGGAAGGGGAGCGGGCGTGCGTTGTGAGTGGGTGGGCAGGGTTTTGCCCTGACAAACCGGTGGTGGGCGCGGTCGTCGTATCGAGCGCGCCCCTTCCCGCCGATCGCGCCCGTAACCTCTGGTGCGGAATGGGGGAACGGGTGCGAGCCCGGCGCCGAAGGGGTGCGCGCGGCGGGAGCGGGTGCGGGCGTGCGTTGTGAGTGGGTGGGCAGGGTTTTGCCCTGGCAAACCGGTGGTGGGCGCGGTCGTCGTGTCGAGCGCGCTCCTTTCCGCTGATCGCGCCCGTAACCTCTGGTGCGGAATGGGGTACGGGTGCGAGCCCGGCGCCGAAGGGGTGCACACGGCGGGAGCGGGTGCGCACCCCGCGGGGCAGAGATTGTTAAAGAGGCCAAGGCCGGGCATCCGGCAGGGTGCGTCAAAGCGACGAAGGAGCAGCACACCGAGGATGTCCGGCCTCTAGGCGGACCTGGCAACTCAGCCCAGCAACGCCCGGCGCAGCACGTCCAAACCAACCGAGCCGATGTTGAGCGCCTTGCTGTGGAAGGACTTGAGATCGAAGCCTTCACGGGACTCCAGCTCGGCACGGATCTGCTCCCACAGACGCTGCCCCACCTTGTAGGACGGAGCTTGTCCCGGCCAGCCCAGGTAGCGGGTGAATTCGAACTGAAGCTGGCCTTCGCTGATGTCGAGGTTGGCTTTGAGGAAGTCGAAGCCCTTCTCCGGTGTCCAAGTGCCGGTGCCCCAGCGTTCGGCGACGGGCAGTTCCAAGTGCACGCCGATGTCGAACACTACGCGGGCTGCCCGCATTCGCTGGCCATCCAGCATGCCCATGTGGTCGCCCGGGTCCTTGAGGTAGCCCAGTTCCAGCATGAGCTGCTCCGCGTAGAGCGCCCAGCCTTCACCGTGGCCGGAGACCCAGCAGACATTGCGGCGCCAGTTGTTCAAGAGTTCCCGGCGGTAGGTTGCCGTGGCGACTTGGAGGTGGTGGCCGGGCACGCCTTCGTGGAAAACGGTGGTGGTTTCGGACCACGTGGTGAAGGTGTCTTCGCCTGCCGGCACTGACCACCACATACGTCCAGGTCGGGAGAAGTCGTCGGAAGGGCCGGTGTAGTAGATGCCGCCTTCGTCGGTGGGGGCGATCATGCACTCAAGAGTCTTCATGACGTCAGGGATGTCGAAGTGGACATCGGCCAGTTCGGACACGGCCCGGTCGGAGAGTTCCTGCATCCAGGCTTTCAAGGCGTCTGTGCCCTTGATCTGGCGTGCGGGATCGTTGTTGAGGATGCTCTTGGCTTCTTCGATCGATGCACCGGGTTTGATCTGGTTGGCGATCTTCTCCTGCTCGCCGATGAGCCTCTCGAGCTCCTGGACGCCCCAAGCGTAGGTCTCTTCCAGATCTACTTCGGCGCCAACGAATGAACGCGAGGCCAGCGCGTAGCGTTCGCGCCCGACTGCGTCCTTCTCCGGTGCCAGGGGCAGGAGTTCGTCCCGAAGGAATCCACCCAAGGCGCTGTACGCAGAACGCGCGGCCGCAGTCCCGGCGTCGAGCTTTGACTGAACCTCGGACGGCAGCGGCGAGCCATCAAGCGCAGCGTTGGCGGCCATTTTGGCGAAGAAACCATCCTCAGCGGCGTATCGGCCGGTCTGCTCGATGACGATCCGGACTTGGCGGGCGGCGGCGACTTTTCCGTCGGCAGCAGCGGACCGAAGGGATGCGATGTAGCCCTCAACAGCCCCGGGAACATTGGCCGCGCGGCCGGCGATGTGCTCCCAGTGCTCCACAGTATCGGTGGGCATGAGGTCAAAAATGGCGCGAATGTCCTGGGCGGGGGAGGCAATGTTGTTCAGATCGGCGAGGTCCCAACCCGACTCGTGGATCTCAAGTTCCAGGCCGAGCCGCTCGCGCATGGCGTCGAGGGTAACGGCGTCCACATCATCAGACGGCTCAAGACCTGCCAGGGCATCCAAGGCCAACTTTGTGGCCTCCGCATGGGCCTCAGCGCCGGCAGGGGAGTAGTCCTGGTATTCGGTTTCGTGTCCCGGCAGGCCCAGCGTGGTGGCGAAGCTGGGATTGAGTTCGATCAACTTTTCTGTGTACGCATCAGCGACGGCATCGATGGCGGACTTCGGGCGTACAGGAGTGTTTGCAGTAGTCACCCACAGAGCCTAGCCGCGACCCCGCTTACGTGAAAGGGTTGTTGAACTTTTCTACGTGAGCGAAAACTAGCCGCGGCTGCGCTTCCAGGCACCCGGACCCGGGGACGGGTCCAGCCGCAGCTGCTGGCGACGCACCCAATGCCGGACGTTCGGCTTGGCTGCGTCAGCCTCCTGCTGCGTACCGAGCGAAACCACGACGGCGGCAATCGCCGCGAGCTCTTCGGCTGTCGGTTCGCCCTTGACCACCGAGAACAGCGGCTCAATGGGCGCGGCGTCCGGCGCCGAATCGGCGCGGTGCTTCGGCATGCTCACAGCGGGATGTTTCCGTGCTTCTTGGTGGGCAGGCTTGCGCGCTTGTCGCGGAGGGCCCGGAGGCCCCGGATGATCTGGAGGCGAGTGTCGGACGGAGCGATGACTGCGTCCACGTAGCCCAGCTGCGCTGCCTGGTACGGGTTGAGGAGTTCTTCCTCGTAACCCTGGATGATCTCGGCGCGCTTGGCCTCGACATCACCGCCGGCTTCGGCAACAGCAGCGAGATCGCGACGGTAAAGGATATTCACGGCGCCCTGGGCGCCCATGACGCCGATCTGGGCGGTGGGCCAGGCGAGGTTCAGGTCTGCGCCCAACTTCTTGGAGCCCATCACGATGTACGCGCCACCGTAGGCCTTGCGGGTGATCACGGTGAGCTTGGGGACCGTTGCTTCGGCGTAGGCGTACAGGAGCTTCGCGCCACGGCGGATGATGCCCTGGAACTCCTGGTCCTTGCCGGGCAGGAAGCCGGGGACGTCCACCAGCGTGATGATGGGAACGTTGAACGCGTCGCAATGGCGTACAAAGCGGGCTGCCTTTTCAGAGGCGGAGATGTCCAGGGTTCCGGCAAACTGCATGGGCTGGTTGGCCACGATGCCCACGGTGTGTCCCTCAACGCGGCCGTAGCCGATCATCACGTTGGGGGCGTACAAGGACTGCATTTCCAGGAAGTGCGCGTCATCCACGATCTGCTCAATGACTTTGCGCATGTCGTACGGCTGGTTGGCGGAATCGGGAATCAGCCCGTCCAAGGCGAGGTCGTCGTCGTTGAGTTCCAGTTCCTGGTCGTGCTCCACCACGGGGGCCTCGGACAGGTTGTTGGAGGGGAGGAAGTCCAGGAGTTCGCGGACGAATTCGATCGCGTCTGCTTCGTCGGAGGCAAGGTAGGTGGAGGTTCCGGTGGTGGCGTTGTGCTGGCGGGCACCACCAAGGGTCTCCATGTCCACATCTTCGCCAGTGACAGTCTTGATGACGTCTGGGCCGGTGATGAACATGTGGGACGTCTTGTCCACCATCACCACATAATCGGTAAGGGCGGGTGAGTAGGCGGCGCCGCCGGCGCACGGACCCATGATGAGGGAGATCTGCGGGACCACACCGGATGCGTGGACGTTGTTGCGGAAAATGTCCGCGAACATGGCCAGGGAAGCGACGCCTTCCTGGATACGCGCGCCGCCGCCGTCGTTGATGCCGACAACGGGGCAGCCGTTGCGGAGGGCAAACTCCTGGACCTTGACGATCTTCTCGCCGTTGACCTGGCTCAGGGAGCCGCCATAGACGCTGAAGTCCTGGCTGTAGATCGCGATGAGGCGGCCATCCACGGTTCCGTATCCGGAGACCACGCCGTCACCGAGCGGCTTCTTCTGTTCCATGCCAAAGGCTGTGGAACGGTGCACTGCCAGGGCGTCGAACTCGACGAACGAGCCTGGATCAACCAAGAGGTCGATGCGTTCGCGGGCCGTGTTCTTGCCCCGTGCGTGCTGCTTCTCTATCGCTTCCGGGCCGGAAGGTTGCTCTGCACGGGCCTGGCGGTCGCGGAAGTCGGCAATCTTTCCCGCTGTCGTTGTCAGATCGTGGCTCATCAAGTGTCTCCGGCTCTGTAGCTGATTTTCGCTGGCGCAGTTCGGTGTTGTTCCCGAAGCTTAAGTAGCTTCCGTACAAAGAACAGGCCCCGCAAGCCAGTCTAGTGACGCCTTTGCGGCGAACCGCTGTAGAAACCCTACAATTTTCCGCGTCCAAGCCAAGGGCATCACTATGTTACCCGTCAGTAACATAGTTGCGTTAGAGTGTCCCCATGACTTCAAGCAACGACGCTTCCCGCGCACTTTCGCAGGCTGATACTCCCTACGTGGCCGCCGGTTCGCTCACGGGCCGGACCATCCTCATGTCCGGCGGCAGCCGGGGCATCGGCTTGGCCATCGCCACCCGCGCGGCCCGCGATGGTGCCAATATCGTGCTCATGGCCAAGACGGGGGACCCCCATCCCAAACTCGAAGGCACAGTTTTCAGCGCAGCGGATCAACTGGTCGCAGCCGGCGGGCAGGCGCTGCCGCTCGTCGGGGACGTCCGCAATGATGACGACGTCGCCGCGGCTGTAGCCGCCGCCGTCGAGCGTTTCGGAGGGATCGACGTCGTGGTCAACAACGCCTCGGCGATCGATCTATCCCGCACCGATGCCGTTGACATGAAGCGCTACGACCTCATGCAGGACATCAACGTCCGTGGAACGTTCCTGCTTTCCAAGCTCGCGTTGCCGGCCCTCAGGGAATCCAGCCACGCCCACATCCTCACGCTGTCTCCGCCGCTGAACCTGGACCCCAAATGGGCCGGCATGCATCTGGCCTACACCATGGCCAAATACGGGATGAGCCTCACCACCCTGGGGCTGGCCGAAGAGCTCAAGAACGACGGCGTGTCGGTCAACTCGCTCTGGCCCTGCACGCTCATCGACACTGCCGCGATCCGGAACATGCCCGGCGGGCAGCAAATTGTGCAGGCAGCACGCGGCCCCGAAATCATGGCCGACGCTGCGCATGCTGTCTTGACAGGTACGGGGGCAACGGGCAAGTTCTTCACCGATGAAGAGGTCCTGCGCGCGGCTGGTGTTTCGGACTTTTCGCCGTACAGCCTGGGCGCGCCCGAAGACCGCCTGGTTCCGGACATTTTTCTCTAGGCGGATTCCCAGCCGCTTTTCTGGACCGTGGGCCATACCGGACCGCCGCAACTGGATAGGATTCAGCTATGGATGCCGAACAGCCAGACAGCAGCGAACCCCACCTCCCAGCCGCCGGTCCGGAGCGGCCTGCCTTGGACCGTGAATCGTTGCTGCAGCCGGACTTCTTGTCGGCCACAGGCATTCCGCAGTTGACCGTCGTCCAGTCCACAGGGTCCACCAACCAGGACCTGGTCCGGGCGGTCACCGTTGAGCCCAAAAAGTGGGCTGACCTTTCCGTTCTCACCGCCGAACACCAAACGGCGGCGCGTGGACGGCTGGACCGGCACTGGGAATCGCCCGAACGATCCGCGGTGTCGGTATCCATAGTCCTCCGTCCTGTTACAGCGGAGGGCATGCCGGTGCCCACGCAGAGTTATTCGTGGCTGTCCCTTCTTGCTGCGGTCGCCCTGCGCGAGGCTTTGCAGGAAACCGCCGGGGTAACAGCCGATATCAAGTGGCCCAACGACGTCCTGGTCAACGGCCGCAAGATCGCGGGCATCCTCGCGCAGATGACTGCCACTGGCGATGGCTCGGTTCCCGCGGTGGTCCTCGGCGTGGGCCTCAACGTGACGCTGGCCGAGGAAGAGTTGCCGGTCAAGACCGCTACGTCACTGGCCTTGGAAGGGGCCACGACGACGGACCGCACCGCGCTGCTGAAAAGCTACCTGTCCCGCTTCGCGCGGCTTTACCGCAGCTTCTGCAATTCCGAAGGGGACCCGGCCGCAGGCTTGGCCGGGGGACCTTCACTGCACAAGCGGGTGGAATCAGCCATGGTCACGCTTGGCCGGGAAGTACGGGCTCACTTGCCCGGAGATCACGAGCTTGTGGGCCACGCTTCGAGGCTGGACGAGCACGGCTCCTTGCTGGTGGTGGACCACGGCGGCAGGGAACATGTTGTGACGGCTGGTGATGTGGTGCACCTGCGCGCCACAGAAAGCGGTTATGCGTAAAGAGCTGCTTCCGGGGGAGCAGGTCATCACCATCACGCGCCAACAGGCCCGCTCACTGTTCTTTCCGGTGCTTGCCTTCCTGGTAGCACCGGCCCTCACGGGCTATGCCTGCGCCTGGATTGTGAAAGGAAATGCCCAGCGCGTGGCGCCGTTCATTACAGTGGAATGGACGCCATGGCTGATTGGCCTGTGTTTAGTACTCGCAGCATGGTTGTTGCTCGCTTACAGCTTGCGCCGGGTCATGCGCTGGAACTCCGTCCGCTACGTCCTGACGAGCAGGCGGATACTTGCCAAATACGGAATGTTTCGACGCCGGGACTGGCAGGTGTCGCTCATGGCGGTCCGCAATGTGGGAGTCCATCAGAGCATGCTCCAACGGACATTGCGCTCCGGGAATATATCCTTGGATACCGGGCACTCCGGAACGACCATCTTGGCGGATGTTCCGGACGTCGCGAAATTCCGGGGGTTCATTCTTGACGCGATGGACGAACTCCCGCAAGGTGAGGTTTTTGAGGGCCAAGTATTGACGGACTATGACCAGTTGCCATGGGAGCTGAGAGAAGGTGGAAGAGATGAGCGTTGAGGATCAGCAGTCCGGCGAGGACTTGGACCAGGAGTTCGACGCCGTCCCCGAACCTTCAGTGGACGAGGACACCGATGCGGGGCCTGCTCCGGTTGCGGTGCAGGCCGGCCCGCCCACCGGCGTCTTGTCCGCCGAGCGCCTGGCCATCAAAGCCTTGGAATCAAAGCTGCTGGGCGGCGAACGTAAGCTTCGTCGTCGTGAAGTTGCCGCAGGGGCAGGCGTATCCATTCTGTCCGCCCGCAAAATCTGGCGTGCCTTGGGATTCCCGAACTTCGGCGACGAAGACGTTGCCTTTACGGAACGGGATCAAGCGGCACTGTCCACCATCCTGGACCTTGTCCGGGCCGGAGTCTTGACCGAAGAAGCTGCCATTTCCGTCACCCGGTCCATCGGGCAGATGACAGACCGCATGGTGGTCTGGCAGATCGAAGCTTTGGTGGAAGACATGGTGTCTGAACAGGGTATTCCGGATGCAGTGGCCCGTAAGCAACTGGTAGGTCAGCTGCCCGGCCTGGTGGACTCGCTCGAAGAGATCCTGGTCTACTCCTACCGCCGTCAACTCAACGCAGGTGTGCAACGCCTGGCGGTTCGCGCCGAAGCCGGGCTGCAGGCCAGTGAGGAAGGCCGCGAAGGCGACGAAGACGATTCGCCGTTGCCCCTGGCCCGGGCCGTGGGCTTCGCCGACCTCGTCTCCTACACCAGCCTCTCGCGCCGCATGAATGAGAAGACCCTCGCGCAGTTGGTACAGCGCTTTGAGAACAAGTGCGCAGAAATTATCTCCGTGGGCGGCGGCCGGCTGGTCAAGACGGTGGGAGACGAAGTCCTCTACATCGCCGAGACACCCGCAGCCGGGGCCGAGATCTCCTTGGCGTTGGCCCAAGCCTTCACCGAGGACGAAATTCTGCCGCAATGCCGCGTCTCCATGGTTTGGGGCCGCATCCTGTCCAGGCTCGGCGACATTTACGGACCCACCGTCAACCTCGCTGCCAGGCTGACCACCCTGGCCCAGCCCGGCACGGTTCTGGTGGATGCAATGACAGCCGCTGCGCTGGGGCAAGATGACAGGTTCGTCTTGGTTCCGCAGAAGTCGGAGAATGTTCGTGGCTTCGGCGAAATCCATCCCGTGATGCTGGCCCGTGGCCGCGGCAAGGGACTGGTGCTGGACTAGGCCTCTGCAGTCCTCTGCAGGCCTCCGCTGACAGCCCGCCTTCCAAGGCTCACGCTCTCTCACATCCCTCGGGCTAAAGCCGAACGCTCGCTCACTTTCTTCAGGAAAGTGAGCGAGCGCTCGGCTTTAAGGGGTGTTACGTGAGCGGGCGTTCGGGGTGCGATTCACGTCACGACTTAGCTAATCGATGGAGTAACCCGGTAGGCTGTGGGGTGATTGTGTCGTGTTTCGCCGTGGGGGTCGGCGCCGGCTGCTTCGTGCTGCCTGAACTGTGGGGGAATGTGGGATGGCTCTGCCTGATGGGTCCGGAAAACGCCGTGCCAACAACCGCCGGCGTAAGGTCATCGCTGCTACTGCCTTCACTGCCGCAGCGGCTGTCCTGGTAACAGGTGCCATCATCTACCCGGGGTTCAAGACCACCGAGGTGGAACTGAACGACGGCGGCGTCTGGGTGGTCAGTAAGACCAAGAATGCGGCCGGCCGCCTGAATTACCCTTCCAAATCGTTGGACGGCGCAGTGACTCCAGCCAGCACCAACTTCGACATCCTTCAGCAGGCCGGCGATATTTTCATCGATGACGCGGATGGCGGGACCATCAACCCCATCAGCGCCGCCAACATGCGCCTGGGTGGCGACCAAAAACTTCCGGGCTCCGCAGAGGTGAGCTTCGGCAACAAAGTACTGGCTGTCACTGACCCGTCCAAGGGCAAGGTCTGGGCCGTTTCGCCCACCTCCATCGGCGGTTTCAGCGACGAATCGGAACCCTTGTTCGAGCAGTCGCCCGGCGTTGTTTCGGTGGTGGGTGTTGATGACACCATCCACACACTGGACCCGAAAACAGGAACACTGACGGCAACAAAGGTGGACCTCGACGGGAAGGCCGTAGATTCACAGGTCCGGAGCGACGACGCTTTGAAGGCCGACGGCGAAGTCCAGTTGGCAACCGTGGGCGACAAAGCAGTGGTACTGAACGCAACCACCGGCGACATCGTGCTGCCCGGGGGCAACAGAGTACACCTGGACGACGCACGCGAAGCCAAGCTGCAGCAGAGCGGCCCGGCCGCCGACTTCATTGCCATCGCCACACCGAAGGCACTGCTCCTGCAGCCCCTCGACGGCGGAACCGCCAAGACAGTCCAAACGGACGGCCAGGGTATTCCGGCGGCGCCGGTCCATCTGGGATCCTGCACGTACGCCGCGTGGTCCGGTGCCAACAAGTACGTCCGGGAATGCACCAACGAGGCAGATAACAGGCGCTCCGACGTTCCCAAGGCGAGTGCGTCGCCGTCGTACGTTTTCCGTGTCAACCGCGATCTCGTGGTGCTGAACGACGTCAACTCCGGCAACGTCTGGATGGTCAACCAGAACATGCAGTTGGTCAACAACTGGGATGACGTCATCCCGCCCCAACAGACCTCGGACGACGCCGAGAAGGACTCTGCGGACGAAGTCCAGCAGACAGTCCTTCCGGACCGCAGCAAACCCAACACCGTGCCGGTGGCCAAACCCGATGCCTTCGGGGTCAGGGCCGGAAAGACGACTGTCCTGCCCGTCCTGGACAACGACGCCGATGCCGACGGCGACGTCCTCACGGTCAGCGCCAGCGAGCCACTGAAATCCGGCGCATTGTCCGCCGTCTACGGCGGCACCGGCTTCCAGGTCGCAGTCCCCGTCGGAACCACGGGCTCAGAAACCTTCAAGTATTCGGTGGACGACGGCCGTGGCGGTACGGGCGGCGCGGACGTCGATCTGCGGGTCGTGCCCGCAGAGGAAAACAACGCGCCGCAGCCCAAGCCCAACCGGAACAACGCCTTGGCGGTCCAGTCCGGGAAGATCGCCAGCCAGTTTGTCCTCACCGATTGGTTGGACCCCGACGGCGATGACATCTTCGCCGTCGCCGTCTCTAGCAGCGATCCCGCGGACCAGGTCCGGGTCCGGCCGGACGGCTTGCTCACCTTCCAGGACTCGGGAGCGGGACCGGGCCGCAAAACCCTGACTGTCAGTGTCTCGGACGGGTCGCTGACCACCCAAGGGCAGATCAGCGTTGATGTTCGTGCTCCCGGTGCGTTGCCGCCTATCGCGAACGCTGACCACGTGGTTGCGGTGGCGGGCCAGGATACGGTGATCGCGCCGCTCAAAAACGACACCGACCCCCAGGGCGGCACGTTGCGGCTTGCGCAGGCACAACCGGATCCGCAGTCAACCGCTGTGGTGGGTCCGGACCAGCAGACGTTCATTTTCAACTCGACGTCGGTGGGTCCTCACTATGTGACGTACATGGTGACCAACGGACCGGCGAGTGCCCAGCAACTGGTGCGGGTGGACGTCGTGTCCGGAAACAGCGACGGCGCACCGGTGGCGGTCCGCGATATTGCGCTCCTCCCCAGCGGCGGCAGCACCGTGGTTGACGTGTTGGGCAACGACTCGGACCCCAGTGGGGGCGTCCTGGTGGTCCAATCGGTTACGGCGGCTGACGGGCTCCCGGTATCGGTCGCGGTCCTTGACCATTCGGTCATCAAGATCACCGACATCCGGGCCCAAGGGCAGCTCTCGTTGAAATACACCATTTCCAATGGCAAGGCGTCGGCAACCGGGGATATTTCAGTCCAGGTTGTGCCGGCGCCCACCAAACTTCAGGCACCCCAGGCCAAGCCGGACGAGGTATCCGTGCGTGCCGACGACGTCGTGACCATCCCGGTCCTGGAGAACGACACGGACCCCAATGGCGGAGAGCTCACCCTCGACCCCGTCCTGGCGCAGCAGCCGGACGAGGCTGCCGGCAGGATCTTCAGTGCGGGGAACACCCTGCGCTATATCGCGGGCGAGGAACCCACCACCGTCTACGCGATCTACAAGGTCAGCAACGCCTCGGGCCAAACTGACTCGCAGCAGGTCACCATCCGCATCCGCGCCCGCGACGACGCCACCAACACCCGGCCCGAGCCGCGGAACCTGACAGCCCGGGTAGTTGCCGGGATGACGGTGAAAATTCCTGTTCCCCTGGACGGCATCGACGCCGATGGCGACTCAGTGCAGCTCATCGGAATCGACAAAGCTCCCGAGCTGGGGACAGCCATCCTGCGGGACGGATATTTGGAGTTCACAGCCGGGGGCACGTCCGCCGGTACTGACACTTTCAGCTACCGCGTGCGGGACCGCATTGGTGCTGAGAACACCGGCACTGTGATCGTGGGCATTGCGCCGGCCGAAGCCGATAACCAGAAACCCATCGCTGTGGACGACGTCATAGATGTCCGGCCCGGCCGACGGGTCGCCGTGAACGCGCTGAAAAACGACTCAGACCCCGACGGCGACCCCATCGGTTTAGTGGCGACGTTCGAGGCCAACCCGGAACTCCAGGTTGAAGCGGCCGCAGGAAAGGTGGTGCTGACGGCCCCAGGTGTTACCGGGACGGAAAGCATCAGCTACCGGATCCAGGACGATAAGAAGGCAGAAGCTGCCGCTGTCATCCGCGTCCAGACCAGTCCGACGGCGCCGCTGCACGCTCCCGTGGCGGTGGACGATCGGATCACGCTCGCGGAGACCCTGGGCAAGACGGCCGTTGACGTTCCGGTGCTGAAAAACGACTCAGATCCCGACGGCGTTGCCGAAGACCTCACCATCTCCCTGCCGGACGCAAACCCGAATGCGCGAGTGGGGACAGCCGGCAACGTGGTGGTGACGCTGCTGCCCCAAGACCAGTTGATTCCCTACACCGTCACGGACATCGATGGGCAGTCAGCCACCGCGGTCATGTGGATTCCCGGTCAGGGACTCCAGTACCCCACGCTTTCCACCACGGACATCGTGGAGGTCACCGCGGGGGAGGAGATCACGCTGGCCCTCCAGGATCATGTCAAGGTCAGGGATGGCCGCCAGCCCCGCATCACGGTCGCGGACAAGATCCGCGTCCTGGGTGGCGACTCCTCCAATGTCATTGTGGGCGACGGTACCGCGCTGAGGTATGCGGCCCAGCCTGAGTACGTGGGGCCCGGGTCCATCACCTTCGAAGTGACCGACGGCAGTGGTCCGGACGATGCCGAAGGCTTGAAGTCCACTCTGACCATCCAGACCAAGGTGCTCCCGAACCCCAATGCCAATCACGCCCCCACCTTCAGCGGTGCTGCGATTGATGCCCCCAAGGGGGACACGACGGAGCTGGATCTGGCCAATCTCGCCGCAGACGTTGATGAACAGGACCAAGGTAAACTCACCTTCAGCGTGGACGGTGACCTGCCCGGCGGATTCGACGCGCGGGTGGAGGGCACGGTCCTGAAAATCACCCCTGGCGGTTCACTCAATCCCGGAGCCCGAGGCACCGTCCCGCTCAAGGTCACCGACGGCCGCTCCGAGCCGGTGAAGGCAGCCGTCACAGTCTCGGTGGTCTCCTCCAACCGGCCGAAACCGGCAGCCAACGACGACGTGGTGGACAAAGCAAACGCCGGCAAGCCCGAAACCATCAACGTGTTGGGCAACGACTTCAATCCCTTCAGCGAACCCTTGACCGTGGTGTCTGCCGTGGTCGAAACAGGTTCCGCGTCAGGTGAGCCGGCCATTGGCGGCGACTCCATTACGGTGACGCCCGCCGACGGCTTCAAGGGGGTCCTGGTAGTCAGATACACCATCAAGGACAAGACCGATGATCCCAGCCGCCAAGCCGTGGGCCGCGTCCGGATCACCGTGCGGGACAAGCCCGACGCTCCTTCGGCGCCAGTGGCTACCGACGTCCGCAGCAAGACAGCCGTGCTCAAGTGGGCGCCGCCGTCGGACAATGGCGCGGCCATCACCAAGTACACCGTGAAGGCTGCCGGGTTCCAGCAGGAATGCCCCACCACCACCTGCACCCTCACCGGGCTCACCAACAACGTCAAGTACGTTTTCACCGTGGTTGCCACCAACGAGGTAGGCGAATCCCAGCCCTCCGTGCCCTCCAATGAGATCACTCCGGATGAAAAGCCGTCGCCCCCTGACGTCCCGACGGTCAAGGCCGGCGACAAGGACCTGGCGATCACGTGGACCCCTGCCAAAACCGAGGGTTCACCGGTGAAGCACTACAACCTGGAGATCTCCCCGCCGCCGGCCAACGGAATCGCGGTCAAGAACGAGGTCACTGGCCTCAACTACACCTGGCCCGGCCTGACCAACGGTGTGAAGTACAAGGTCCGCGCCCAAGCCGTCAATGACCTTGGCCCTTCAGATTGGGGGCTGTATTCAGCCGAGGACCACCCTGCCGGTATCCCCGCAACACCGGCGCCGCCGAGCACCACTGTGGTGTCAGCTGTTGGTTCGCAGAACCAGCTCCGCATCGACTGGGCAGAGCCGGACATCAATGGCGACCCCATCAAGAATTACTACGTCACCATGAGCGGCGGCAGCGGGGCTACCCAGACGCAAACCATTCCCGGGAACGTCCGGACGGCCACCTTCAAGGTGTCCACCAACGAATCGGCGTACACGTTCACCGTCCAGGCCGAGAACAAAGCAGGCAAGGGCCTGGTCAGCGCGGCTTCACCGCCGCGCAGGGCCACGGGAAAGCTGGGTACCGTCCAAAACGTCAGCGCGACGCCGGCCAATACCGGCGCCGCTGGTGGCCAGCTCACCATTAACTTCAGTGCGCTCGGCGACACCCAGCGCAACGGTTCCAAGGCCAACGAAGTCAGCTACACCTACTCCGCAGGTGGACGCTCCGGTGCCATCCAGCCCGGGCAGACGGTAGGAGGCTTCGCCAACGGCCAGGCCACAAGCGTTACGGTCACGGCGCACTCCACAGTGGCGCCCAGTTCTGATGCCAGTGCCGCCGCTACCGCGACGCCGTTCGGGTCACCGGGGACGCCGTCGGCGTCGGGGTCCAACGGTGCCGTGAACCAGAAATCGGTGACCTTCAATTGGTCGTCACCATCGGCAACCACCAATGACGTCAAGACAACGAAGATCAGTATCGACAACGGTGGCTGGGAGACCGTGGGTGCCTCCGGCAGCCGGACCATCAATACGGCCGGCTGGGAAGAGACGCACAGCATCGCCGTGCAGACCTTCAACTCGCTGGGAACCGGGGGCCCCGTGGCGTCGGCCAGCGCTAAGTCGGGACGCCAGGGGGAGTGGACCACCACTATGAACCCTGGAGCGGTTGTGCGGTCGTGCAGTTATGCCTTGGGCAGCGCGAGTTACAGGGAATCGGACAGAACCTGCGACGGCAAGGGTGGCAACCAGCCACCTTGGTTCTACTCGGCTGATCAAGGACCGCTGGTTGTGCGTTGTTACATTGACCAGTCGGATCATGTCGTTGGCATGTTCCGTTGGTGGCGGATCGAATCGGGTTCTTACCGCAACGTTGGCCGGTACATCATCGCAGGTCACACCAGCCTTCCAGACCCCGCGGGCATCGGAGCGCCCCCGTGCTGACCGTTGCAAAGGTTAAGCGCGGGGCACTTCTCCCCATCGCGCGGGCAGTGCTTAAGGCCGTAGTCTGTCAAAGCCAATGGATAGCCCGGTCTCGGGTTTCCTCGATTGGACGTGGGGTGCGTGGGATAGTCTTAGGGACTGAAAATTCCGCCGCCGTATGGGGGTACTGCGGAATGCACGGCTGCCGGCATGTGTCGGTCGGCCCGGACGCCGCTGGGGGGCGGCTGACTATCAAGGGAATTTTGGGGCTGTGAGAAATTTCTTCGGCAAGATGAGGCTGACAAGGCGTCAAAACAAAAAGTTCATAGCGGGAACTGCTGCCACCGCAGCGGGTGCGTTGCTGATCACCGGGGCTGTGCTGTACCCGGGATTCAAGACCACCGAGGTGGACTTGAACGACGGCGGCGTCTGGGTTGTGAGCAAAACCAAGAACGCCGTGGGCCGGTTAAACTACCCGTCGCGTGTTCTCGATGGTGCTGTGACTCCGGCAACCACCACCTTTGATGTCCTGCAGCATGACGGCAACGTCTTTGTCGACGACGAATCCGGTTCCACCATCAACCAGGTCTCTGCAGCGAACCTGAAGCTCGGCGGCGATAAGCAACTGCCGTCGTCGTCGCAAGTCAGCTATGGTTCCACCGTCCTTTCGGTGACCGACCCCGCCCGCGGCAAGGTGTGGGCGTTGTCGCCCTCCACGGTCAACGGTTTCGATGAAGAAGGTACCGAGCCTGTCCTCACAGGGGACCAAGGCATGGTCTCCGCAGTAGGCGCCGACAACCGCATCTACACAGCGGATCCGGGCAAGGGCGAGATCACCGTCACAACGGTGGACGCCAATGGTGAGCGGACAGACTCCCAGGTCACCAAGGTGGATGAGCTCAAAGGCGCCGGCGACCTTCAGATCGCCGTCGTGGGGGACAAGCCTGTTGTCCTTGATGCGGGTTCCGGCAACCTGTTCCTGCCCGGCGGACGCAAGCTCCAGTTGCAGGACGCCCGTGAAGCCAAGCTCCAGCAGAGCGGCGAGGACAGCAGCTTTGTTGCCATCGCCACCCGCAAGGCCCTCCTGAAGCAGCCCCTGGACGGATCCACCGCCGCAACAGTCAATGCCGACGGCGAAGGCGTCCCCGCCGCACCTGTGCAGGTCAGCAAGTGCGTCCACGCTGCCTGGTCCGGTGCCAACAAGTACGTCCGCGACTGCGAGAACGACGCGGACGACAAGAAGAACGACGTCCCCAAAGCCAGTGCCTCGCCCAGTTATGTCTTCCGCGTCAACCGCGACCTCGTAGTCCTCAACGACGTGAACTCGGGAAGCGTGTGGCTGGTCAACCAGAACATGCAGCTTGTCAACAACTGGGACGATGTTGTCCCGCCCAAGAACCAGTCCGATGACCAAGACCAGGAGTCCGCGGACAATAACACCATCAATGTCCTTCCGGACCGCACCAAGCCCAACCGTGCGCCGGAAACCAAGCCCGACGAGTTCGGTGTCCGGCCGGGCCGGACCTCCATCCTCAGCATCCTGGACAATGATTCAGACCCCGACGGCGATGTCCTCACCGCTGCGGTAGGCGCCAACGGACCCAAATCCGGGGCGCTGGAGAACATCTACGGTGGTTCAGCGTTCCAGATCAAGGTCCCCGCTGACGCCAAGCCGGGCACGGAAACCTTCGACTACAACGCCTCGGACGGACGCGGCTTGTCCGCCGGCGGACAGGTCACGCTGCGCGTCGTGGCTCCGGAGGAAAACAAGCCTCCCTTCTTCAAACGCGGCGAGCCCACCACCATGCTGGTGGAGCAGGGCAAGTCCGTCAGCCAGAACATCCTGACCGACTGGATGGATCCTGACGGCGACGACCTCGTCCTCCTGGACGCCAAGACGGACAACGACCAGGACCAGGTCAAGGTCCGTCGCGATGGCCTGCTCACGTACCAGGACTCTGGTGCAGCACCGGGCAAGAAAAACGTCACCATCACGGTGTGGGATGGCCGTGCCACCACCACAGGCCGGATCGTGGTCAACGTCCAGCCGCCCGGAGCGCTTGCCCCCGTAGTCAACGCAGACCATGTCACAGCGGTGGTTGGCCAGGACCTGGTCATCGCACCGTTGAAGAACGACGTCGACCCCAATGGCGGTGCCCTGCGGGTAGCGCACGTCGAGGCCGCAGGACCGGCGGAGCTGGGTCCAGTGACCGACGGCGGTACGTTCACCTTCCGGAGCACCACACCGGGCCCGATCTACTTGACATACATCGCCAGCAACGGCCCGCAAAGCAGCCAGGGCCTCATCCGCGTGGACGTGGAATCCGGCAAGGACGCTGGAGCGCCCGTTGCGGTCCACGACGTCGCACTGCTCCCTGTGGGTGGCAGCGTGCTGGTTGATCCCTTGGCAAACGACTCCGATCCTTCCGGCGGCGTGCTGGTCCTCCAGTCCGTCACCGTCCCGGACGGCTCGTCCGCTTCGGTCAGCGTGATCGACCACAGCGTACTGCGCGTTACCGACGTGCTCGGTGCGAAAGAGCCGTTCGTTTTCAGCTACACCATGTCCAACGGCCGCGGCTCGGCCACAGGCACCGTGGGCGTCGTCCCGGTGCCGGCCCCCGCCGTCGTCGAGGCCCCCCAGCCGAAACCCGACGAAGTTAATGTCCGCGTCAACGACGTCGTGACCATTCCGGTCCTTGACAACGACACGCACCCGCAGGGTGAAGAACTGTCTGTGGATCCCGTTTTGGCGCAGAGCATCCCTGAAGAAGACGGCAAGGCCTTCGTCTCCGAGAAGACCCTGCGCTTCATCGCCGGCCCCACACCCAAGACCGTCCGTGCCATCTACAACGCGGTGGACCCGCAGGGCCAGAAGAGCGCCGCGGCCGTCACCATCCACATCCTGCCGCTGGAAGGCGCGCAGAACTCACGTCCGCAGCCGCAGAACCTGACCGCACGCGTGGTGGCCGGCGGCAGTGTCCGGATCCCGGTGCCGCTGGACGGCATCGACCCCGACGGCGACTCGGTCCAGCTCACCGGCATCGACAGCACACCCACCATGGGAACCGCGACGGCGGGCAGCAGCTTCATCGATTTCGTCGCCGCTGGTGATGGTGCGGGAACCGACACGTTCCGCTACAAGGTGATCGACCGTCAAGGTGCGGTCAACACCGGAACGGTGACTGTCGGCGTCGCGCCCCGTGGTGAAGACAACCAGAAGCCTGCCCCGGTGGACGACGAAGTGCAGGTCCGTCCTGGACGTCAGATCGCCGTGGATGCTACCGCCAATGACACCGATCCCGACGGCGACATCATCCGCATCCTGACGGACAGCATCGAAGCCGACGCAGGCCTCGAAGCCCAGGTCAGCAAGACCAGCGGACGCGTCCTGGTCACCGCTCCGGCCGCCGAGGGTACGGTCAACGTCCGTTACTCCGTGGCTGACGACAGGGACGCCGTGGGCCAAGCCAGCATCAGGGTGAACGTCAAGAACGACATTCCCCTGCAAGCTCCCATCGCCCGCGATGACCGCGTTACGTCAGCCCAAACGCTGGGCAAGACCGCCGTGGACGTTCCAGTCCTCAAAAACGACGAGGATCCTGACGGCGTGGGGGAGAACCTCAAGGTCACCACGGGCCTGGAAACGGCCCGTCCGGGCTCTGAAGGCAACGTCGTGGTGGACCTCACCGAGCAGCCGCAACTTGTGTCCTACACCGTTGAGGATGTGGACGGCCAGAAGTCCACGGCCATCATCTGGGTTCCGGGCATCGGGCAGCAGGTTCCGACGCTCGCCAAGGATGAAGTGGTGGAGATGGTTTCAGGCCAGTCCGTCACCGTTAACCTGGCCGAATGGGTCAAGGTCCGCGAGGGTAAGTCGCCGCGGCTGACCCAGGCGGACCGCATCAAACTCATCGGTGCCGGCGGCAGCGACCCCGTAGCCGGCAATGGAACGGCCCTGAAATACACGGCCGGCGCTGAATACGTTGGTCCCGGTTCCATCAGCTTCGAAGTCACTGACGGAAGCGGACCCGACGACCCCAACGGACTGAAGTCGACACTGAGCATCCGGACCAAGGTGCTGCCGGATCCGAACAAGAACAACCCGCCGGTGCTGCTGGGCAGCGACGTGGACGTTCCCAAGGGTGACTCGGCCAGCCTGGACTTGGAAAAGCTCGCGTCCGATCCCGATTCCGATGACGTCCAGAACATGAAGTACGAGTTGGCCGGCGCAGCACCTGGTGGATTCAAGGTGAGCATCGACGGCAAGACCCTGAAGGTCTCCGCCGAGGACTCGGTGCAGATCGGACAAGGCGGCACGGTCCAAGTGAAGGCGAAGGATCCCCGTGGACTTGAAGCGGTTGCGACCTACAAACTCTCACTGACCGCCTCCAACCGACCCAAACCGGTGGCCAACGACGACCTTGAACCGGATGCCGAATCAGGGAAGCCGGTCACCGTCAATGCGTTGGCGAACGACTCCAACCCGTTCCCGGATACGCCGCTGAAGATCATCTCAGCGGTAACAGAGACGGGCGAAGGCACGGCAGAGGCAAGCGGCGGAAACGTGACCGTCACGCCGTCGTCGGGCTTCACCGGGACCATGGTTGTCGCCTACGTCGTAGGCGATAAGACGGGCGAAACCTCCCGCTACGCCACGGCCCGCATCCGCCTCACCGTCAAGGACAAGCCCGCCGCGCCCACCACGCCTCTGGCTCAAAGCGTGGGCGACCAGACAGCGTTGCTGACGTGGAACGCGCCGGCTGATCGTGGCTCACCCATCACCAAGTACACGGTGTACGGGGAGAACGGCTTCAAGCAGGACTGCCCCGCGAATACGTGTACGTTGACCGGGCTGACCAACAATGTGAAGTACCACTTTGCCGTCACCGCCACCAATGCGATCAATGAATCCGAGCGTTCTCCGGTGTCCGCCGAGGTTCGTCCGGACGTCAAGCCTGATACCCCGATTGCTCCCACACTGAAGTTTGGTGACAAGCAACTTTCGGTTGCCTGGGTTCCCCCGGCCAGCAAGGGCTCGCCCATCAAGTCCTACGATCTTGAGATCTCGCCGGCTCCGGCCGGGCAGAATCCCCAGATCCAGAACCTGACGGGGAACAGCCACGTGTGGACCGGGCTTACGAACGGCGTGGCCTACAAGGTCCGCGTCCTGGCCCGGAACGACGCCAAGGAACCGTCCGAATGGAGCCCCTACTCTGCGGCGGAAACTCCCGCTGGTGTGCCGGCGACGCCTGCCGCGCCTTCGGTGTCCGGCGCTGGGTCGGTTGGTGACCAAAGCCAACTCCAGGTCAGCTGGGCCGCGCCGAACAACAACGGCGACGCCGTGTCCGCCTACACGTTGACCACATACCGGGGCGGGGCCGTGGTGACCACGCAGTCAGTGGGGGCAACCTCGCAAAACGTCACGGTTGCCAACAGTGAAGCTGACTACACCTTTACTGTCTCGGCAACGAACAAGGCCGGCGTCAGCGGTGTCAGCCAGCAGTCAGCGGCCATCCGCGCGGCAGGAAAGCCAGGCATCGTAGCTGCGCCCACGGCAGCACTGCTGGAGACCAACGCGGCCGGTGGCAAGATCCGGGTGGCCTTCAACCCGCTGTCGCAGAAGGAACGCAACGGGGCCAACGCCAACGAGATCAGCTACCGGTATGCCCTGACGTCCGGCGCCAGCAGCGGAGCGATCCCCGCCGGCGGTGGCGTTATCGCGGCACCGAACGGCCAGGACACGGCCGTGGTGGTGTGGGCGGTATCTTCACGAAACCCCACACCTGGCGACAGGAGTGCCGCATCAAACACCGTGAACCCCTATGGGCTTGCGGCGGCGCCGACTGTTACCGGCAGCAAGAGCAGCGGCGTCGGCGACAAGACGGTGTCCTGGACGTGGAACCAGCCCAGCGGCAACGGCAGGCCGATTACCGGCTACCAGTACAGCTTCGAGGGCGGTGCGTGGACTGACACCGGGCAGCGGAGTTTCTCCACGACCGTGGGCTTCAGCGAAACAAAAACGCTGAGAGTCCGCGCCATCAGCGGTGGCCAGGCGGGGAACGTCGGAAGCGACACGTCCCGGAGCGGATCTGCGCCACCGCCGCCGGAGCCGACGTCACAGATACAGGTGGATGCCGGCAGCGTGCGGACATGCCCCGGTAAGCCCGGTCAGACGGACAGCTACACACCCGGCAGCCCTGCGAAATGTGGTGTGGGCTGGGTGGAACGCTCCTGGGGCAAGATCACCGTCAACTGCACCAAGGACATCTACGGTAACGGCACCCCGTGGTACAGGCTCCAGGGTTCGGCCAAGGATGGCTGGTACGTGAAGTCCACCACTGTGGATCTCTACGGACCGCGTCCCGGAGGCTGCTAGGCCCATGCCAACAACAACGTCAAACCACTACCGATACATAAGGAACAGGATCAACCGATGACCATGACAAACGAGCAGGCCGCGTGGTTTGCAGAAACGTTCGAGAAGCTCGTGGCCAATGTGGGCAAGGCGGTGCTCGGCAAGGAGCACGTCATCCGGCTGACCTTCACGGCGATGCTGGCCGAGGGCCACATCCTGTTTGAAGATGCACCGGGCACGGGTAAGACCTCGTTGGCCCGCGCCCTGGCTGCAACAGTCCAGGGTTCGCACAACCGTATCCAGTTCACGCCTGACCTCCTGCCGTCCGACGTGACAGGTGTGACCATCTACGACCAAAAGACCCAGAAGTTTGAATTCCACAAGGGCCCGGTGTTCAACAACATCGTCCTTGCTGATGAAATCAACCGTGCGTCGCCGAAGACCCAGTCTGCGCTGCTGGAAGTCATGGAAGAATCCCGGGTGACCGTGGATGGAACCACCTACGAGGCGGGCCGTCCGTTCATGGTGCTGGCAACCCAGAACCCGATCGAGCAGGCAGGCACCTATCGCCTGCCGGAAGCACAGCTGGACCGCTTCCTGATTAAGACGTCCATCGGCTACCCGGACCACGCCTCCACGGTGCGGTTGCTGGGCGGGGCCAACCTGAAGGACCGGTCCAAGGAGCTCACCCCGCTCATCACCACCCAGGCCGTGGCCGATATGGCAGACCTTGCGGCCACCACCCACGTGGACACGGCCGTGCTGGAGTACATTTCCCGCCTGTGCGAGGAGACCCGCAACGCCTCCGAGACCCGCCTTGGTGTTTCGGTGCGTGGTGCACTTGCCATGGTTCGTGCCGCCAAGGTGTGGGCCGCGGGCCAGGGCCGCAACTTCGTGCTTCCGGATGACATCAAGGAACTGGCACCCGTGGTGTGGACCCACCGTTTGGTGATGGATCCTGAGGCGGAATTCTCCGGTGCAACGCCTGACGTGGTCCTCACCCGCGTTCTCGCCGACGTCGCCGCCCCGCAGCAACGCGCCACCGCTTAGCCAGGCCGCAGCTAACCCGCTTCCCCCCCACCTGCACCCCAGTTCAAACAAAGGCCTCCACATGTCCTCCAGCACACCCCTGACCAGGGCTGCTGACTCGTTCAAGCGCGCAACGGCCGCTGTGAGCGGCAAGATTCGCGGCGCCCGCACATCCCGCAACGAACCAGGCAGCCGCCCTGGCCGTCCCGGGAAAGCGCGCAAACCCAGTTCCCTGCACCCGGCCGCCGTGTGGGCCGAAGCCGCGGGAACAGCCGGCGAGTTCCTCTCGCCTGCTTGGCGCAACGTCCGGGCACTGTGGCTGAAGTTCGTGTGGCCGGTCCTCGCCGTGGTGAGCCTGCTGGGCTGGGTGGTCCTGGCTGCTGCGATCGGGCTCTGGTGGGCAGGACAGGCCTGGGGCTGGCAGGAAGCGAAGTCCGCGGCGATGGTGGCTTTCCTGTTGTTTGTCCTGGCCATCGCGTTCATTGTGGGCCGCTCCGCGTACGGCGTGGTCCTGGACCTCGCCCGCACCCGCGTCGCTGTGGGTGACGACGCCGTGGGCAGCATTGCCGTGTCCAACGTCTCCACCAGGCCGTTGTTGCCCGCAGCACTGGAGCTTCCGGTGGGATCCAACACCGCGGTGTTCCACCTGCCGCGCATGAAGCCGGCGCAGGTGCATGAGGACCTGTTCACCATCCCCACGGCCCGGCGCGCAGTGATCGTGGTTGGTCCGGTTCGCTCGGTCCGCGCCGACCCCCTCCACCTTCTCCGCCGACGCGTGATGTGGACGGAACCTGTGGACCTGTTTGTCCATCCCCGCACGGTGTCCTTGGGCAGCTCGGCCGCGGGCTTCATCCGCGACCTCGAAGGCATGCCCACCACGGAGCTGTCCAGCGCCGATGTCTCTTTCCATGCCCTGCGTGATTATGTGCCCGGCGATGATCGGCGCCACATCCATTGGAAGACCACAGCGCGGACCAACAAGCTCATGGTCCGCCAATTTGAAGAAACCCGACGTGCACACCTCGCCATTGCACTCTCCATCAACACTGACGAATACGACTCCGAACCGGAGTTCGAAATGGCCATCTCAGTGGCGGCATCCATTGGCCGCCAGGCCATCAGTGAACAGCGCGATTTGGACGTCCTGACCCAAAAGGGACCGCTCCGCTGCGAAACCGGCCGCAACCTGCTGGACGATGCCACCCGGATTGTCGGGGCGCCGATGCGGAAGACCGCCGTCGACCTCGCCCGGAACCTGTCCGACGCCGTCCCGAACGCCTCCGTGGTGTTCTTCGTCGTGGGCAGTCACGTCACTGCCACCCAGCTCCGCACCTGTGCGGCGTCGGTGCCTCCCGGGGTCCGCAGCCTGGCGGTGCGTGTCCAACCCGGCGCGGCGCCGACGAGAGCCAACATCGCAGACCTGACGGTCCTCACTGTCGGCGACCTGGACGATCTGGCCATTGTTCTTCGAAAGGCGGCAGCATGAGCACCGCACCGAACCTCCGCGTGCGTCCCCGTGCCGCCAAAGGATCAAGGTCGACAGGCCGCGTCAACCGAGCGGGCGGAGGGTCGATCTTTGCCGATGGCCGCCCGCTGTGGCACTTCGCCGTGGACTGCGGTGCCTTGGTGGTGTTGCTGTTCCTGGGAGTCCTCGGATTCAGCCTGAGTTTCGGGGGAGACCCCCACTATCTGATGGCCGGCCTGGGCGGTGTGCTGCTTGGACTGGGCATCGCGGTCCTGAACGCCCATCTTCGCCTGGGCCTGCTGATTACTGCCGCCGTGACCTTCGGCGCCTACATGCTGTTTGGTTCCGCCCTGGCCGTCCCCGATTCAGCGGTCTTCGGCGTCCTCCCCAGCCTCGATTCGTTGCGGACACTGCTGCTGGGCGTGGTGTTTGCCTGGAAGGACATGCTGACGGTCGGCGTTCCAGTGGGCACGGCCAACGGCATGCTCATAGTGCCGTTCCTCAGTTCGCTGCTGACCGCCTTGGCCGCCGGCCTGCTGACCTGGCGGCTGAAGAGCCCGTACTGGCCTTTGCTGCCTGTGCTGGCATTGTTCGTGACGGGTATCGCCTTCAGCACCAGCGCCGGCTTCCTCAACGTGGAGCGCGGCGTCTCCCTGACCATTGTCTCGATCGTGTGGGCGACGTTCCGCCGCGACGTCCTTCGTCAGCGGAGCACCAAGACGGTTTCGGCCAACAGGCCGGATTCCGACGCCGGCACAGCGCGCCGCGGCCAGCTCCGCCGGTTGGGGACTGCTGCAGCCGTGATCGCCGTCGCCGTCGGCGTCACCGCCATCGCGTCGCCGATTGTCACCGCCAGCGACGACCGGAAAGTGCTGCGCAACACGATCGTCCCGCCGTTCGATCCCCGCGACTACATCACTCCTTTGGCGAGCTTCCGGAACTTCGTCAAGGACGAGAAGGACAGCACGCTGTTCACGGTTAAGGGCTTGCCCAAGGATGCTCGTGTGCGCCTGGCCGCACTGGATGCCTTCAACGGCCTGAACTACACCATGGATCCCAACAGCTCCGGCAACTTCAGCAAGGTGGGAGACGCCCGCTCGCTCAATACGCTGGCTGACACCGGGAGCCCGGTGAAAGGCACCAACTACACGTTGGACATCACTGTTGAGGACTACCAGGGCTATTTCGTTCCGGGCGGCCGGCACACCACCGGCATGAGTTTCGCGGATACGTCCGGAGCGGCATCGGGTCTTTATTTCAACGCCGGCACAGACACCGCGGTCACCACCAAGGGCCTGGCCAAGGGCGAGAACTACACAGTCCAGGTCTCCGACCCCGGCACCCTGGAGCACGGCCAGTTGACGCAGTACGACTTCGCGAAGCTGACGCTGCCCGAGGCGCAGGAAGTGCCGCCGATTATTGCCTCGCAGGCCAATGAACTGTCCGCCGATGCGCCGACAGCCATTGACCGCGTGCGGCAGATCGAAGCGCATTTCCAGAAGAGCGGTGCGTTCAGCAATGGCCTGGTGACTGAGGGACAGCTTCCGAGCCTCCCCGGCCACAGCGCCGCACGTGTTCGCAACATGCTCTCCGCCAAGCAGATGCTGGGCGACGACGAACAGTACGCCGTCTCCATGTCCCTCATGCTCCGGCACCTCGGCATCCCGTCGCGGGTGGTCATGGGCTTCTACCCGGATCCCAAGAGCCCCGAAAACGGTGCCGGCGATATCAAGATCACCGGCAAGGACGTCCACGCCTGGGTCGAGGTGGCCTTTGACCGCGTCGGTTGGGTTGCCTTCGATCCCACCCCGCCCAAGGACAACGTGCCCATCCCGCCGGACCCGGAGAACAAGTCCAAGCCCAAGCCGCAGGTGCTGCAACCGCCGCCCCCGCCGCAGGAACCCGCCGACCTGCCGCCGGACTCCACACCGGACGCCTTGGACGCTGACGAGAAGAAGAACAACCCCTGGCTGTTCTGGGGACCGCTGTTGGCAGCCATTGGTGTTGCGCTGATCCCCTTGGGGATACTAGCCTTGCCGCTGCTGCTCATCCTCCTGTTGAAGGCACGACGCCGGAAGGCACGTTTCCGCGATGGCCACCCTGCCCAGCGGGTCGGCGGTGGGTGGAATGAAGTGATCAGCCTGGCCACCGACATGGGCGCCTCGATCGACACGAAGTCAACGCGGCGTGAATCGGCCACCGTCATCTCGGAGGCGTTCCCGAACGCCGGCGGCACCACCACGATGCTGGCCCACCGCGCCGACGCCGCAGTCTTTGGCGCTGGCCAACCGAGCGAGGACGAGGTCAAGAACTATTGGGAGATTGTCGATTCGTCCTTGACCGACATCACGGGAAGCGTCGGTTTCTGGAAGCGGCAGCAGGCCCGGTTCTCGCCACGGTCCTTGCTGTCGGATGGGCGGGCTGCCCTCCGGCGCCAGAACCAGGCAACCTCCGCCCCCTCGACGCGCCGCCGCTTCACCTTGCCGTTCAAGAAGGACACCACGAATGAATAATGAGGCCGAACTTTGCCCGGCCTGCAGGCATGCGGTCCTTCCCGGGGCGACGTTCTGCACGCAGTGCGGATCCCCGCTGAGCAACCGTGGAGCCCGCAAGGAGGGGAACATCAACCACGCCCAAAGGGCGGCTTTGGAGTTCGCGACCCGGCAGGGCCTGCCCGATCCCGGTAGTATCGCGGTAGTGTCGGCCCCGGCGTCGCCGGCGCACCCGGCGCCTCCGGGAACCACCACGGCGCCGGACCGTATCACTGGGCCAGGGGGAGGGACCACCATGACCACCAAGCTCCACTTGGTGCCCGCATCTGCAGGCAAGAGGCTGGGCGCTGCCGTGCTGGACTGGCTTGGTCCCATTGCAGTCCTGGCCACCACCTTTGCCATTGGCATCGCGGGGATCACGCAAACCCGCAGGAACGGCTTCATTGTCTATGACACGGGCCTGCTGGTCCTCCTGGGCAGCATCGGCCTCGGCGTGACGGTGGTCTACATCTTCCTGCTGCTGGCGCTCGAGGCCAAGTCCGGCAACACCGTTGGCAACCAACTCATGGGAATCCGCAGCTCAGACGCTGAGGGGTACGCTCCCGGTGCCGGTGCCGTTTTTGTGCGGGGCATCATCACCGGCGGCGTCCTGCTCCTCGGCGGGATCACCTCGGTGGTTCTTTCTGCCCTTGGCCTGATCACCCTGGTGCTGTGGATCGGGCTTCCACTGATGCTCCTGGGTGTTGTGTGGGCCATCCTCGTGGTGGTCTCCAATGCCTGGGACAAGGACGGCAAGCTGCGCGGCTGGCACGACAAAGCCGCGAAGTCATTGGTGTTCGACGTCCACGCAGGCCGCAACCCTGTGGCCACGGGTGGCATCCAGGGCCCCTACAGTTTCGCGCCCATGGATCTGCCGCCCGTGCAGCCGGTGGCTTCTCCAGTGCCCACCGGCGCAACGACTGGTGCCACGGCATCCGGTGTCACTCCTTCTGTTGCCGCTTCCCCTGCTGTCACTCCTGCCGGCCTTGGACAGTCCGCACCCGCGAAGATGACCCCTGAGGTGCCCGCAGCCCAGCAGCCCTCCCATGACCCCAACCAGTGGCGTCCGCCATCGGCACCACGGCCAACGACCAATGCACAACAATTGGCTCCCGTGACGCCGCAGCCGCAGGTCATCCAGCAACCGTCCGCGCCGGCTGCCGGCTTTGCCGGCCACCCCGACGACGACGTGGAGCGCACCCAGATGCGCCCCGGCACCGCGCGGGCACAAGCGGTCCTCCGGATCCGGATCGATGACGGCCAGGACGTCCAACTCGGCGGTTCGGTCCTGCTTGGAAGGAACCCGGATGCGCAGCCCGGGGAAGCGGTGGAACAACTGTTGCCGGTTGCCGATCCCGGCCGGTCCATCTCCAAAACCCACCTGCATTTGCGGGTGGATGGCGATGGCGTCTGGGTCACTGACCGAAACTCCACCAACGGCACCGCCATCACCACGCCCGACGGTCTCCAGACGCGGCTCCATCCGGGCCAGGCAGTATTGGTCCGTCCCGGTTCCACCGTTCACTTTGGGGACCGTTCCTTCCACCTAGGACAAGCATGAATTCACAACCGGCCACCCCTGCCAATGCCGAAGCCGGTGCCCCTTCAGGCGGGTCATCCTTTGGCCTGAGCTACGGCTACGGCACGGACCGCGGCCTGCGCCGTGAATTAAATGAGGATTCGTTCATCGCTGCAGACCCCGTCTTTGCGGTAGCAGACGGCATGGGCGGACATGAGGCCGGTGAAATTGCCAGCGGCATGTGCGTCCGGGCCTTGGGCAGTGCGCCCGAACTTGCTGCTGGTGTACGAACCGCATCCGCAGCGGATTTGCAGGCCTGCCTGTTGAGGGCTGACGCAGCCATCCGCAACGCCACGGGAGCGCGCGCCGGAACCACATTGTCCGGCGCGGTGGTGGTGGAACAGATGGGGCTGCCCTATTGGCTGGTGATGAACATCGGTGATTCCAGGACCTACCGCCTCAGCCAAGGGGAGTTCACGCAGGTCAGCGTGGACCACTCCGAGGTGCAGGAACTGGTGGATTCCGGGGACATCACCGCGGAGCAGGCAACCGTTCATCCCCGCCGCCACGTAGTGACCCGTGCCCTGGGCACCGGCGATGAGACCGAGGCCGATTTCTGGTTGCTTCCCATCCAGGAAGGTGACCGGATCATGATCTGCTCCGACGGCCTCAATGGCGAACTGGGCGATGACCACATGTTCCGCATCCTCAGCACCGTCGCCCATCCGCAGGATGCCGTGGATGCCCTGATCCAGGCCGCCCTGCGAAGCGGTGGCCGGGACAACGTCACTGTCATCGTGGTGGACGCCAAGAACGTCTTGAACGATGCCGGCATCGCCACCACTGCGCCCCGGCCCGAGGTTGTCTCCGAGGTTGAAGAGGACACCCTCCCGCGGGCGTGGGTGAACGGCACGGACGTTGTCTCCGGGGCGGACCAGGAGGAAGGCGCCGATGGTAAGCAGTAACCTTTCGCTGACCCGCTACCAGCAAGGCGACTGGTTCGGCGTTGTGCGGAACGGAACCGTGGTTCTCCTCGGACCGGATACACCGCACGCGCTGATCGATACCGTCTGGGAGTTGCTCGCATCCGCTCCCGAGGCCCACGAGGTCCTTCACGAGGTGACGGACGCCTTCGGTGTTTCGCTGAGCCGCATCCCGCCGTTCGGGATCATCGACGCCAAGGATGCGCTCCGCGTCTTCCTCCGTGGAGATCTCGAATTGCTGGTCGAGTTGGAATCGGGCGCCGAACAGCTCACCGGCCGTGACGTCACCACCTGGACGGAGCGCAGGATCGCAGGCGCAACTTCCTACAGCCTCCGGATCGGGGGCGGTTCCGCCTCCGGCATGCCGTTGAACAGTCTGCCCCTGACGGAGGGCGTGGTGCTGTTGTCAGTACTCGAAGCCGCTCCCGGCGAACCCGGCCCCGCCGCGGGTCCCGTGATCCATGCAGCAGTCGTTCCGTTGGAAGAGCCGGCCAACGACGGAAACCAGCATGCCGTCCCGGACAAGGTTTCCGACGAAACCATGATCGGTTATACGGAGACGGACCTTGGCCTGACCATCGCTCCGGGCCACTTGGGGCTGGGGACGGAGTCAGCTCCCGGCGATGAACCTTCCGGTGAACCTGCGGCTTCTGGGAGTGCCGGAGAACCTGATTTCGGAGAAGAGTCCTCAGCCGAGTCCGCCGCTGACGAGCCCGCCGCCGGCCTGCCTTCGGCGGATGGAGATGCTTCACCGGCGCCTGCTTCGGCGGGAGAGACCTCTGCAGATCCAGGCGAGCAGAATGCAATCGCGACGGAGGCTCTCGAAGAGTCCGGGGAACCCGTCCACACCAGCACCACCGATCCGTTGGTCCCCACGCTGGAAAACACCACCAACTACGATCACCTGTGGGATAAGACGGTGATGCGCACTATCGAGGATGCTGCCGTCCGGGCAGAGGACGACTCCGACGACCACGATGCCCCAGTGTCAAAAACGCCGGGTGCTTCGGTGGCTCCGGCGCCCATGCCTGCAGCACCTGATGAAGAAGCGCAGGGTCCGGGATCTTCAGTTCCGGCCCAACAGACCCCTGTGCCATTAGCGCAACCTCCAGCCATGCAATCTCCAGCAGGGCAACTCCCGGCTACCCAAGGGACGGGTCTGATCGATTCCGTACCCTGGCTGCGGAGCAGCTCCGCAGCAGCAGATGCAGGCAGTGCAGCACCCGCGCATTCGAGCCCGCCCGCTGCTCCGTCCATAGGATCGGTGCCGTCCGCAGGCTCGGCCCCGTCACAGCCCAGCGTGGTCCCTGCCCCGCAGCTTCCGGGCGGCTGGCCCCCTGCACCGTCCGCAGGTGTCGTCGACGAAGATTCAGACCATGACGGCCAGACCATCATGAAGAGCAGCCTGGCTGCCGGGAACGAGGACGCGGCCAAACCGGCATCGACGGCCCCGGACGCTGCGGTTGCCAATGGGCCAAGCGTGTTGGCGCGGGTGTGTTCTCAAGGGCACGCGAATCCCCCCACGTATCCGCAGTGTTCTGTCTGCGGCACGGCACTATCCGGCGATGCCGAGCAGGTCCAACGTCCGCGTCTTGGCCGCATGCGCCTTTCCACGGGCGAGCTGATCGATCTTGACCAGTCGCTGATCATTGGACGGCAACCTTCCGTTTCCCGCGTCCAAGGCGGCACCATGCCCAGGTTGGTGCAGGTGGAGAGTCCCGGAGGGGACATCTCCCGTTCCCACGTCGAGGTCAGGCTGGAGGGTTGGCACGTCATGTTGTGCGACCTGAAGGCAACCAACGGAACAGTATTGATCAGGGAAGGCCAGGCCCCCCGCCGCCTTGCCCAAAACGAAATGGCCATTCTGCTGGACGGCGATATCGCCGAGTTGGGTGACGACATTTCATTGCGTTTTGAGGAGATTCTTTGAGTTCCAAGAGGCCCCCCGCGCCCCCTCCACCCATTCCGGGATTCCAGTACGTCAGCCTGCTGGGCTCTGGTGGATTCTCGGATGTTTACCTGTATGAGCAAGACCGGCCCCGTCGTAAAGTGGCCGTCAAAGTGCTGCTGTCAGACCTGAAGACCGAGGGCGCACGCCGGCGCTTCGAGTCTGAGGCGAACCTGATGGCGCAGTTGTCGTCGCACCCGTACATCGTGACGATCTTCGAAGCCGAGATTACGGAGAGCGGACACTCCTACCTCGCCATGGAGTACTGCTCCAGGCCAAGCCTCGATGTCCGCTACCGCCGTCAGCGCTTCAGCGTGGACGAGGTCCTGGCCGTCGGCATCCAGGTGGCGTCCGCCGTCGAGACAGCCCACCGGGCCGGCATCGTCCACCGTGACATCAAACCGGCCAACATCCTGGTCACCGACTACAACCGTCCCGCACTGACGGACTTTGGTATCTCCGGCACCATTGGTGCCGACACCGAGGACGACGCCGGCATGTCCATTCCGTGGTCGCCGCCCGAGCAGTTCCGGGGTGGCGCGGTGGACGGGGTTCCCGTGGACATTTGGGCCTTGGGCGCCACACTTTATACCCTGCTGGCCGGTCGTTCACCGTTCGTGCTGCCCGGGCAGGACAACTCGCAGCGGGAACTGATTTCCCGTATCACCAACTCGCCGTTGCCCAGGCTGGGCCGGGCCGACGTCCCGGAATCCCTGGAGTTGGTCCTGGCCACGTCCATGGCCAAGTCTCCCGACTCGCGCTACTCGTCGGCGCATGCTTTCGCGCTGGCGCTCCAGCGGATCCAGACCGAGCTGAACTTGTCGGTAACGCCCTTCGAAGTCCTCGAAGAACCCGGCCACGGCGATGAGCAGCACCCGGACGACAACTTCGAGGAAACCCGGGTTCGGAGCATCGCGGCGATCGACCCCGATGCTTCCGGTACGGCCACCACCGGTTCGGCCCCCACCTTCCCGGCCCGGACGTTTCCTTCCACCGTTCCGGGCACCACATCGTCACCGACGCAGCCCGCGCGGACGACGCAGCCTGCCCAACCGGCCCAGCCCCCGCAGGCCGCCCCGCCGGTGTTCCACGCGCCGCCCCAAGGACCGTACTTTGCCCCGTCCGGCCCGGCTCCCGTAGAACAGGACACGGGGGAGTCCACCGTCCTGCGCGGCTGGCAGTCCACCACTGCACAGGACGACTCCGGCGCTACGGTCAGGCGCTCCAATGCTCCCGCTTCGCAGGATTCGCAGGATGGTGCTCCCGCCGACCACAGCAAGCGCAATCTCTGGCTCGCCGCAACAGGTGCGGTGGTCCTGGTAGTCGCCATCGTGGTGGGCGTGGTTTTGGGCGCCCAGGCGCAGCCTAAGGTGGCACCCACCGAATCAGCGAGCAAGCCGCCTGCTGATGCTCTGAGCGACGGCAGTGTTCCTGACGTACAGGGGCTTCACCCTGAAGTGCAGACTGGCGGTACTGGTCCGCCGCTGATCTTCTTCCGGTGGGACTACGTGGAGCTCAAGCCGGGTGACACTTTCAAGTGGCGTACAAAGTCTGCAAAGTCCGAGGGTCCGTATGAGTCGACCCTGGCCAGCTGGGCGCTCCTTTCCAGCACCACCGAGAAGCCAATCTGCGTGCAGGTCATCATCGTCAGGGCTGACGGCTCGGCATCACCCGGCGGTCCGGATTCCATCGCCTGCCTGGAAGAGTAGCCGGCATATGACACTTACTTATTGCCGACTGAGGAGGCACAGATCATGGGGGATCTAGCAATAGATTTCTGTGGGGAATGGTACGAACCATCCGACGAAGACGTCTTTGACATTGGTCGCGAAGGCGACCTGGAGGTCGACGACAACCCGTACCTTCACCGACGCTTCCTGCAGATCGCCCGTTACGACGGCATGTGGTGGCTCAGCAACGTTGGCAGCATGTTGTCTGCCACCATCGCGGATGGTTCGGGCGGAATGCAGGCCTGGCTTGCGCCCGGTGCCAGGATCCCGTTGGTCTTCAGCCACACCAACGTGATCTTTACGGCCGGGCCCACGACGTATGAGTTCGCCGTCCACTTGAAGACGCCGTCGTTCCGGCATGAGGCCCGCGAAGAGGACCAGGCGGGGGACACCACTATTGGCCCTGTGGTCTTCACGGACTCGCAGAAGGCCCTGATCGTTGCCTTGGCTGAACCAATGCTGCGACGTGATGGCACTGGTTTCAGCGCCATTCCTTCTTCGGCGGAGGCCGCCAAACGGCTGGGTTGGGCCCTGACACGGTTCAACCGCAAGCTGGATAACGTGTGCGACAAACTGGACCGCGTGGGAGTGGTTGGTTTGCGCGGTGGTGCCGGGAAACTCGCCACCAACCGCCGTGCCCGCTTGGTGGAGCACGCAGTGACCTCGCATCTGGTGACCCCGGCCGATTTGCACCTCCTTGAAAAAATGACTGGAGTCGACGAAGGATGAAGTTTCGCCTGACCTTGCGGCGCGATCCTGCAGAAGCAAAGGACCTCGCCGTGACGGTGGATGGTCGTGCCACCGTTGCTGACATCGCCACGGAGCTCTGGGCCGCCGACCCCGTACGCAAGGGGACCGAACCGCCGTCGAACCTGTCCATCAGCGTGGACGAAGCGTTTGTTGGCGGTGGCCTGTCCGGACACGTCCTGCGGCCGACCGACAACTTGCTGGAGTCCGGCTTGCGGCCCGGTTCCAAGGTCTCGCTCGCGCAGGTCAGTGAACAGTTTGCCTCGAACGGCCACGCCAACGGCGGAAACAGGGGACCGGCAGCGGCGACGTTGCGCGTCATGTCAGGGCCCGACGTCGGGCGCGAATTTTCGCTGCCTTTCGGCACCAGCTACATCGGCCGGGACAGGGACGCCGACATCAGGCTTTCCGACCCCCTGACGTCCAAGCGTCACGCCCGCGTCACCGTGGGCGAGACCGTGGAGATCGTGGATACGAACTCTGCCAACGGGCTGCTCATGGACGGGTTGCCCGTCACGCGGGCGACGCTGCAATCCTCGGACACGGTCACTTTGGGCGACACCAGCGTTGGTGTGGTGGCATTGTCCCGGAACCACAGCGGTGGTCCGTCGTCGCCGTTGGTGGACTTCAACCGGTCACCGCGGGTCCTGCCGAGGTTCGAATCGCCCAAACGCGTGCCGCCGGCGGGTCCGAAGCGCCCCGAGCACCAGCCGTTCCCCTACATCATGCTGGTGGCGCCGCTGCTGATGGGCGGCGTGCTCTTTGCCGTCACCCAGAACCTGCTCTCTGTTCTCTTCATGGCCATGATGCCGCTGTTCATCGTGGGGCATTACGTGGACCACAAGATGCAGAGCAAGCGCCAGGCCAAGGAAGGCCACAAGCAGTTCAAGGCCGCCATGCTGGCATTCCGTGAGGACATCGACCGCCAACAGAACATCGAGCGCGCCGTCAGGCTCCAGGAAGCGCCCTCCGTCAGCGATACCGTGGACGCGATCTACAAACTTGGCCCGTTGCTGTGGACCAACCGTCCCGAGCACCAGCACTTCCTGGGCGTCCGTTTCGGGCTGGGCTCCGCACCGTCGCGCATCCCCTTCGACGAGCCGGGCGCCAACGAAACCGAACCGCAGTACATGCGGGAAATCCAGGAATGCCTACAGCAGGTCCGGGTCATCGAGGGCGTGCCCATTGTTTCCCAACTGCGGACCTCCGGATCGTTCGGCGTGGCGGGGGACCGCAGCGTGGTGGATGATGTTGCCCGCGGGATGGTGCTCCAACTGGTAGGTCTCCACTCGCCTGCAGAAGTGGTCCTGACCTCGCTTACCTCGGCGCGCTCCCGTGAACGTTGGGACTGGCTGCAATGGCTCCCGCACGTCGGTTCAGGCCACAGCCCGCTGTCCGGTGACCACCTCGCCGCAGGCCCTGGCGCCGGTGCTGCCCTGTTGTCCCGCTTGGAAAGCCTCGTGGAAGAGCGCGAGTCCATGGCCAAGGAACCGGGTCCGCAGCATCGCCCCGGGCTCAAGAACGAGCACGAAGAAATCCCAGCCCCTGTTGTGCCCGCCGTCCTGGTGATCGTCGAAGACGATGCCCCCGTGGACCGCGGACGCCTCACGCGCTTGGTGGAACGCGGGCCGGACTACGGCGTGCACATCATGTGGGTGGCCGCCAACGTACAGTCCCTCCCCGCAGCATGCCGCGACTTCCTTTCCGTCGACGGCGATCACGGCACCACCACAGGCCAGGTCCGCCTGGGCCGCCACACCTATCCCGTGAGCTGCGAAAGCCTCGATGCGGACCTCGCCACCCAACTGGCCCGCATGATGTCGCCGCTGGTGGACGTCGGAAACCCGCTCGACGACGACTCCGACCTCCCGCGCGCCGTTTCCTACGCCACGTTGATCGGCAAGGAATTGATGGACAACCCGCAGGCTGTGGCCGAGCGATGGCAGGAAAACAACTCGGTGCACGCCTCGTCCGTGCCCAACCGCAAGGACAGCGGCAGCCTCCGGGCTTTGGTTGGTTCCAAGGGTGTGGAACCGTTTTACCTCGACCTGAAGAACGAGGGACCCCACGCGCTGGTGGGCGGAACCACCGGTGCCGGCAAGTCCGAATTCCTCCAGTCCTGGGTGATGGGCATGGCCGCGGCATACAGCCCGGACCGTGTCAGCTTCCTGTTCGTGGACTACAAGGGCGGCGCAGCATTCGCGGACTGCCTCCACCTGCCCCACACCGTGGGCCTGGTCACGGACTTGTCCCCGCACCTGGTCCGCCGTGCGCTGACCTCCCTGCGTGCCGAACTGCACTATCGGGAACGGCTCCTGAACCGCAAGAAAGCCAAGGACCTGCTGGCGTTGCAACGCGAAGCCGATCCCGAGGCCCCACCGTACCTGATCATCATCGTGGACGAATTTGCGGCGCTGGCTACGGAAGTTCCCGAGTTCGTGGACGGCGTGGTGGACGTCGCTGCCCGTGGCCGTTCCCTGGGCCTGCACCTGATCCTTGCCACCCAGCGGCCCGCCGGTGTCATCAAAGACAACCTGCGTGCCAACACCAACCTCCGCGTCGCTTTGCGCATGGCCGATGAAGTGGATGCCGTGGACATTCTTGGTGTTCCCACTGCCGCCTATTTCGACCCCTCCATTCCGGGCCGTGGCGCCGCGAAGACCGGCCCCGGGCGGATCCAAGGCTTCCAGACCGGATATGCCGGTGGCTGGACCACCGAGAAACCCCAGCGTCCGCGAATCGACATCGTGGAGATGGCCTTCGGGTCCGGGCCCACCTGGGAACCGCCGTTGGTGGCCCAAGTAGAGGAAGAACCCGCGGGGCCGAACGACATCGCCCGGATGACGGAAAACATCATCCGTGCCGCGGACGTCCTCTCCATCGAGCCTCCCCGGAAGCCGTGGCTCAACGAACTGGCCACCACCTACGACTTCTCCAAGCTCCCGAATCCGCGGACGGATGAGCGGCTCCTGTTGGGCGTCGCGGACGATCCCGCCCACCAGGACCAGCCCACCGTGTTCTACGAACCGGACAAGGACGGCAACATGGCCGTCTACGGTACGGGTGGATCCGGAAAATCGGCTGCGCTGCGCAGTATTGCCATCGCTGCCGCAGTCACACCCCGCGGTGGCCCGGTGCATGTTTACGGCATCGACTGCGGTTCCTCCGGCCTGAAGATGCTGGACGGGCTCCCGCACGTTGGTGAAATCATCAACGGCGACGACGTCGAACGCGTTGGCCGCCTGCTCCGCTGGCTCAAGGAAGTAGCCGACGACCGCGCTGCCCGGTTCGCCGAAGTCAGGGCCTCCACGATCGTGGAGTACCGGCAGTTGGCCAACCGACCGGACGAGAAGCGCATCTTCATCCTGGTCGATGGCATGTCCTCCTTCCGGGAAGGATACGAGTACAGCAAGCTGTCCGCTCTGTGGGACATCTTCCTGACACTGGCCACCGACGGACGTCCCCTGGGCATCCACCTGGTCGTCAGCGGTGACCGCACCAACTCTGTTCCGGCGTCGCTCCTTGCTTCCATCCAGAAGCGGTTGGTCCTGCGCCTCAGCTCCGAAGACGACTACATGACCCTGGACGTCCCCAAGGATGTCCTCAACGCCGCATCTCCTCCCGGGCGTGGGTTGCTGGACGGACTCGAAGTCCAGCTGGCCGTGCTGGGTGGCAACTCAAACCTGGCACTGCAGGCGCGCGAAGTGGCCAAGCTCAGCCAGGCCATGGTCCGTCAAGGACTCGAGCAAGCACCGCAAATCCAGCGCCTCCCGGAGCTGGTGGACCTGGACATCCTGCCCACCGGCTCTCCGGACAACCCCGTTATTGGTGTCGACGACGAGACATTGGGTTCCGCGGCCATCGCCGCCAAGGGATCGCTCCTCCTCGCGGGTCCTCCGGGTGCCGGACGTTCGGTGGCGCTGGTGACCCTGGCGTACGCCTTGCGCCGCTCCAACCCGCGGACAGACCTGATCTACATCGGCTCGCGCCGTTCCGCTGTTGCGTCCCTGAACATTTGGAGCCGTTCGCTGGTAGGCCCGGACGAGGTTTCCGATGTCGTGGATGACCTGATCGACAAAGCCTCGGACAACCCGGGCAGCATGGCCATTTTCATCGAGGGCCTCACCGAGTTCACGGATACATTGGCAGAATCAGGGGTTGGCCGCCTGGTCACGGCGGCCATCAAGGCCGATCAATGGGTGGTGGGCGAGTCTGAAACGTCCACCTGGTCCCAGGCCTGGTCGTTGGCACAGCCGTTCAAGTCCGGGCGCCGTGGACTGTTGCTCAACCCGGGAGACGTGGAGGGCGACAGCCTCCTCAACACCTCCTTGGGCAGGATCAGCACCGACTTCATTCCCGGCCGTGGATACATTGTTGGACGTGGCAAGGTACGCAAACTGCAGATCGCCATGCCACCAGAGAACCGAACGTAGGATTTGCCGCAGCGCGGGGGATGTAGGAGGATTTCACAAAACACCCGAACTTCTTGAAAACTGGCGGCGCCCCAACGCCCCAGCTGAGGTTACTTTTATGCGACACTCCGTTGTCCCTGCCGTTCTTCTTACCGCTGGTCTGCTGTTGGCGCCTGCTGCCGCCGTCCACGCTGCTCCGTGCGACGGGAAGCTCTCCTGTGCCCCCACCGAGGGAGCTGACGACCCGTCGCCGACCCAGCCTGCGCTGGCTCCTGAACCGGACAAGAAGCCCACGTCCAAGCCCGAACCGACCCGTGTCCGCGAAACGCAGAAAGCTCCTGCACCTGCACCGGCCGCTCCCGAACCGCCTGTCCAGGCACCCCAGCCTGCCGTCACCCAGTTCGTCACCGTGGCACCCCGGGTGACCGGTCCGGCGTCGGGCCCGTCCGAACCCACGCCCACCCCCGAGGCGACCGTGGCCTCAGCAACGCCGTCGGCCTCTCCTTCTGCGACTCCCAGCTCAGCCAGCCCCAGTCCTTCCACGTCGTCCAACTGGAACACCCCTGTGGACAAGGGCAAGGAGACGCAGGCCGCCGCCATGGCCAGCACGTCCATCTCCGGCCCCAACATGCTGGGCCTTTTCGGCATCCTGGGCGGCGTTCTCCTGGTGGGCCTGGGCGGCCTGGCGTTTGCGCTGTGGAGCAAGAACCGGCTCTCGTCGCATTAGCTCCGCCGCAAAAATGTCGTTGGCTTGCGGCAAGATAGACGTGTGAGCACACCAGAAACTGCAAATCCGGTAGAAACCACAGGCGAACAGGCGGCTGCAGCCGTCGTGGAAGCAGAGGGGACCCCACCTTCGGAGTCTTTGCGCGATGAGTACGAGCAACTGGCCGACCTCGTCCGCAAGTACCGGTATGCCTATTACCAGGAAGACTCACCCACGGTATCCGACGCCGAGTTTGACGAACTGTACCGTCGCCTGGAGGAGATGGAAGCACTCCACCCGGAGCTTGTCTCGAATGACTCTCCCACGCAGGAAGTAGGCGGCGAGGTCTCCTCGGCGTTCGCTGCCGTGGAGCACCTGCAACGGATGTACAGCCTGGATGACGTCTTCTCCTTGGACGAGCTTGAGGCCTGGGTGCGGAAGGCAGAATCCTCCGTGGCCAAGCTCGGAGACTCCGTTCCGCCCATCGCCTGGCTGACCGAGTTGAAGATCGACGGCCTCGCCGTGAACCTCCTCTACCGCGAAGGCAAGCTCGTCCGTGCGGCCACGCGCGGCGATGGCACAACTGGTGAAGACATCACCCACAACGTCCTGACCATCAAGGAAATCCCACGCGAACTCAACGGATCCGGGTATCCCTCTGAAGTCGAAATCCGGGGTGAGGTATTTATCCCCTCCAAGGCCTTCGTCGAGTTCAACGAGACCCTCGTGGCCGCCGGCAAAGCCCCGCTAGCCAACCCCCGGAACGCGGCCGCTGGCTCGCTGCGCCAAAAGGATCCTGCAGAAACCGCCAAACGGCCCCTCAGCATGTACGTCCACGGCATCGGCGCCCGCGAAGGCTTGGAAGCCAAGAGCCAGTCCGAAACCTACAAACTCCTTGAGGCATGGGGGCTTCCCACCAGCCCATACCTCAAGGTCCTGGACTCCTTTGACGAGGTCCTTGAGTTCATCGGGCACTACGGCGAGCACCGGCACGACCTCGCACATGAGATCGACGGCATTGTGGTCAAGATCGACGACTTCGCCACCCAACGGGCCCTCGGCTACACCTCCCGCGTTCCAAGGTGGGCTGCTGCGTACAAATACCCGCCGGAAGAAGTCCACACCAAGCTCCTGGACATTGCCGTCAACGTAGGCCGTACCGGCCGGGTGACTCCGTTCGGTTTGATGGAACCCGTCAAGGTGGCCGGCTCCACGGTGGGCATGGCGACGCTGCACAACCAGGACGTGGTCAAGGCCAAGGGCGTCATGATCGGCGACATCGTGATCCTTCGAAAAGCCGGCGATGTCATCCCCGAAATTGTGGGCCCCGTGCTGGCCCTGCGTGACAAACAGGATCCACCGGTCCGGGAATTCGTGATGCCCACCGAATGCCCGTCCTGCGGCACTCCGCTGGCTCCGGCCAAGGAAAGCGACGTCGACATCCGTTGCCCCAATGCGAAGTCGTGCCCGTCGCAGCTGCGTGAGCGCGTGTTCCACCTCGCGGGCCGTGGCGCGTTCGATATTGAAGCTTTGGGGTGGGAAGCTGCGATTGCCCTCACGCAGCCGGCGGAGCCCGAGACGCCACCACTGACCAGCGAAGCGGGACTGTTCAGCCTGACTCGTGAGGACCTGGCCGACGTCCTGATCCGCAGGGAGAAGCGCTCCAAGGGCGTGGGCACGGGCGAGTATGAGCTGGTTCCGTACTTCTACACCAAGGGCACAGCCAAGTCCCCGTCCAAGCCAACGGCCACCACCGAGAAACTGTTCGTGGAGCTGGAGAAAGCCAAGAAGCAGCCGCTCTGGCGTGTTTTGGTAGCGCTCTCCATCAGGCACGTGGGCCCCACAGCTTCGCGGGCCCTGGCAACCGCCTTCGGCAGCATGGACGCCATCAGGAATGCCACGGAAGAGCAAATGGCCCACGTGGACGGTGTGGGTCCCACCATTGCGGTGGCACTCCAGGAGTGGTTCGCCGTGGACTGGCACAACGAGATCGTAGACAAGTGGGCAGCCGCCGGTGTGCGGATGGAAGACGAGCGGGACACGTCCGTGCCACGCACCCTTGAAGGCCTCACCATTGTTGTTACCGGTACCCTGCCCAACTTCAGCCGGGACGAAGCCAAGGAAGCCATCATTATCCGAGGCGGGAAAGCCTCTGGCTCCGTATCCAAAAAGACCAGCTACCTGGTGGCAGGCGAAAGCGCCGGCACCAAGCTGGACAAGGCGGAGCAGCTGGGAGTTCCCGTGCTGGACGAGGACGGGTTCCGGGAACTGCTCGCCAATGGTCCCGCGACCACCGGAGTGGACACCGAAGCCGCACCTGACACCGAAGCCGCACCTGACGCTGACGCGGCGGAAGCGGTCTCCGAATGACGGATGCGAACGGGCTCCTGGCAGTAGCCAAACGTGCCGCTGCGGCGGGTGCTGCTGTGCTCGCGCAGCGTTCCGTCAGCGGCACGGGCGGCGATGGGCTCGAAACCACCAACAAGGGCGAGGCCGGGGACTGGGTCACGGCCTTTGACGTCGCTGCCGAGAACGCTGTCCGCGAAGCCATCCTTGCAGAGCGGCCCCACGACACCATCACTGGCGAGGAGCACGGCACCACCAGGCCGGACACACCTTCCGGGTACCGCTGGTCCATTGACCCCCTGGACGGGACCACCAACTTCATCCGGAACATCGCCTACTACGCCACCTCTGTGGCCGTAGCCGATTCCGACGGCGTTTGGCTGGCCGGGGTGGTCCACGCGCCTGCCCTGGGTCGCGTCTACTCGGCTGCCCGCGGACAAGGAGCCTGGCTGGAGGTCGGTGGAGAGACCACCCGCTTGGCAGGTCCTGTCCAGGGGCGAATGGGGCTCATCCTGGCTACGGGATTCAGCTACGATCCCGCTACCCGCGCAGACCAGTCGGCCGGGCTCGCTGAGCTCATGGACGGGTTTGCTGACGTCCGGCGTCTCGGTTCCGCTGCGCTGGACCTCTGCCTGGTGGCCGACGGAACCTTTGATGCCTACGGCGAACGAGGCCTGAACGAGCACGATTTCTCCGCAGGTGCTCTGATCGCCGAAGAGGCAGGCTGCTGGGTGCGCAGACCACGGCTGGAGAGCCCGTTGAACGGTGGGCCCAGCACCGAAGACCGCTTGGCGGCCTGGATGTGCGCCGGTGCTTTGGAACTGTCTGGCAAGTTCCCTTTGTAGCCATCAACCCGTGATCAAAACCCTCGCCATCGCCAACTACCGGTCCATCCGGGACCTCGCCATGGAGTTGCATGGCCTGGACATCGTGACCGGGGCCAACGGCAGTGGGAAGTCCTCGCTGTACCGCGCGTTGCGGCTGTTGGCCGAGTGTGCCGGGGGCGACTCCGGCAACGTGGTGGGTTCACTTGCCCGCGACGGCGGTTTGGCGTCCACGCTGTGGGCCGGCCCGGAGTCCATCAGCAAGGCCATGCGCAGTGGTGACGTGCCTGTGCAGGGAACGGTCCGCCGTGAGTCGGTAAGCCTGAAGTTGGGTTACTCCGGTGACGACTTTGGATACCTGGTGGACCTGGGGATGCCAACGCCTGGCGGTGCTGGATTCGACCAGGAAACCGGCAGGCCCCGGCCCTCCGCCTTCAGTTTGGACCCCGAAATAAAACGGGAGCAGATCTTCTCCGGCCCCGTGGCGCGGCCAGGCTCACTGTTGGTGGACCGGAAGGGAAGCCTGGCAAAACTGCGCGGACCGGGCAGCGAGTGGACAGAGTTATCCAGGAGGTTGGACACCTTCCAGAGCATGCTGACAGAGGTTTCGGACCAGGACAGGGCGCCGGAAGTTCTGCGGGTTCGTGACTCGGTCCGTTCATGGCGGTTCTACGATCACTTCCGCACGGATGCCGACGCTCCCGCTCGTCAGGCGCAGCTCGGAACCCGCACACCTGTGCTTCATCACAGCGGCAAGGATCTCGCTGCTGCTCTGCAAACACTGCGCGAGGTGGGCTTCGAGCGGCAGTTGGATGCCGCCGTCGGCCATGCCTTTCCGGGAAGCCGCCTGGAGATTGCCGTCAACGACGGCCGGTTCAGCGTGGAGCTGAGTCAGCCGGGCATGCTGCGTCCCATGAAGGCTGCCGAGCTTTCGGACGGAACCCTACGGTTCCTCTTGCTGACCGCAGCGTTGCTGACACCGCGTCCACCGGAGCTTATGGTCCTCAACGAACCCGAGACCAGCCTCCATGTGGACCTGATGCCGGCACTGGCCGGACTGATTGTCCAGGCCAGTGCCAACAGCCAGATGATCGTGGTGACCCACTCCGGGGCTCTGCTGAAGGCCCTCCGCGAGAGCGGTGCCGCCCGTGAGCATGAGCTCTACAAGGACCTTGGCGAGACCAGAATCAAGGGCCTGGGCTCGCTGGAAGGGCCGTTGTGGAGCTGGCCCAAGCGCTGAAAGGGGCCAGCGCAGGACGTCATGCGATGGATCAGGCTCAGAAAGCCGATCCGATGGACGTGAGCTGCTGCGCGGAGGCGCCCGCGTAGCGGTTCTCAGGCCGGGCCAGTCCGTAGTGTCCACGCAAGGTGGAGGCCGTGTACTCCGTGCGGAACAGTCCTCGTTGCTGCAGGATCGGCACCACCTGGTCCACGAAAATCTCCAAACCTGAGGGGAGGACCGGCGGCATGATGTTGAAGCCATCCGCGGCGCCGGCAAAGAACCAGTCCTGAATGGCGTCGGCAACCTGTTCAGGTGTTCCGGAGAAGGTGCGGTGCCCGCGTCCTCCACCCAGCCGTCCGATCAGCTGGCGCACGGTGAGCTGCTCCCTGCGGGCCAGTTCCACGATCAGCGTGTAGCGGCTCTTGGCACCCTCAATGTCGTCCTCGGAGGGCAGATCGGCAGGCAGTTGACGGTCCAGCGGGAGGTCTTCGGGCTTCAGGCGCAACGTCTTGGCCAGCTGTTCGCGGGCGTATTCGGGCTTGATGAGCTCGTCCAGTTCACGCTCAAGCTTCAAGGCTTCGGCTTCAGTGGATCCGATGACCGGGACGATCCCCGGCAGGATTTTGATGCCTTCCGGGTCGCGGCCCACAGCTGCGGTACGTGACTTCAGGTCCGCGTAGAAGGCTTGGGCATCGGCCAGGGTCTGGTGGGCGGTGAAGACGGCTTCGGCATACTGCGCCGCCAGCTTCTTGCCGTCTTCGGAAGAGCCGGCCTGCACGATCAGCGGGTGGCCCTGTGGTGACCTGGGAACATTGAGTGGGCCACGAACGCGGAAGTGCTTGCCCTCGTGGTCGATGGCCCGGATCTTGTTGTCATCGCCCCAGACGCCCTCGGCCTTGTCCGCGAGGATGGCGTCGTCTTCCCAGCTGTCCCAGAGCTTCCGGGCCACCTCGATGAACTCCGCGGCCCGCTCGTACCGGACGGCATGGGCAGGCTGGTCATCCACGCCGAAGTTTCGCGCGGCGTCTGGTCCCGCCGTCGTGACGACGTTCCAGCCTGCACGTCCACCACTGACCCAGTCCACCGACGCGAAACGGCGCGCCAGGTTGAAGGGATCGTTGTACGTGGTGGAGGCGGTCGCGATCAGGCCGATCCTTTGCGTTGCCGCAGCGATGGCCGTGAGCAGCACGGTTGGTTCCAGCTTGCCCGCAGGACGGCGGCCCACCTCGCCAAAGAGGACAGGGGAATCAGCGAAGAAGATGGAATCGAGCTTCCCGCGCTCGGCCGTGCGGGCCAGATGCTGGTAGTGCTCCACGTTGGTGGAGGACAAGGGATCGCTTTCGGGCAGGCGCCACGACGCTTCGTGGTGGCCTGTGCTCATAAGGAAGGCATTCAGGTGGAGGTGGCGCTGGGTTTCAGACATGGGGTTCTCCTTGGTTCGAAATACGTGGGGTCAGGCAGCAGCGTGGACGCCGAGGGCTTCGAGCAGTTCGCCCCTCAGCGTGGAATGGTCGACGTCGGTCCCGGCCTTGCGTTCCAGGGCAACGCGACCGCCTTGGAGGACAATGACGCGGTCGGCCAGGGTGATGGCTTCGTCGACGTCGTGGGTGACGAGCAGGACGGCCGGGCGGTGCGCGGTCACAAGATCTTTCAGCAGGGCGTGCATTTTCAGGCGGGTTAGTGCGTCGAGTGCGCCGAAGGGCTCGTCGGCCAGGAGCAGCTTGGGCTCACGCACCAGCGACCTCGCCAGGGCGACCCGTTGCTGCTCACCGCCGGACAGCTCGTGCGGCCAGGCCTTTTCCCGGCCGGCCAGGCCCACTTCGGCCAGTGCGCGGCGGCCGCGGGCATCGGCGTCGTGATCCCTGAGGCCCAAGGTGACGTTACCCAGGACCGTGTCCCACGGCAGCAGGCGGGAATCCTGGAACACCACGGACACCTGCTCCGGGACATTCACCACACCGCTGCCGCGGACGTCACGATCCAGTCCGGCGAGGGCCCGCAGCAGGGTGCTCTTGCCGCAGCCGCTCGGGCCGAGGAGGGCGACGAACTCGCCGGGGGCGATATCGAGGTCGACCCCGTTGAGGACGCCTTTCGGTCCGAAACTGCGGATGAGGTGACGGACGGAGACCTCGTTGAAGGGATGCGCCGAAGTCAGCCCGCCAGTGTGCGTTGCCATGACAGTGCCTTTCGTTCCAGGAGCCGGACGGCTGCGTCGGACAGCAAGCCCAGGACGCCATAGACGGCCAGGCCAAGGACGATGATGTTGGTTTGGCCGTAGGTGCGGGCGAGCTCCATCATGTAGCCGATGCCGCTGGTTGAATTGATCTGCTCCACCACCACCAGCGACACCCAGGCTCCCGTGACGGCGAAGCGGAGGCCAAGAAAGAACCCCGGCAATGCTCCCGGCAGTACCACGCGGCGGATGAATCCCGCCCGGCTGAGCCCAACGGTTTGCGCCAGTTCGACGTACCGAAGGTCTATGCCGCGCAACCCGGCATGGGTCTGGAGGTAGATGGGGACAAACACGCCCAGCGTGATGGTGAGGACCTTCATGGTTTCGTCGATGCCGAACCAAAGGATCAGGAGCGGGATCAAAGCAAGGCCCGGGATGGCGCGCTTGATCTGCACCGGACCATCGATCAATGACTCGCCCACTCGGCTCAGCCCGGACAGGACCGCAAGCACAGCGCCCACCACGATGCCGAAGAACAGTCCCAAGCCTGCGCGTTGGGCGGAAATGGCGAGGTTCTCCTGCAGCCGCCCGTCTGCGATCAGTTCGCCCGCCGTGGACACCACGGTCCATGGCTCGGACAGGATACGCGGGTCCAGAAGGCCTGTAGCCGAGGCGATGACCCACAACAGCACCAGTGCGGCGGGGCCCACCAAACCGGCAAAGCGGCGGCGTGGGCCAGGGCCGAGCCGGCGGCTCGTGGGACGGACATCGGGCCTTCCCTGGAAGGCCGGGTCAAGATGGGGTTCGACGACGACACTCAGATGAGTTCCGGCGTCGACCTTCGGCGGAGGAGCAGTGGCGGTGGCCCGCCGGGCGGTAGTGGTGGTCATGGCTATGCCCCCTTCCCGGCGGCGTACGACGTCCCGGCGATGGCCTCAAAGCGAAGGTCATACAGCTTGGCAGCGTCCAGCTTCGGCTTCTTTTGCTCCCTTGAGAGGAGGTCGATGGTTTGCTGGTGTCGGGCAATCGCATCGGTCCAGGACGTCGGAAGGTCGCGCTCGCCGGCAGCATCGATCAGATACTGGCCGTCCTCGGCGGAGAGCCCTTGGTTCTTCACGTAGTAGCCCTCCAGCCATTCTTCGGGGTGGTCCTGGATCCAGCGCTGGGCTTGTCCCCAGAGATCGACGTATTCGGCAAGGGCAGCGGCCTTGGCTGGGTCATCCAGCACCGAAGCCGGTGCATAGAGGTGACCGGGGTCGTCGCGCAGGCCGTGCCGCAAGGTGGTTCCGCCGTCGCCGCCATACTTGGCGAGATAGCGCTTGATCTGGACGCCGCCCAATGGTGCCGCGTCAACCTGTTTGCTGGACAGAGCGGTGGAGTAGGTATCGCCGGTGCTGGGCAGTTCCACCAGCTTCACGTCGCCGTGTTGGAGCCCTGCCTTTTCAAGGATGCGCAGGACCAGGGCGCCTTGCGCCTGTCCCGGGCTGTACGCGATCTTCTTGCCGCGGAGACCCTGAAGGTCGGTGATGCCGGTGTCCGGGGCGATGCCCAGTTCATACAGCGGGTGGTTCACGGCATACTGGCGGTAGACGCTGGCGATGATGCGGACGTCCAGCCCGGTCCACGTGGCGTGGATCGGAGGGATATCAGCCACGGAGCCTACGTCAAGGGCATTGGCACGGAACGCTTCAGTGGTGGCCGGACCGCCGGAAACGTTGGCAAATTTCACCGGGAAGCTGAGCTTCTTGTCCAGGCCGGAGAGCTCCAGGGCGGCCTGCACCGTGGGATCGCCGACTACCAGGGTGGTGCCGTCGGGGACAGTGGTTGCCAGCGGCGCAGTGACTTGGGCGGCCTGTGTGGCCTCGCCGCCGGCTGTTGCTGCTCCGCCGCAGGCGGTGAGCAGGCTCAGCGCTGGGATGGCGAGGAGGGCGGCGAGGACGTGGCGGCGGCCGGGTGGAGTCGTGGGGTGTTTTTGGGCGCGAAGGGGCGCGGAGGACATGTCAAGCCTTTCAGGTGCGGAAGTGTTTCGCTGGCTGCCCGGAGCCAAAGGCATCGAACGGGGGCAGCGGTGGAGATCGCTTAGTTCTGAAGGCGGGGTGGACAGCAGGAGTGAGCCTGCGTGACGCGTGTGCGGTCATCGGTGGCGGGCATCGGTTCCTCCTGTTCTGCATCACAAAGTTTCACGGTGATGAGGGCGTCAGTTGTTCGCCGTGGTGCAACTCAAACACGCCTGCGATACCCCGCGCCAGCGTTTCGACATGTCCCCGCAACAGCACGAAACCGGGGTTCACGGCACGCAACGCGGCTCCATCCGACGCCACGGGAGGCAACACAAACCGAGCCCGCCGGCTCCGCAGGCGAACAGCGCGAGGCAACCATCCGGCGTCGTGCGTTCCGTACGTGACTGATAGTTCGATCACGGAAACGCCCCTTTGGCGCAGTAGGTGATGGGAACCCGACTACCATTGGTAGGTGCTTTCGCCGATTACCGTCCGTCCCGCCCTGCCCGAAGACTACGACGCCGTTGCCCGCATTACGCAGGAGTCCTACGTCACCGCGGGGTACTACGGCGACGCCGATCACCCGTACCTCCAGAAGCTCCAGGACGTGGCCGGACGCGCGGAGCACGCAGAGATCCTGGTGGCAGAACGCAACGGGGAAGTCATCGGTTCCGTGACAGCTGCTCCTGCCGGCGGCGGCTTCTCAGACATCGGCCTGGACGATGAACTGGAACTGCGGACCCTCGTGGTGGATCCGGCTGTCCAGCGCTCCGGTGCCGGCCGCGCCCTGGTGCAGGCCGTCGTCGACCAGGCCAAGGCCATGGACGGTATCAAGGCCGTTTCGCTGACTACCGGCGCGACGTGGGAAAGTGCCAACGCCCTCTACGCTCGCACCGGCTTCGACCGCGCACCGCATCGTGACTGGGTTGTCCCCGGTACCGACATAAAGTTGTTCGTTTACCGGCTGGACCTTCCGCAGTCATAAGGTTTCCTTCGTAAACGCCGGTCACCGGACCGTGCGAAAGCGACAGGAAGGCGCGGCATGCGCAAGACATTCGGCACGGGCTCGGTCTGGGAACAGACCCTTGGATACTCCCGCGCAGTCCAGGTGGACAACACCCTCTTCATTTCGGCTACGGCTGCCTCCGGGCCAGAGGGCATCGTTGGCGAAGATTTCTACTCGCAGACCAAATACATCCTCGAGAAGCTCGGTGCCGTTCTGGAAGAAGCCGGGTTCTCCTACGAAGACGTGGTCCAGTCCAAGCTGTACCTGACGGACATCAGCAAGTGGGAAGACGCCGGCCGCGCGCACGGAGAGGTGTTCGGCGAAATCAGACCGACACTGGCCCTGGTCCACGTCCTGCCATTCCTCGACCCGGAGATGCTGGTAGAGATCGAGCTCGTGGCGCAGAAGTCCGCCTAGCGCACCCAACTAAGTAGCATTTGTGCGCGTTATGAGCCGTCAAAACGAGCACAAATGCCACCTACTTGGGTCAGGCCGGGACGCCGTAGCGGTGTTCCGGCCGGCCCGTAGTTCCGTAGCGCAGCTGGATTTCGACGGCGCCATCGTCCGCGAGCGAGGACAGGTACCGTTGCGCTGTTGCCCGGGAAACGCCAACCCGTTCCGCCACCTCGGCAGCTGAATACTGCTCACCGGGAAGCAAGGATTCCAGGACGGCCGCCTCGGTTGCCGAGCGGGGTTTCGCGGCCGGGGTGACGTCACCGGGGATCAGAGAGCGCTTGGCGCGTTCAATGGTGGTCTGGTCAACCGCTGTTTGCTGACTGAGGATGCGGCGATACCGTGCGTAGGACCGGAGTTGCTGGGACAGGGACTCCGCGGTGAAGGGCTTGAGCATGTACCCCAGCGCGCCACGGCGAAGGGCAACCTTGATGGATTGCGCGTCCGAGGCCGCGGTGAGCATGACGGCGTCGACGTCCAACTGGCCCAGCAGGTCCAGGCCGGAGCCATCGGGCAAATACACGTCCAGCAGCACCAGGTCCGGGCGGAGGCTATGGATCGCCTGCAGGGCTTGGGACACAGAGCCCGCCGGCGCCAAGGCCATGAACCCGGCCACGGAATCCACATAGGCGGCATGGAGCCTAGCCACGTGGAAATCGTCGTCCACGATCAATACCCTCAAATCCTCAGCCACTGCTGTCCTTCCTCACCGTCGAGTCGGCCCCCGTGCCCGCATGCTCCGCGGAATCCATGACGCCGGGGATGGTTGCCATGAACACCGCCCCCGGACCGCCGTGGCTGCCGGACTCCAAAACCCGGACGTCGCCGCCCCGCCTTCGCGCCAGCTGCCGCACCAACGCCAGCCCCAAACCTTGTCCAGCCCCCGAGCGTACCGGTTGTTCCGACGTCGTGAATCCTTCTGCGAAGACCTCTTCGGGTTCAAGGCTCCCCAAACCGTCGCCCGAGTCTCCCACCACGATGTGCAAGGTCCCGCCGGTTGTGGTGGCCTCGTCCAGAAGTTCGACCTCCACCCAGCGGTCCGCTGCGGAGCCGACGACGGCGGCGCTCACCGCGTTGTCGATCAGGTTGCCGAGCACTGTGGTCACGTCCTGGGGATCGGCCACGTGCCCACGGACCAGGGTTTCGGGGCCGACGCGCAGGGCCACACCGCGCTCCGAAGCCTCCACGCCCTTGGCGCCAACAAACGCCTGCAAGTACGCGTCCTGGAGGAGTTCAGCTTGCTCCACCGGGAACTTCAGCGGGCCCGTTGCGGAGATCCGGGCCAGGTATTCCTTGGCCGATTCGTACTGGCCGATGCTCATGAAACCGGCGATCGTGTGGAGTTGGTTGGCGAACTCGTGGCGCTGGGCTCGGAGGGCCGTGGACATGGTTCCCACGGCGTCGAGTTGGCGGGTGAGCTGCTGCAATTCCGTGCGGTCGCGGAGCATGACCACCCAGCCAAGGTCTTCCTTGCGATGCCAGGCTTTGCGCGCGCTTGCCACCAGAACTCTTCCGCCGGCGACAACTTCCACAGCCTCCGCGTCACGTGCTGCGGGCTGTGTGAGCTGCTTGAGTTGTCCGGGAACAGCGGCGGACGCCCAGTCCTGTCCTGTGGCGTCGGGCACGTCCAAGAGCCTGGCTGCCGCGGCGTTGAACACGGAGATGCGCCCGTCCGCCGCGATACCGATCACGCCGTCGTCGACGCCTTGGAGTACTGCGACTTGGTCGTGGACGAGGGTGCTGATTTCCTCGGGCTCAAGGCCGAGGGTGAGCCGCTGCAGCCTGCGGCGGAGCAAGAACGAGGCCAGGACGCCGGCAAGCAAAGCTCCACCAGCGGTGAGGGCTATGGGTACGATGTCGCGGGCCAGGCTATTGCTGAGAGACTCCACGGAATAGCCCACGCTGACTTCGCCCACGATTGCCCCGGAGGTGTCCGGGGAGTACACGGGCACCTTTGCGCCGGCCGATGGTCCCAAAGTGCCGGTGTTGCGGGTGGTGATTTCCTCACCGCCCAATGCCACAGAAGGGTCCGTGCTGACGCGTTCACCCAGCCGTGCGGTCTCCGGGTGGGCCAGCCTGAGCCCGGTTTCGTCCGTGATGACCACGAACAAAGCGCCGGTGCGTGCCCGCACCGCCTCGGCCGCCGCTTGCAGGGGGCCGACGGCGAGGACTTCCGGGGGAGGTGTTCCCTCTTCTTTGCTGATGACTTGGACGCCGGACCTGATGCTGGGATCCGCGGCGACCGTCCTGGCAAGGGTGAGCGCCTGGTTCTCGGCTTCGGTGCCGATCCGCTCGTACACCAGCCAGGCGTGGACCGTTCCGCTGAGCAGGACCACCAGCAGGACAACCCCCAGTTGGAGGAGAAGGGTCTGGGTGGAAAACCGCATGATCCATTGAATCATTGAGCACAATGCGCAAAACGTTCGCAACGAGCAGTATTCCCAACAATTCCCGGAAACTCCTCGCCGTGACCGGCGCCACCATATCGTCTGTAGTGCGCATCACACCGACGTGGCGCCATTCACAGTAGTAAGGAGCCGGCCGTGCTGGTTTTGCTTGGATTCGCAATGATTGCGGTATTCATGGTCCTGATCATGACCAAAAAATTGACGCCGGTCCTGGCGCTGATCATCGTCCCTACCGTCTTCGGCCTTTTTGCCGGTGCGGGCCTCGGCATCGGCGACATGGTGATGGACTCGATGAAGTCCATGACTTCCACGGCCGCGCTCCTCATGTTCGCCATCATCTACTTCGGCCTGATGATCGACGTCGGACTGTTCGACCCCCTGGTGAAGTTCATCCTGCGCAAGCTGGGTAACGACCCCGCCAAGGTTGTCCTCGGCACCGCCATCCTGGCAGCGGCCGTCTCCTTGGACGGCGACGGCTCCACCACCTTCATCCTCACCACTGCAGCCATGCTCCCGGTGTACCTGCGACTCAAGATGAGCCCCGTAGTCCTCACCTGCGTCGCGGGCCTGGCCAACGGCACCATGAACATCCTCCCGTGGGGCGGGCCCACCGCCCGCGCTGCGACCGCCCTGAACCTCGATGTCAATGACGTCTTCGTCCCCATGGTCCCGTCCCTCATCGTTGGCCTCATCGTTGTCCTGGTCTTCGCCTGGCTGCTCGGTCTGCAGGAACGCAACCGCCTCCGCACCACTGCCCCCGAAATTTGGGGCGACGTCGCCGATCCTTCTGAAGCGTTCGACGGCGGCACCGGCCGCGGCGGTTCTGTCGCCGCAGGTTCCGGCCCGGGTTCAGGCTTCGGCGCCGGCCGCTTCGGCTTTGGCCGCAACGGTTCAACCGCAGGCAAGCCGGGAACCGGCGGAGGTTCCGGCGTCGCGGTTCTTGAAGACCCTGCCACGCTGGTGGACGATCACGACACCGCCATGGCGGACACCGCGCTGGACCCCAACCGCTCCACCCTTCGTCCCAAGCTGTTCTGGTTCAACCTGGGCCTGACCGTCGCCGTCATGGTGGTCCTGGTGGCCAACATCGTTCCGCTGCCGTTCGTGTTTATGGTGGGCTCCGCAATCGCCCTGCTGGTCAACTTCCCTAAGGTCAAGGACCAAGGCGCCCAGCTGATCGCCCACGCACCGTCCATCGTCGCCGTCGTCAGCATGGTCATGGCCGCCGCAGTCCTGACAGGCGTCCTCAACGGCACCGGCATGGTCAAGGCGATGTCCGAGTGGCTGGTCCAGATCATCCCCGCGGACATGGGTCCGTTCATGGCGATCATCACCGGGCTGCTCAGTATCCCCATGACCTTCTTCATGAGCAACGACGCCTTCTACTTCGGTGTCCTTCCGGTCCTCTCCGAAACCGCAGCGCACTATGGCGTAGATGCAGTGGATATGGCCCGCGCCTCCATCACCGGGCAGCCGTTCCACCTGCAGAGCCCGCTGGTTCCCGCGATCCTCTTGTTGGTCTCTTTGGCCAAGGTAGACCTGGGCGACCACCACAAGAAGGTCCTCTGGCGCACGGCAGTTGTCTCGGTGGTCATGCTGGCAGTCGGAGTCCTGACCGGAGCAATCGGCATCGGCTGACCCATCCAAACCCCAACGAGACAGCTGAGCGCAAATGGTCCGCCCGGCTGTCTCGTTGGGGTTTATGCTCCGGACAGCTGCGAAGGCCGGGAGGCATCCGGAAGCGTGCGTCTAGGCGAGGAACGAGCGAGCACGCGGAGGATGGCTCGCGGGTGTAGCGTCTGACCGGCGCACCCAAGCCAAGTAGACTGGTTCGGAAAACCATTTGAACTTTGCAGGGGAGATCCATGGCTGCGATCAACCGTGACGACGTCGCGCATCTTGCGCGTCTGGCTCACATTGAAATGAGTGCCGAAGAACTGGACAGGATGGCTGTTGAGCTTGCTGTCATTGTGGATTCGGTCAAGAGCGTGAGCGAAGCTGCGGGGGATGATGTCCCGGCGACGTCGCACCCGATTCCGTTGACCAATGTTTTCCGCGAGGACGTTGTGGGCCACACGTTCACGGCTGAGCAGGCATTGTCCGGCGCTCCGGATGCTTACGAGAACCGTTTCAAGGTCCCGGCAATCCTGGATGAGGGCTAATCACATGACTGAACAGAAGAACGAACTCATCCGCCACTCTGCTGCCGATCTCGCTGCCAAGCTGGCTTCGCGCGAGGTTACCGCCGTCGAAGTGACGCAGGCGCATCTTGACCGCATTGCGGACGTCGATGGTCAGGTTAACGCCTTCCTGCACGTTAATAGCGAAGAGGCTTTGGCTGTTGCAGCCGAGGTCGACGCTGCCCGCGCGACCGGTGGTTCCGCTGCCGAAGAACTGCACGCCCTCGCCGGTGTGCCGATCGCGGTCAAGGACCTCATCGTCACGATCGGCCAGCCGACGACGGCTGGTTCGAAGATCCTCGAGGGCTGGCACAGCCCGTACGACGCCACCGTGGTGAAGAAGCTGCGCGCGGCCAAGATGCCCATCCTGGGCAAGACCAACCTGGACGAATTCGCCATGGGTTCCTCCACGGAGCACTCGGCGTACGGCCCTACCCGCAACCCGTGGGACTTGGACCGCATTCCCGGCGGTTCGGGCGGTGGCTCCGCTGCCGCCGTCGCCGCTTTCGAAGCGCCGCTGGCGCTCGGTACCGATACCGGCGGCTCGATCCGCCAGCCGGGTGCCGTCACCGGAACTGTTGGCGTGAAGCCGACCTACGGTGCTGTTTCCCGCTACGGTGCCATTGCCATGGCGTCGTCGCTGGACCAGATCGGCCCGGTTTCCCGCACGGTCTTGGACTCGGCGCTGCTGCAGGAAGTCATCGGCGGCCACGACCCCTTCGACTCCACGTCGCTGACCGATCCGTTCAACGATCTTGTTGCTGCTGCCCGGGTTGGCAATGTTGCGGGCATGAAGATCGGCATCGTCAAGGAACTTCACGGCGAGGGCTACCAGGCCGGCGTCGAGAACCGTTTCAACGAGTCGCTTCAGCTGCTGAAGGATGCCGGCGCTGAAATCGTTGAGGTTTCCTGTCCCAACCTGAAGTACGCCCTGGGCGCCTACTACCTGATCATGCCGTCCGAGGTGTCCAGCAACCTGGCCAAGTTCGACGGCGTGCGCTTCGGCATGCGAGTCTTGCCCAAGGACGGTCCCATGACCATCGAGCGCGTTATGGGTGCTACCCGTGCCGCAGGCTTCGGCGAAGAAGTGAAGCGCCGCATCATCCTGGGCACCTACGCACTGAGCGCCGGTTACTACGACGCTTACTACGGCTCCGCCCAGAAGGTCCGCACGCTGATCCAGCGTGACTTCGACGCAGCTTTTGCGAAGGCCGATGTCCTGATCTCCCCGACGGCGCCCACCACGGCGTTCAAGCTGGGGGAGAAGCTGGACGATCCTCTGGCGATGTACCTGAACGACGTCGCCACCATCCCCGCCAACCTCGCTGGCATCCCCGGGTTGTCCCTGCCGGGCGGCCTGGCGGACGAAGACGGCCTGCCCGTTGGCATCCAGTTGCTGGCTCCTGCCCGCCAGGATGCCCGCCTGTACCGCGTTGGTGCGGTCCTCGAATCCATGCTCGAAGAGAAGTGGGGCGGTCCGATGCTTGCGCAGGCGCCTGAGCTCAGTTCAGCTTCAACCACCGCCGGAGGTTCCAACTAATGTCCGTCGACGCAACCCTGAGCTTCGAAGAGGCCATGGAGAAGTACGATCCCGTCCTGGGGTTCGAGGTCCACGTGGAACTCAACACCAAGACCAAGATGTTCTCCTCCGCACCGAACGTCTTCGGTGACGAGCCGAACACCAACGTCAACGAGGTTGATCTGGGCATGCCCGGCGTCCTGCCGGTAGTGAACAAGACGGCCGTGGAGTCCTCCATCAAGATCGGCCTTGCCTTGAACTGCAAGATCGCCGAGTCCTGCCGCTTCGCCCGGAAGAACTACTTCTACCCGGACACCCCCAAGAACTTCCAGACCTCGCAGTACGACGAGCCGATCGCCTACGACGGGTACCTCGACGTCGAGCTGGAGGACGGCACGGTCTTCCGCGTTGAGATCGAACGCGCCCACATGGAGGAAGACGCCGGCAAGCTGACCCACATGGGTGGCGCTGCGGGCCGCATCCAGGGTGCCGACTACTCGCTGGTGGATTACAACCGTTCGGGTGTACCGCTGGTGGAAATCGTCACCAAGCCTATCGAGGGTGCCGGCAGCCGTGCGCCAGAACTGGCCAAGGCGTACGTCGCAGCTGTTCGCGAGATCGTGAAGAACCTTGGTGTTTCCGATGCCAAGATGGAACGCGGCAACGTGCGTTGCGACGCCAACGTTTCCCTGCGCCCGCACGGCCGGGAACGATTTGGTATCCGTTCGGAAACCAAGAACGTGAACTCGCTGCGCGCCGTCGAACATGCCGTCCGCTACGAGATCCAGCGCCACGCTGCCGTCCTGGATTCCGGCGAGCCGGTCATCCAGGAGACGCGCCACTGGCATGAGGACACGCGTTCGACGACGTCCGGCCGGCCCAAGTCCGACGCCGACGATTACCGCTACTTCCCGGAGCCGGACCTGGTTCCCGTCGTCGCCTCCCGTGAGTGGGTGGAGGAGCTCCGCGCTACCCTTCCCGAGCCGCCGGCCGAGCGTCGCAAGCGCCTCAAGGAAGCTTGGGGCTACTCGGATCTGGAATTCCGGGATGTGGTCAACGCCGGAGTCATGCATTCCATCGAGGAGACCATTGCGGCCGGTGCTTCTGCCGATGTCGCCCGTAAGTGGTGGATGGGTGAGATCGTGGGCCGTGCCAAGGTGGCCGACGTCGATCCTTCCGAACTCGGTGTCACGCCGCAGGTCATCGTGGAGCTGAACAAGCTCGTAGAAGACGGCAAGATCAACAACAAGATGGCCACCCAGGTCCTGGACGGCGTCCTCGCCGGCGAAGGAACCCCGGCGGAGATCGTCGAGAAGCGCGGCCTTGCGGTTGTGTCCGACGACGGCCCCCTCTTGGAAGCCATCGACGCAGCACTGGCAGCACAGCCGGATGTCGCCGAGAAGATCCGAGGCGGCAAGGTCCAGGCCATCGGCGCGATTGTTGGCGGCGTCATGAAGGCTACCCGCGGCCAGGCTGACGCTGGACGTGTCCGTGAACTCATCCTTGAGAAGCTCGGCGTCGAGGGCTAACAACCGTTCTTCCCATCAAAGTAGGCCGCAGTTTTACTGCGGCCTACTTTGCTTTTTGGGCGCACAATGGATGCATGGCCACACTCTCACCGGGCCTCCGAAAGGCCCTCCTTGCCGGCGGGATCGCCGTCGCCCTGACCGGCGGCGGGGCCGCCGCTGTATGGGCAGGCACCCAACCCAGCCCCTCGCCGTCGAGCGTTTCTCCGTCACCCGGCCCCTCTGTGTCAGCGAAAGCCAAATCCGCCGAGGGCCGAGGCCAAGCAATTCACGGCGAGCACGTGGTGAAGCAGCAGGACGGGACGTACCGCACTGTGGTCACACAGACCGGAACCCTTGAATCGGTTGGCGAAAACCAGATGACCGTGAAGAGCGATGACGGTTTTACGCAACGCTATTCGATCAACGCGGATACGCGAATCACCAAGGTGCCCGCCGACCTTTCAGAGCTTCGAAACGGCAAGGGCAAGCCATCGCTGCCGTCGGCCACGGTTGCCGACCTCAAGTCCGGCGATACGCTGCGCATCAGCGGCACCCGGGAGGGCGATACAGTGATGGCTGCCAGGGTGGTGGCCGGCCAACTGCCGGCCGGCCTCAAGGGTGGTCACGGGCACAGAGGCCACGGCCCCAAATAGTTACAGGGCTACAGTTCTGAAGCCCAAGTTGCCGCTGGCTGAGTCCGGAGTGTTCGAGCTCCGGGCAGCCAGGCGATAGCGGTTGCAGTAGGAGTCGTGGCAGAGGTACGAGCCACCGCGCATCACCCGGCCCCGGCCGATAGTGGGCCCCTGCGGGTCCTCGACTGTTCCCTGCGCGAGGCAGGTCTTGTAGTACTTGGGCAGGAACCAGTCGCTGCACCATTCCCACACATTCCCGCTGGTTTGGTAGAGCCCGTAGCCGTTGGGGCTGAAGGACTTGGCGGGCGCGGTGGTGAGGTAGCCGTCGTCTTCGGTGTTGCGGGACGGGAAATCGCCTTGCCAGATATTGCAGTTGTGCGCGGCGGTGCCTGATGTGTTGTTGTGGAGCTCGTTGCCCCACGGGTAGCGTAGCCTTGGCACCCCGCCGCGGGCCGCGTATTCCCACTCGGCTTCCGTCGGTAGGCGTCGGCTGGCCCATTCGCAGTACGCGAGGGCATCGTTGTGCGACACGTGGGTCACCGGGTGGTCCGGGGTGTTTTCCCAGTTCGAGAGGGGCCCGGCCGGGTGCGCCCAGTCAGCGCCACGGACATTAAGCCACCACGGGACGTTGTTGACCCGGTTGAGAATCTCATGTGGCTCGGCTTTCACGGCGAGGTGGAACACGGCTGATGTACCAAAGATTTCCGATTCGGTGCGGTGGCCGGTGGCGTTGACGAACTCCGCGAATTCCTGGTTGGTCACTGTTGTGGCGCTGATCCGGAAGGGGGACACTGCGACCTCGTGCAGCGGTGATTCGCCATCGCCTTCATAGCCCTCGTTGAAGGGATCGCCCATGGTGAACGTCCCGCCGGGGATTTGGACGTCGCTGGCCTGGTTGTTCTGGGTGGTCGGGGTGGTCGGGGTGGTCCCGGCTGGGCCGCTGGTCGGGTGTCCCCCCACCGCGCGCAGGGGGAGCGTCAGCCCCGGCGTCGAATGTTCCCTGGCGCCGGCGCCCGGGCTGCAGCAATCTGCCATGTCCACCTTCTGTCTGAAAACCAACTGCTTGTACTTTAGCGGGGTCCGGTGGCCTGCCACACGCTCGTTCCTTGCACCCACCTCAACCACGCACCACCTTCCGCCCCGCGCACCACTTCTTCGCCGGTGGCGCACCACTTTCCGCTAAATGCACCAGTCCGTAGTGGTGCGGATGGCGGGAACGGGTGCGGGGCCACAGTGACGAACCCGTGGCCCACTCTGCACCAGAAGCCAGCCCCACCCTAAGACGCACCACCACTTCCCGCCCGCACCCCGTCGTCGCACCACCTTCCGCCCCGCGCACCACTTCTTCGCCGTCGTCGCACCACTTTCCGCCAAATGCACCAGTCCGTAGTGGTGCGGATGGCGGGAACGGGTGCGGGGCCACAGTGACGAACCCGCGGCGCACTCTGCACCAGAAGCCAGCCCCACCCTACGACGCACCACCACTTCCCGCCCGCACCCCGTCGTCGCACCACCTTCCGCCCCGCGCACCACTTCTTCGCCGGTGGCGCACCACTTTCCGCTAAATGCACCAGTCCGTAAAGGTGCGGATGGCGTGAGCGGGTGCGGGGCCGCAGTGACGAACCCGTGGCCCACCCCCTCGCCCCACAAGCCAACCCCCACCCCACCCGAACCAACCCCCACCCCAACCCGAAGTGACGAAAAGTGATTTCTGAACTCAGTTTCGATCATGATCTTGCAAAAAGAGATGCGGGTCACTTATGGTTTGTTAAACGGTTAACGAGCGTGGCTTGGATCACATTGATGGTTCCGGCTCGGCACTTGAGGAGACAGCATGAACTCGACGACGGAACAGGCTCCGGCACAGCCCGAAGCCCGCCGGGTCGCGGCGCCGGCACGGGGGAGCGCCCCTGGGGCCAGCTCAAAGAATCGGAAACGGAGCAAGCCCCCGCAGCAGAGTTTCCGGTCCCGCCTGCGACGCGACAAGCAGATGCTGCTCATGATGGTCCCGGGTGTGGCCTTCCTGCTGCTCTTCTTCTACATCCCCATCCTGGGCAACGTCATCGCGTTCCAGGACTACCAGCCGTACTTGGGCATCGGAGACAGCTTGTGGGTCGGCTGGCAGAACTTCGTGGATCTGTTCGGGAATCCGGACTTCATCCACGCGTTCTGGAACACCCTGTACCTGGCCGCGTGGCAGTTGGTCTTCCTCTTCCCAGTGCCGCTGGTCCTGGCGCTGATCGTGGATTCCCTCATCAGTACGCGGGTCCGTCGCATTTTCCAGAGCATCGCCTACCTGCCCCACTTCCTTTCCTGGGTGCTTGTCATCGCGTTCTTCCAGCAGATGTTGGGCGGCGCTGGTTTCGTCAACAACCTGCTGAGGGACTGGGGCATGGATCCCATTCCCTTCATGACCAACCCGGAAACCTTCCCCGTGATGGTGGTCGTCCAGATGATCTGGAAAGACGCCGGCTGGGCAATGATCATCTTCCTGGCAGCACTCGCCAGCATCGACGCTTCGCTCTACGAAGCTGCGGCAGCTGATGGTGCCGGTCGCTGGCGCCGGATGTGGCACATCACCCTTCCCGGGTTGAGGCCCGTGATCGTGCTCCTGCTGATCCTGCGCATCGGCGACATCCTCTCAGTCGGCTTTGAACAGTTCATCCTCCAGCGTGACGCTGTAGGCGCCGGGGCCGCAGAAGTGCTGGACACCTTCACCTACTACACCGGCGTAGTAGGAGGTGGCTGGAGCTCGGGTGCTGCAGCCGGCCTCGCCAAGGGCGTGGTCAGCGCGCTGCTGATCTACGGCGCCAACAAACTTGCCCACCGCTTCGGCGAAGACGGAATCTTCGCAAAACAAGTGCGCTGACAACCACGCTGACCCGCGCGCCTGCCGCACAAGGAGAACCCCATGGCAACAACACTTTTTACCAGGAAATCCCGGGAGCTTACTTACAACCCCAAGCGCCCGGTGTGGAAGGAGAAGCCTTCCGCCCTTTACCAAACGATCAAAGCGATAGTACTGATCGTCTTCAGCTTGTCCATCCTCACGCCCATCCTGCTGGTGGTGTCCACGTCCCTCGCTGACACCGAACAACTGGTGAAGGCAGGCGGCTTTGTTCTTTGGCCCGAGCGTCCCACGCTGGAGGCCTACGCCACCATCTTCAAGGGCCCCATGGTGCTTCAGTCACTGGGTGTCAGCATGCTGGTCACCGCGGTCGGCACCATCCTGGCCCTGTTCGTGACCATCACCATGGCGTACGCCACCAGCCGCACGGTGCTCTTTGGCCGTCCCGTGATTCTGGCTGTCCTGTTTACGCTTCTGTTTGCGCCTGGCCTGATCCCGTCGTTCCTGATGATCCGTCAACTGGGCCTGCTCGATTCCTTGTGGTCCCTGATTCTTCCGGGCATCTTTGGAGCCTTCAACTTTGTGGTGATGCGATCGTTCTTCATGAACATCCCGGGCGAACTGATCGAAAGTGCCAGGATCGACGGCGCCAACGACTGGCAAATCCTGTGGCGCATCGTGATGCCACTGTCCAAAGCCGTGATCGCCGTCGTCGGGCTGTTCTACGCCGTCGGGTTCTGGAACTCGTTCTTCAACGCCCTGCTCTATATCAACGATCACAGCAAGTGGCCCATCCAATTGCTGCTCCGCAACTTCGTGGTCCAGGGCAGTGGTGCGGCGGACCAACTGGGAATCACCACCACCCCTCCGCCGCAGTCCATCCAGATGGCCGTAGTTGTCGTGGCGTTGGTCCCGATCCTGATGGTCTACCCGTTCCTCCAAAAGCACTTTGCCAAGGGCGTCATCACCGGCGCCGTCAAGGGCTAACTCCCTCCCGAAGTCCAGAAAATACCCCAAAGCACTCAAACCTCACAGAAAAAGCAAGTAACCAGAAAGGGTTATGCCATGACGAGCACTACCTCTCAGGCTGGATTCAGCCGCCGCGGTTTCCTTGGCCTCGCAGGCCTGGCCGTGACCGCTGCAGGCCTGTCCGCCTGCGGTGGTGGCGGAACCGCGAGCAACGGAGGCGCCGCTGCCTCCGCGACGGTCAAGTTGCCCACGTACAAGGAATTCACCGGCGTCACCCCGGACATCGCGGGCAACGCCAAGGGCCTCCAAGCCGGCTACTTCAAGCTGCCCACTGCTGTGCAGTCCGTGAAGACGCAGCCGCTCAAGGGCAAGGTGACCGGCCTGACCGAAACCTTCGACACCATGAGCCCGGGCTTGAAGGACAACCCCTTCTGGCAGCGGCTCAACGCCAAGCTCGGCGGGGACCTGGAGCTCCAGATCGCCGAAGACATCGGAGACGGCTACCCGGCCAAATTCGCCACCGTCCTGGCCAGCAACGATCTCCCGGACATGATGTGGGTTCCACCGAACCAGGGCATTCCCAACGTCGGCCCCATGCTGGAGGCCAAATTCCAGGACCTGACGCCGTACCTCTCCGGTGACGCCGTGCTGGAGTACCCCAACCTGGCCGCACTGAAGCCCGATTCCTGGAAGACCGCCGTCGTGAACGGCAAGATCTGGGGAGCCCCCATCCCCAGTACCCCGTTCGGCCAGGTGTACCTGGGCAACCACGACATGTGGAACAAAGTTGGTGGATTTGAAGCTTCCAGCGCCGACGAATTCCTGGAGAAGGCCAAGGAACTGACCCGTCCCGGCGACCAGCAATATGCGCTGGAGCCGGCCTACATCAACGCCCTCCACATGGTCACGGAATGGTTTGGCGCCCCCAACAGCTGGGCCGTCAACAAGGACCGCACCCTGACCCACTTGTATGAAACCGACGAATACCTGGCCGGTGTTGAGTTCACGGCCAAGATGTTCGCGGCGGGTGTGTTCTACCCGGACTCCAAGGCCACGGACATCCGCTCCCGTGTGGCGAACGGCAGTGTTGCCGCGCAGGTTGTGGTGGGCCCGCACGATATCCGCAGCTACCGTGCCCTGAACAAGACTGCCCAGTTCGATGTCCTCATTCCCTTCAGTGCCGACGGCAAGGTCAAGCCTGTGTATGACATGGGCTACGGCACGGTGGGTTTCACGCCGTTCAAGAAGGCCGAAGAGGGCAAGATCCGCGAACTGCTGGCGCTCATCAACTACCTGTCGGCGCCGTTTGGCACGGTGGAGTACATGCAGAAGAACTTTGGCGAGCTCGGCGAGGACTACACGATCGATGGCTCCGGCAACCCGGCGCGCACCGAAACAGGAACCACCAACGCACCAGGCCTCGTCTCGGCGTTGAACATCATGTCCAGCCCGGAGAACGTCATCTTCAACCCGGGTTACGACGACGACACCCGGTACGTCAGCCAGCAGGAGGAAAAGCTCCTCGAATTCGCGTGGCGCAACCCCACTAACGGTTCGTACTCGGACACCAACGCCAAGGTGGGAGCGAAGATCACCAAGCAGCTTCGCGACAAGGTGGTGGACATCATCACCGGCCGCGCCAAGATCGACGAACTCAAGGATGCCGTCAAGCGCTGGAAGAGCGAAGGCGGCGACAAGATGCGCGATGAGTACCAGGCCGCGTTGGACCCCAACGTGCCGGTGTTCAGAAGCTAGCCTCAAACCAACAAGAACCAACGCGCCACGACAGAGAAGATCAGCAGGGGGAACCATGGCAAAAGCAAGCACCACCGGAGTCCGGCCCACCATCCGCATGGTGGCCGAACTGGCGGGAGTGTCCACGGCTACGGTCTCCTACGTGCTGTCCGGTCGCCGCGGTGATGGCGGACCGGGCGTTTCGGATCCGACGGCGGAAAAGGTCAAGGCGGCTGCGGAGCGGCTGGGGTACCGTCCCAACCAGGCCGCGCGGGCCATCCGGACAGGGCGCACCAATACCGTGATCCTGTCGCTGACCATGCTGTCCGATCCTTGGTCCTTGTCCGTGATCGAGGCCGTGCAAAAGGCGGCCGGTCCTTTGGGAATCACGCCGATGATCCTTGGGGACGCGGACTGGGTCAAAGTGCTCGGCACGCACAACGCCGATGCCGTGTTCGTTGACGCCGTCCGTCCTGAACAGCGGGGTGCCCTGCGCAAACTGGCAGAGCATGGAACCACCCTGGTGGTTTTTGACGAAGAGGTCCCAGCGGACGGCTTCGATGTCATTCGATCCATCGCGGGGCCAGGCTGCCGCATGGCCGTGGAGCACCTGCTCCACGGCCATCGCAGGATTGCTTGCTTGACTCCGGCCACGGCGGCCGGCACACCCGGCGGCACCCGGTACCGGGCATATGCCGAGGCATTGGAGCATGCGGGCATTCCGGAACGCGAGGACTACGTGGGATTGTTCGATGGCACCAGCGCAGGGGCATACGCTGCGGCAACCCGGGTGCTCAGCATGACGGACCGGCCAACCGCCATCTATGCCACGACGGATTTCGCCGCCGTCAGCGCCATCAACGCTGCCCAGCGTTTGGGCCTTTCCGTAGGCACCGATGTGGACATCATCGGCGTGGGCAACACCGTGGAAGGCGAACGGATGTCGCCCTCGCTCAGCACCGTAGGTCCAGTGGATTTCTTCGACAAGCTGGCCCGGCTGCTCCTGCGGCGGGCAACCGGCCCTGCTGAGACCACCGCAGCGGAGGAACCCGACGTCCTGGACTTCCCGTGGCACTTGTTCGTGCGTGAATCGGCGCCGCACCGCAGCGCCGCAACCAGGCTTTACTAAGAAACAGAAGAAGGAAATTGCACACCATGGAAAAGGATTTGAAGGTTGGCATCGTAGGTTTCGGCCTGCGTTCTGGGCTGTGGAAACACGCCCACAAGCCAGGTCAGGGCTCTGAGGTCACCATTGTCTGCGACCTCAGCGAACGAGGCCGGGCAGATGCTGCAGAACGGATCCCCACGGCCCGAGTCACCGGGGATCTGGAAGAACTCCTGAGCAGTGGGATTGACGCCGTCCTGGTCCTGACCCCCGATAACCAGCACGCCGCCGTCGCGGTCCGAACGCTCAAGGCGGGCATCCCCACGTTCTGCGAGAAGCCGCTGGACATCACCATTGAGGCTGCGGACCGGATCCTGGCAACGGCCTACGAAACGGGCACGCGCTTGTATGTGGGCCACAACATGCGGCACATGCCGGTTGTAGTACAGATGCGCCAACTCATCGAGGACGGCAGGATCGGCGAGGTCAAGGCTGTTTGGTGCCGTCACTTCGTGGGTCACGGTGGTGACTATTACTTCAAGGATTGGCATGCCCAGCGCGCCAACGTCACTTCGCTTCTGCTCCAAAAAGGCGCCCACGATATCGACGTGATCCACTGGCTCGCCGGGGGGTACACCAAGCGTGTTGCCGCCGTCGGCGATCTCGCGGTCTACGGCGACGTCGCGAACCGCAGCAACAACGCCGGAAAGCGCATGGGTGACTGGTTCTCCATGGACAACTGGCCGCCCACGGAGCAGAAGGACCTGGCGGAAGTGATCGACGTCGAAGACATCTCCATGATGAACATGGTGCTGGACAACGGTGTGCTTGCCTCCTATCAGCAGTGCCACTTCACACCCGACTACTGGCGCAACTACACCGTCATCGGCACCAAGGGCCGCATCGAAAACCTCGGCGACGGACCTGGCGAGACCATCCATGTGTGGACCAGCCGGTCATCCGGCTACGCGGCACCGGACGAGGTCATTACCATCCAGGACGGCGAAGGCGGCCACGGTGGCGCGGATCCCCGCTTGATCGAGGAGTTCCTGCGCTTTGCGTCCCAAGGCGGCCAAACGCAGACGAGTCCCATTGCCGCCCGTCAGGCAGTCGTGGCCGGCATCCTTGCGGCGGAATCACTCCGCGGTGACGGCTCTGCGCTTGAGGTTCCGGAGCTCCCTGCCGAACTGGTGGAGTACTTCGACGCCGGCCAGCCCGCCCTGGTCCGCGACTGACCGCGCGCGGTCAGCGGGGGCCGGACAGGTCCACAAGCTCGGTCATGACGGTTTGAAGTGACTCGCAAACCGTCATGACCGATTTCCGTTTGAGCGTCTCCGGCCGGGCCAGGATGTCGATCTTGCGCACCGAATTCACGCCGGACAGTGGACGCAGCACCACTCCGGCATCCAACACACGTCGCGCTGTGAACCGCGGCAGCAGCCCGATCGCCCCACCCGCGGAAACCAGCGCCGCAACGGTCGAATAGTCGTTGATCCGGTGCAGCACCTCTGCCGGTCTGCCGCTCACGGCGACGACGGCGGCCAACACGTCCGCGGGGGAGTAGCCATCGCGGCTGGTCACCCATGATTCACCCACGACGTCGGATGGCTCCAGTTCCTGCCGGCCCGCCAGGGGGTGATCCGCGGGAAGGGCGATGTCGAGGGGCTCGTCTGCGAGTGGAATTACCGCCACCTTGTCCTCCGGCCACTGCGGGCTGTTGTCCATCCGGTGTGCCAAAACGAGGTCGTACCGTGCGGCCAACCCGGGGAAATCCTCCTGGGCCACATCCTCGTCGGACAGTCGCAGGCGAGGCGACTTCCCGCCGTCGGACGCTGTTCCGGACGCCAGCAGCGCCGCCAACGGCGCGAACAGCGCCTGCCCCGCGCTGTGGAACGCGCTCACGCTTACCGGTGCGTCCGGAGCATCGTGATAGGCACCGATTGCTGCCCGCGCATCTGCCATGGCGTTCACGACGGCGGCACCCGCCTCGGCGAGGACGCGGCCGGCGTCAGTCAGCACCAAGGCCCTGCCTTCTTTGCGCGTCAACGGCACATCCACCGATTTCTGCAGCAGTGCGAGCTGCTGGGAAACAGCCGACGGAGTGACCATGAGCGTCTCGGCCACCGCTTTCACGCTGCCGAGGTCGCCAAGCTCGCGAAGCATCTGCAACTGGTGTATTTCCATTAGCAAATCCTAAATCGTTGATTGAGAAGAATCTAGTTGTGCTAAATCGTTGACGGGGCTCTAATGGACTCAGCAGCAGCGAAGCAGCCCCGGCAGTGAGGAAACCCATGAAGGCTCTCTACAAATCCGGACCCCACGCAGGGTTCGAACTCGTCGAACGTCCTGAGCCCGAAGCGGGCCCCAGCGACGTCAAGATCCGTGTGATGACCACCGGTATCTGCGGCACCGACCTGCACATCCAGAGCTGGGACGCCTGGGCCCAGAGCATCATCGAAACGCCGCTGATCGCCGGCCACGAGTTCTATGGCGAAGTAGTGGAAATTGGCGAAGACGTCCGCGACGTCAAGGTAGGGGACCGGGTCTCCGGCGAAGGCCATGTGGTCTGCGGAATCTGCCGCAACTGCCGCGCCGGCCGCCGCCAGATGTGCATCCACACCGTCTCCGTCGGCGTGCAGCGCGATGGTGCCTTTGCTGAATACGTCGTCATCCCGGAAACCAACGTCTGGGTCCACCACGATGAATCCGTCACCCCCGAACTCGGTGCCATCTTCGATCCCTTCGGCAACGCCGTCCACACCGCGCTGAGCTTCCCTTTGGTCGGCGAAGACGTGCTGATCACCGGTGCCGGTCCCATCGGACTCATGGCCATCGCCGTCGCCCGCCATGCCGGCGCCCGCAAGATCGCCATCACGGACGTCTCTGCTCCGCGACTGGAACTTGCCCGCCAGATGGGCGTTGACCTGGCCGTCGACGTCTCCAAGATGCGCGTCCGCGACGCCCAGCAGGAACTGGGTATGCGCGAAGGGTTCGATATCGGCCTGGAAATGTCGGGACACCCCACCGCACTGCCTGAGATGATCGACAACATGAACCACGGCGGCCGCATCGCCATGCTCGGCCTCCCCAGCCAATCCATTGACATCGACTGGGGCAAGGTCGTCACGCACATGCTCACGCTCAAGGGCATTTACGGCCGCGAGATGTTTGAGACCTGGTACGCCATGAGCGCCATGCTGTCCTCCAACCCCGTGCTGCACCGCAACATCTCCGCGGTAGTCACCGACAAGCTCTCTGCCAAGGACTGGGAGAAGGGCTTCGAGATCGCCCGCAACGGCACCGGCGGCAAAGTGGTCCTCGACTGGACTGAACTGTAGCTGGACCTGAACTGCACCCGGCCCCCACAACTTTAGGAGCACCCCTTATGTACTCAGCCATCAAAGACCAGCTGCAAGGCGAACTGGACGAGATCCGCAGCGCCGGCCTCTTCAAGACCGAACGCCACATCGACTCGCCGCAGGCCAGCCACATCGCCGCAGGCCAGCTCGGCCAGCCCGCCAACAAAGTCCTGAACTTCTGCGCCAACAACTACCTGGGCCTGGCTGACCACCCGGACATCATTGCCGCCGCGAAGTACGCCATGGACGAGCGCGGGTTCGGTATGGCGTCCGTGCGCTTCATCTGCGGAACCCAGGACCTGCACCTGGAACTCGAGGCACGCGTTTCCACGTTCCTGGGGACCGAGGACACCATTCTGTTCTCCAGCTGCTTCGACGCCAACGGCGGCGTGTTCGAATCACTCTTTGGCCCCGAAGACGCCATCATCTCGGACTCCCTGAACCACGCGTCCATCATTGACGGCATCCGCCTGAGCAAAGCCAAGCGCTTCCGCTACGCCAACCAGGACATGGCGGACCTCGAAGCAAAGCTGGTGGAGGCCGAGGGGTCCCGCCGGAAGATCATCGTCACGGACGGCGTGTTCTCCATGGACGGGTTCCTTGCGCCGCTTGAGGCCATTTGCGACCTCGCTGAGAAGCACGACGCCCTGGTCATGGTGGACGACTCCCACGCCGTCGGCTTCATGGGACCCACCGGCGCCGGCACTCCGGAGCACGCCGGTGTCTCCGAGCGTGTGGACATCTACACCGGCACGTTCGGTAAAGCCCTCGGCGGTGCGTCGGGCGGTTACGTTTCCGGCCGCGGCGAGATTGTGGCGATGCTCCGCCAGAAGGCTCGCCCGTACCTGTTCTCCAACTCCCTCGCCCCGGCCATCGTTGCGGCCACCATCAAGGCGATCGAACTGGTCCAGGAATCCGGCGAACTCCGTACCCGACTGTTCGAGAACGCAGCACTGTTCCGCCGCCGCATGAGCGAGGAAGGCTTCGAACTCCTCGACGGCGAGCACGCCATCATCCCCGTCATGTTCGGTGATGCCGTGGTTGCGGCCAAGGTCGCCGACGAAATGCTCAACAACGGCGTTTTCGTCACGGCCTTCAGCTTCCCGGTAGTGCCGAAGGGCGTGGCCCGGATCCGCGTACAGCTCTCCGCTGCGCACAGCGCGGACGACGTCGAAGCGTGCGTTCAGGCTTTCGTCAAGAGTCGCGCCGCGGTCGCCTAAGACCAACCCTCTCTCACATCCCTCGGGTTTGGGGCCGACGGTCTCTCACATCCCTTGGGTTTGGGGCCGATGCTCTCTCACTTTCTTCAAGAAAGTGGGAGAGCATCGGCCTATAGGTGCCGAAGATATCGTTCGGGGGCATCCAGGAATGATCGCCAGTTGGTGGTCAGGTCCAGGTCGGCCCATTGCCTGGGGCGTAAGCCCCATTGCCCGACTTCAAGTATTTGAGCACCCGGAAGTGCGGCTAGCAGAGGCGAGTGCGTAGACATGATGACTTGGGACTTGCCTCCAACCAGCAACTCCTTGAGAACTGACAGCAAGCTGAGGCAGCCATTGAAGGACAACGCTGATTCCGGCTCATCCAATACCCATAATCCGGGCCCGCGGAACCGGTCAACAGCGAGCTCAAGGAACGATTCGCCATGGGACATGTCGTGGAAGGGCAGGTCGCCGAACGTGCTGGGGTTCTTCTCCAGATAGGTGAAAAAACCATGCATGGTCTCAGCACGGAGAAAGTATCCCCGTCTGCTGCTGCCGGCGTTGCGGATGAGTTGCAGGTGGTTGCCCAGTTCGGATTCCGTGGACCTTGTGGTGTGGCGGGCTCCCGTTGAGCCGCCCTCCGGCGACAAACCGTAGGCCAAGGCGATGGCCTCCACCACTGTTGACTTACCAGAACCGTTTTCGCCCACGAGGATGGTTGCGGGAGTCAGGTCCAGACCTTGTTCCAGAAGCTGCGTTACCGGGGGCAGGCTGGCAGGCCACTGTTGGCGGTCCAGTGCGTTGGCGGGATCTTCTGTCACCCGCCGAATGGGATGGTTGCGGTGCATGCCGTCATTGTTGCAGCCCTGGCCGACGTTGAGGCCGCCGGGACCGGCGCAGATCACGAACGCGGGATGTGAGAGATGGTTTCGTTGGAGGGCGCGGGATGTGAGAGAGCATCGGTTCTGTCAGGATGGAGCCATGGCTTCGAATTATGACGTGGTAATCGTAGGCGGCGGCATTGGTGGCCTGTCCTTGGCGGCGGCTCTCGCGGGCAAGTGCACGGTTGCCCTTGTTGAGGCCGAGCAGTCCTTGGCCTTCCACACGTCGTCGCGTTCCGCCCGGCAACTTATCCCCAGTTACGGTCCGGCAGTGGTGCAGGATCTGACCATTCGAACCCTGAAGATGTTGGCAGCCCGGGATTCCCAGGCGGCCGAACCCATCCTCACGCCACGCGGTTTCATGCTGGTGGGTGACGCAGAAACAGTACACGCCGAGGCCAGCGGCAACATGCATGCCATCACCCACGACGAAGCGATGCGACTTTGCCCGGTGCTCGACCCCGACTCATTCACCGCGGCAGGACTGGATAACGGCTCCTTTGGCTGCAACGCTCCGCTCCTGCTTGAGGAACACCGCCGCACAGCGGAAGCTGCGGGCGTGGACATCATCACCGGAGCCAAGGTCCACTCCGCCCAGCGATTGGGGAGCGGCTGGCAGGTGGGCGCGGGAACCGAAGGGTTCCAGTCCGGCGTCGTGGTCAACGCCGCTGGTGCTTGGGCAGATGAGCTGGCCGTCATCAGCGGGGTGGAGAAGCTGGGACTGCAGCCGTACCGTCGGACCGCTGCGATCGTGAACGTTGAGAACCCTTTGACGCCGGAAACACCCATGGTGTGCGCCGCTGACGACACATTCTATTTCCGCGCCGAGGGCAACCAGGTGCTGATTTCGCCGTCGGAATCCGTGCCGAGCGGAGCCGAGGACGCCAAGCCCTACGCAGGTGATGTGGAGGCCTTGATCAGCAAACTCAACACCGTGACGTCCTTGGGAATCCACTCAGTGGACCGGGCGTGGACCGGCCTACGGACAGAAGCTGCAGACGGGATTCCAGTGGTGGGATTCGACGCTGAAGCACCCGGCTTCTTCTGGCTCGCCGGGCAAGGTGGCTATGGCTTCCAGACATCGTCCGCCATTGCGGAGCTGGCCGCAGCACTGATCCTCGGCGACGTACAGGACGACAGTCCGGAATCCCGGACAGCGGAGCAGTTGGCGGCCGTGCGTTGGTCCATCCGGCGCTGAACAATAGGGTCATGAGCGGAATCAGGAACGGGAACAGCGTCAGCACGGTCATCACCAACATCGGCGAACTGATGACCCAGGACCTGGAGCATCGGGTGCTGAAGGATGCCGCCATCGTGATCGAAGGCGAACGGATTTCATGGATCGGCGCTGCCAAAGATGCTCCTGCTGCTGACCAAATGGTCGACGCCGAAGGCCGTGCAGTCCTGCCGGGCTGGGTGGACTCGCATTCCCATCTTGTTTTCGCCGGGGATCGCACCGCTGAGTTCGAGGCCCGCATGGCCGGTGAAAGCTACAGCGCTGGAGGTATCGCTGTCACCACAGGCGCCACCCGCAGCGTCAGCGACGACCAACTGACCCACCTGGTCCGTGACCGCGTGGCTGAGGCAGTCTCACAGGGGACCACATACTTGGAGAGCAAGACCGGCTACGGCCTGGACGTGGAGAACGAGGCCCGCAGCGCCCGCATCGCCGCAGCGGAAGTGGACGAGGTCACCTATCTGGGCGCGCACTTGGTCCCCAGCGGCTCAGATCCGGAAGAATACACCGACCTGGTCTGCGGCCCCATGCTCGACGCCGTCCTCCCGTACGTCCGCTGGGCTGATGTCTTCTGCGAGCGGGGCGCGTTCACGGAGGACCAGTCCCGTCGGGTCCTCACTGCAGCGCGTGCCGCCGGCCTGGGCCTGAGGGTCCACGGCAACCAGTTGGGCGAGGGCCCAGGTGTTGCCCTGGCCGTAGAGTTCGCCGCAGCGAGCGTCGACCACGTTAACTACTTGTCGGACCCGGACATCCGGGACCTCGCAGGAACCTGGGCCGACTGGGATCCGGCCACCGGAATGGGCACCAGAGGCACGGTGGCCACCTGCCTTCCCGCCTGCGACCTCTCCACCCGTCAACCCTTGGCACCAGGCCGTGAATTGATCGACGCCGGTGTCCAGATCGCCCTGGCCGCCAACTGCAATCCAGGGACCTCGTACACCAGCTCCATGGCCTTCTGCGTCACCACTGCTGTGCTGCAAATGCACTTGAGCGTCCACGAAGCCGTCCGGGCGGCGACGTACGGCGGCGCCTTGGCGCTGGGCCGGGAGTCAGGGAACGACGTCGACGGCGAACGGGCGGTGGGTTCGCTCGCCGTCGGACATCGGGCAGACCTGCACCTGCTCAAGGCACCGTCGGCCACACACCTGGCTTACCGACCGGGGATCCCGCTGACGCACTCGGTGTGGCGGGCCGGGGTCCGGGCTGTCTGACAAAAGCACAAAACAGGGGCGGTGTTCCGGTAGGAACACCGCCCCTGTTTGTGGGGGATGAAGGACTACGCGCAGCTGAACTTCGCGTCGGCCCAGTCGCCCCAGTCGTCGCCGGCGTCGTCGCCGTTCTTGTCAGCGATCAGCTCGACGTTGCGGACACCGGTGATGTCCACGGTGAGGGGGAGTGCGGCGGAGTCGGCGCTCAGGACGGGGGTCCGCAGTAGTTCGCGCCCATCACCCTTGACAATGAACACCACGGAACCGTGGAGGCCCTTGGTGAGCTTGGCGTCGTCCACTCCCGCCATGGCAGTGAAAGCGTTGCACTTGGCCTCGGTGGCGATGCTGATCTTGGAGTCGGCATGGACGCCGATGCCCTTGGAGTACACGACGCCGTCCAGCCGCAGTGCGGGCCCGTCACCGGCGTTCTGCTCACCGTTGGCCCGGTCCCGTTCTGCAGGTCCCCAACCGTTGGTGCTGCCGATCCAGGGCAGGTCGGAGGCGAACACGGTGCCCGACAGGACGGGTGCCGGCGGCTCCTGCGAGGTGGTGGAACAGGTGAACTTGGCATCGGCCCAGTCCGCGTGGTCGTTGCCGTTGGAATCGCCGGCATCGTTGGCCACCAGTTCCACGTACTGGGCGCCGGTGACGTCCACCGTAAGTGGCAGGGGAGCGCTCGCAGCGCCCAGAACCGGTGTAGTCACCTTGGTGGTGCCGTCAGCCACCACGGAGAACTTCACGCTTCCCCGCGTCGGTTGGGCGTCGTCTATGCCCACGGTCGCGGTGAAGGCGGTGCAGTAGCCGCCCAGGTAGTAGCGGACGGTACCGTTGGCGTGGGCTCCCAAGCCCTTGGCGTAGACAGTTCCGTTCAGTGTGAGCGGAGTGCCGTCACCGGCCCCGGTTCCTCCATTGGACTGGTCCTTTTCCACAGGACCCCAGCCATTGGTGGCGCTGACCCACGGGTGGTCGCTGGCGAACACGGTGGACTGCGGAGGCTTGGGCAGCGTCCGGACGGCCGTGGTGGTGCTGATGGTTCGGCTGCCTGCGGGTGAAGAAGTGGTGCTGTAGGAAGCCGTCGCCGTGATGGGGTAGTCGCCGTCAGCCGAAGCGGGGGCGGTGACCTTCCAGGTGGTGGTCAAGGTGCCGCCGGCTGGCAGCGTCGAGGCCGTTGCGGGCGTGGAAGGTGTAGCCGTCCACCCCTCGGCAAGGTCAAGCGACACGGTCAGGTCATTGATGGCGGCCGGTTCGTCGGAAACAAAAGTGGTAACGAAGTCCTGGGCCTTGCCCTGCTGGACCACGTCGCCCTGGAGCGACGCCGAGAGTTGCGCGCAGGCCGGGACGGATTCGGAAGCGCCGAGATCCTCCACCAGGAAGTTGTCCAGGGTGAAGTCAGAACCATTTGCACTGCCCGTGCGCTGCAGTCCCACAAAGTAGTCTCCGCAGAAGCCGGTATCCAGGGTCTGCTCGAAGCGTGTGGTGGACGTCGCGGCATCGATCGCCTGGCTGCCTGTCACTGCGGGACCGGCCTGCGAGTCGTAGCCGGAAACCCAGGCGTATTGGCCGTCCTTGGAGTTTTGGTAGTCGAAGGAAACCTTGTATTTGTGGCCCGCCTGGAAGTGAACTGTTGCCTCCGTGGTCCGGTACACCATGCCCGGTCCGCCGTCGGGTGCGCGATTTTCATCGTGCGCGATCAGCGACCACGTTCCGTCCAGTACTTCGTCGATCACGTTGGTGTGCCAGCCCTTTTGAGTGAAGGGTTCGTTGCGTTCGGTGATGTGGGTGCGCGGGTCCGTGGAGCCGCCGGCATCACCCTTCACAAAGGGTCCCCAGCCTTGGTCCACGTTTTCGAAGTCTTCGCTGAGCACGCCGGTGGTGGCCACCCTGGCGGTTTTCACCGCCCGGAAGTCATCGACGCGTACCGTGGCATCGCCGTCGGCCGCTGTGACGGTGACCTTGGCCTTGGTGTTCTTGTGGGGAACGTCCACCAGGACGCGGATGCGCTGGAAGGCTGTCCCGTGTTTCTCGTCCCCGGCTACGAAGTTCTCTGCGTTGGACGAATCAATGGTGACGCTTTCGCTCTTGCCGTTGATGTCCACGGACAGCGTGGTGGGTCGGGTCTTGCCGGGCTGGATTTCCACCCAGGCGCTCACGGACTGGGTTCCGGCGTCCAGCTTTACTTCCTGGCTGATCGACGACGGCGTTGCCCCCATCTCTGCGTAGCGGCGGCCCTTGTCATCGCGGACCTGGGTGACGGTGCCCGTGGGGGTCCACGGGGAGAGATCTGCACTATTGAAGCCGGGATCATTGAAGGCAGTGCCTTCGCCGAAGTCGGCCTTCTTGGGCAGCTCAGATTTGCTGTTCTTCGGAGCCAGGACGTAGGGCTGTTTGGCGTCGGCCGTGACGGTGACCTGTCCGTTGACCACGGGCACATCGGCCACCTTCACGCGTCCGTTGTCCGTCAGTTTGAAGAGTTCAAGCGAGCCGGACGTGGCGAACTCCTTGGTGAGGGTCCAGGTGCTGGCACCACCGGCAGGGTTGTAGTGGTAGAGCTTGTCTGCCGTGCCGTTTTCCTTGGAGGACCACGGGAGCAAGTAGGTTCCACCCTGCAGGACGGAGGCGCCTCCTACGGTGATGTTGCGTTCTGCTGCCGTGTTTCCGGTGACGACCACGCCATCTGCGAGGTCGATCCGGTCAGCCGTCCACTTGGTGATCTGGTGGTGCTGCAGGAATTTGGCCGGCACGTTGGCCGTCCACACGTTCTCGCTGAACGCATTGAAGTCGTTCTGCCCGGTCCAGCCTTCGAACTCCACAATGTGGCTGACGCCAAGCTTGGGATCGGGGTTCCAGACGTCTGACTGGGTGTTGTTGATGAAGCGCAGGATCTGCGAGTTGATGCCCTTGTTGGTGGAGCCCCCGTACTTTTCATCGTTGGCCCAGTGGGACCAGGTGTTGTTCCGGGAAAGGTGGTCAGCCCATTCAGAGCCCACCCGGAAACCGTTCTTGACCAGTTCCTGCTGCAGGCGCTCGGCGAGCCAGCCGAATTCGTAGTAGACGTCCACGTACACGAAGTCCAGGTTCTTGTCCGTAGCTTCGCGTAGTTCCTTGATGCGCTGGGCGAGTTTGCCGGAATTGATGTCCTCGCGCTGGTTCATGTAGTACGACTGGTCCAGCCAGTTCCACCCCAGGCCCTTGTCCGCGCGCAACAGGTCCTCGCTGAAGGATTTGGCTTCAGGGTAGATTTCCGTGGCGTTGATGTGGACGCCGAAGCTGGCGTTCCAGTCCTTGCCCTCTTTCACCAGCTTGTTGAGGTCTTCCAGTCCGCCTGCGCGGGCGTTGAAGTTGTTGCCGTAGTCCGTGTTGGCGGAGTCGTGCCCCTCGCTGGTGTAGCCCTTGAGCATGGCCACCTGCCCCAGTCCGTCGGTGGCCAGCGCGATGCGCTTGACGTCATCCAGAGTCCTCAGGAACGGGTGGGTTGCCTGCGAAGCAAAGTTGAACGGGATGTGCGTGATCACGTTGTCAGGGGTTTGTTCAGCCTTGTTGGCGCTGACCTGGATGGACCTCATGGCGATCGCCGCGTCCTGCCAGTCCACACCGCCGTCGGCATTGGCGTCAGCGGTGATGGCCACGCGAGTCCACGGAAGTTCCTCGGTGGTTGCGGAGCCTTCTGCGCGGTACAGCCATTGGCCACTGGCGACACCCATGGAGACGCCGCCGGCTCCGTCGCTGACGGCTTGCCGCCAGAAGCGCCCGCGGTCCTTCGCGCCCGGTCCAGACGACGTGTCGTACAAGGCGTTGGATTCCACAGCGGCGCCCAAAGCGGCGGTATTTGCCAGGGCGTAGGCGGAGCTCTTGGCGGTGGCGTCCAGGGGAGTGGAAGCGGTGATGGGCATGAACTCGTCACCGGTGACGCTCCGGTCCACGGACAGGTTCGCAGTGGAAACCTGGGCCCCGGGCTGGGTGGATCCGACCGTCACCAGGTTCAGGCGGGGGAGTTGCAGGGTTTTGACCTGATGATCAGCGGAGTCCTTGATCTCCGTGACATTGAAGGAGACCATGTTCTTCTTGACCGAGAGCCGGGCCTTAATAATGGTGTTGCCGAATTCCGGAACGGTCAGCACATACTCCCGTGCGTCGTTTCCGGATCTTGTGGAGGAACCGGTCACCGTGTATTCCACGCCATTGAGGGTGATGGTGCTGAGCCGGGTGACGGTGCCGTCCAACCGCGCCTTCGTGGCGGCATCGGTGTAGCCGAGAACCTGCGGGAAGGTGGTGGAGACATCAACTGCGAGCTGGCCGGAGGTGATGGTGGCAGCCTCGGCAGCACTGACAATGTCTGCTTGCGGAGCGAAAGGTGAGGATGGGGCTGCGGTGGCAGGTTGTACTGCCAGCAGTCCGAGTGAGGATGAGGCGACGACGCAGGCCAAACTCAGCGATGCGAGGCGTCTGGGGGATGACAAGCCGGGCATTATGCTCCTTCTTGATTTTTCCGAGCGAGTAACGATCATGTTCTTGCGGACGGTCTAAGACTGCTGCATAGGACAGAAGTTGACAAGAGTTAACAGGCGGTTAACTTAAATGCACATCCCAGCACACGCTTTCCGCGGTCCGCCGCCTATTCCGGCCGTGCGCACTTAATGATCGGACTTCCCCTGCGGATGATCCTTGTGAGATCGAAAATGATCGTTTAGTGTTTCTATAGATCAGAAAACGTCATTAAGCTGAGCGGGAGCGGAACACACGATGAGCGAGAACACACTGGGCGCCTTCATGGAGGAAGAGCTGGTTTCCCAGCCCGACGTATGGCAGCGGGCTGTGCAGCAAGCTCGTGCCGAGGACTTGCTTCCGGCTGACGGAAAGCGCATCGCCGTGATCGGTTGCGGGACGTCCTGGTTCATGGCCCAGAGCTACGCTGCCGCCCGCGAAGCCGCAGGGAAGGGCGTCACCGATGCCTTCGCCGCTTCCGAGGCTTTCCTCAACAGCAACAGCGCCGATCGCCAGTACGACGCCGTTGTGGCCATTACGCGGTCAGGCACCACCACTGAGGTACTTGAGATCCTGGCCGAGCTTCAGGGGATCGTCCCCACCGTGGCGATCATCGGCGACACCACATCCCCGATCATCGAACTGGCAGATGCCGTGATCGGACTGCAGTACGCCGATGAGCGTTCGGTGGTGCAGACCCGGTTTGCCACCACAGCGCTGGTTTACCTGCTGACCAGCCTTGGCATTGACGTGCAGCAGGCTATCGATGATGCCCGCGACGCCGTGGGCGCGCCGGTCCCGCAGGAACTCCTGGACGCCGAGCAGTTCACCTTCCTCGGCACTGGATGGACGGTTGGGCTGGCCCACGAGGCAGGCCTGAAAATGCGCGAGGCTGTACAGGGCTGGACCGAGTCCTATCCCGCCATGGAATACCGGCACGGGCCCATCTCCATCGCGGCACCGGGCCGGGTCACCTGGTTGTTCGGTGCGCAGCCTGAAGGGCTGGACGCCGACATGGCCGTGACCGGCGCCCTCTACATCCACACCGACAAGCACCCGTTGGCTGAGTTGGCCAGGGTTCACAAGGTCACCCTGGAGCGTGCGCGCGTCCGTGGCCTGAATCCCGATCTGCCCCGCAACCTGACGCGCTCCGTCATTCTCGACGCCTCCGCCTAGGCACCCGTCATGGTTCTTGGAGCCGCAGAATCACCGGTCCTCTCCTTCGACGTTGGCGGGACTGACATCAAGGCCGGCTTGGTGGATGCCCGGGGGAATGTCCTGGGCATGCGCCGCGTCCCTACGCCCTTGGATCCTGCACGTCCCGGGGAAGCGATCCTGGACAGGCTGGCCGAGCTTAAAATCGAACTGTCGACCGAATTTCCGGAGGCCACCGCCAAAGCGGCCGGCATCATCGTCCCGGGCATCGTGGACTCCGTGGCCGGCATCGGTGTCTACTCGGCCAATCTCGGCTGGCGCAATTTCCCGTTCACGGCAGAAGCCGAAAAGCGGCTGGGAATCCCGGTGGCGTTTGATCACGATGTCCGGTCTGCTGCGGCCGTAGAACACACCTTTGGTGGATCCAAAGAGTTCAAGGACGTTGTAGTGATGGTGGTGGGGACCGGCATCGCCGCAGCCGTTTTCTCCGGTGGCAAGGCGGTCACAGCAGGCGGCTTCGCCGGTGAGCTTGGCCATGCCCAGGTCCCGGACCCCGACGCCGGGCCTGGCTCCACGGGCTCCATCATCCTCGAATCAGTCGGTTCGGCCGGTGCCATCGCCAAGCGCTACTACAGGGCGTCCGGAAACAGGGTGAACGGTGCCCGCGGTGTCCTGCTCAGGGCCGGAGACGGCGATGAACTGGCCGCCCGCATCTGGGCCGATGCCGTGGATGCCCTCGCCTTCACCATCTGCCAGTGCGTCAACATCATGGGAACCGAAGCGGTGGTGATCGGCGGCGGCCTGGCTGAAGCCGGTGACGAACTGTTGGAGCCTCTCCGGGCCAAGGTGGACGGGATCCTCGACTTCCAGCGGCGCCCACAGCTGATTCGGGCCGAACTCGGGCAAGACGCCGGCCTGCTGGGTGCGGCCTTGAACGCACGGGCACTCCTGGGAGCAGCACAATGAAGCGAGCCAACGTGAACCGCATCATCACCGTCACCGCCAACCCGGCCATCGACATGACCTATACCGTGCAAGGAATCACCGAGGGCGCCAGCCACCGTGTGCCCACGCCTTTAAGCCGGGCCGGCGGCAAGGGCATCAACGTTGCCCGTGTGACGCACCAGGTGGGCTACCCTGTCCTGGCCATCGCACCCACCGGCGGCGCTGCGGGGCAGACCCTTGCAGCTGAGCTCTGGACCAGCGGCGTTCCCCACGCCCTGGTGGGAGTCGCCGCCGAGACCCGCCGCAGCATCGCCTTGGTGGACACGGTCGCCGGCGAAACGTCCATCTTCAACGAGGAAGGCCAGGCACTCCTGCCGGACGACTGGCGCTCACTCCGGATTGCCGTGGTCGAGGCCGTCAGCGGAAACCGAAACTTGCCGGCCTCCGTCCTGGTCGGGTCGGGAAGCCTGCCACCGGGTGCTCCAGCAGATTTCTATCCGGAACTGGTGCGCCTGGCCCACGACGCCGGTATCCCGGCCATCATCGATACCTCCGGTCCCGGAATCATCGCCGCAGCCAAAGCGGGTGCCGACGTCCTCAAGCCCAACCACCACGAACTCGCAGAGGCCACAGGGGAGTCCAGCCTGGAAGCTGCGGCCCTCTCTTTGATCGAGATGGGCGCCCGCACCGTTCTTGTCAGTGCCGGTGCGGACGGGATGCTCGCCTTCGATCACGCCGCTCCCGGCGGCTACTGGAGCGCGCGCCTGCCTGAGGCGCTGAGCGGCAACCCCACAGGAGCGGGCGACGCCGGCGTGGCGGCTGCCGCCGTCGCACTCGCCGAAGGCATCACGGAACCGCGCGAAATACTCCGCCGGGCCACCGCGTGGTCCGCCGCTGCCGTCCTCATGCCGGCCGCCGGCGAAATTTCGCCGCGGTACCAGGAACTTCAAGACCAACTGATCGTGACATGGAAGGAGACCCGGTGACCCTGGTCAACACGCGGGAACTCATGGACAAGGCCGCGGCCTCCGGCACAGGCCAAGGTGCGTTCAACATCATCCACATCGAAACAGCCGAGGGCCTGGTGGCCGGCGCCGAAGCAGCCGGTGTTCCGTTGATCCTGCAGATCTCCGAGAACTGCGCCAAGTACCACGGCGGGCTCGAACCGATAGCGTCAGCAGCCTTGGCGATCGCCCGCTCTGCCGCCGTCCCGGTCGCCCTCCACCTGGACCACGCGGAGTCCGAGGACCTCGCTCTGGCTGCCGTGGACCTTGGCTTCGGCTCGGTCATGTACGACGGTGCACATCTGCCGTACGAGTGGAACGTCGAAGTCACCCAACGCGTCGCCGCCTATGCCCACCATCGCGGTGTTTACGTGGAGGCCGAGCTCGGCAAAGTAGGAGGCAAGGACGGCGCCCATGCCCCGGGCGTCCGGACCGACCCTGCCGAGGCCCGGGAGTTTGTTGAAGCCACTGGCGTGGATGCGCTCGCCGTGGCCGTTGGTTCCTCCCACGCCATGACGGAACGAAGCGCTGCGTTGGACCTGCACCTGATCACCCGGCTGAAGACCGCTGTGGCAAAACCGCTGGTCCTGCACGGCTCCTCAGGCGTCACAGACGAGATGCTCGTAGCCGCTATCGGCGCGGGTATGACTAAAATCAACGTATCCACACATTTGAACGGGTTCTTTACCCGCGCCGTCCGTGAGTACCTCGATGCCAACCCTGCAGTGGTGGATTCCCGGAAGTACATCAAGGCCGGCCGGGATGCCCTTGTGCTGGAGTCCGCACGTATGCTGACGCTGTTCGCCAAAGCGAAATAGCTCCGAACCCGCGAAAGGCTCGTCATGACCCGCACCGATCGGCTGACCGCCATCCTCGATCTCCTGGCCGAGTCCGGCCATGTGGAAGTCGAGGACATCGTGACGCGTCTGGGTGTGTCACCAGCCACGGCCCGACGGGACCTGGACAGCCTCGCCAAGCAGAGATTGCTCAGCCGGACCCGGGGTGGCGCCACCACAGGATCGGTGGCCTACGACCTCCCGGGACGCTACAACCGCGACGACCACGCCCAGGCCAAGCAGGACATTGCCCAGGCTGCGTCCGCACTGATCCGACCCGGTGCTGTGATCGGCCTCAGCGGTGGCACCACCAACACCGCTCTGGCCCAGTTGCTCTCCACCCGCGAAGACCTCAACGCCCCGTCCAACAGGCCCACGCTGACGGTGGTGACCAACGCCATCAACATCGCCTCGCAACTGGCAGTACGGCCCAACATCAAGATCATGGTCACCGGTGGCATCCTGAATCCGCGCTCCTACGAGCTCGTAGGCCCTTACACGGACGTCATCATGCAGAAAGTAGCTTTGGACATTGCGTTCATCGGCGTCAATGGCGTGGACCCGGACCTCGGTCCCACCATCACCGACGAAGGCGAAGCCATGGTCAACACAGTGATGGCACGCCGCGCCACGGAGTCCTACGTGGTGGCTGACTCCTCCAAAGTGGGCCGCCGCTCCTTCGCTGCCATGGCCGGTTACGACTTCAGGCACCTGATCACCGATGCCGGGATCAGCGCCGAGGACAAGGCCGCCTTCGAAGCCAAGGGCACCGAAGTCATCGTCGCATCAGCCGGCTAGCCACCGGCAAGCTGGGTGCGCCGGCTAGAACCGCATCCTGGGCGCGTGCAGCACCGAATCGTCAACATCCCTGGGCACCCACTGGCTGAACGGTGAATCGAGGCTGTATTGGCCGTCGTCGTTCCTGATCAGTGTGCGCAACTCAGCGTTGTCCGGGTTGTTGAGGGATTCGAAGTACTCAACCGTCCAATGGAACCAGCGCATGCAGAACAGGCGCATGGTCAGTCCGTGCGTCACCAGGAGAGCGTTCGGCGCATACGTGGGCTTTTGCCAGTGGCGGTACAGCGTCTCCATGAAAGACGACACGCGGTCGTACACATCGGAACCGGATTCACCCTCGCGGAACCGGTAAAAGAAGTGGCCATAGAGGTTGCGGAGCTCCTTTTGATCCTCGATTTCCCCGGCAATCTGGAAGTTGGCCCAGTCCTGCTCACGAAGCCGGGGTTCCTCAATGACCCGTTCTATCAGCGAGCCCAGATTCAACGCCTCCAAGGTCTGGTACGCCCGCAAATACGGTGAAACGTAGACGCAGACTTGTTGCCCGTCGAGCTTGCGGCGAAGGTCTTCACCGGCAACGCGGGCTTGCTCCACACCGAGGTCCGTCAATGGGATCCGGTAGTCCGGGACACGGTTGTAGATGGACGTGTCGGCGTTCGCGGCGGACTGGCCGTGCCGGATCATGAAAATTCTCGCTGGGGCACCCATCCCACCAAGCATAGGTGCGCGGTTCCCGGCAAAGTGGCAGGAACTGCGGGCAAGATAGGTACATGTTCCTTGCTTCCCGCCGACGGCTGCGCGCCGAAGTACTTATTGTGCTGGGCCTGTCCTTGGGCCAGTCGGCCGTTTATTCCGTGGTGCAACTCCTGGACAAGATGACGCGGGCTCCCTTGGCCGACGCCACCTCCACCTTGAACCGGTCCCAAAGCACCCGCGAGTACTTTGACCTCACCTACCAACTGCTGGACATCATCTTCGCCCTGGTGCCTGTGGCTCTGGTGTTCTACTTCCTGTCCTCGCATCTCCAGGCAAACCGCGAAGGCGACAACGGCTCGGCGTTCGCCCGGCTCGGCTTCAACTTTGCCCGGCCGGGCAAGGACCTGCTCCACGGTGTGGGACTTGCCGCCCTGATCGGAATTCCCTCACTGGGACTCTATGCAGCCGGTCGGGCCCTCGGCATCACCACGGCGATTGTCCCCAGCGGCCTGGACGCCTACTGGTGGACCGTGCCGGTGCTCATCCTCTCGGCCATGCGGCACGCGATCGTGGAAGAAGTGATCGTGGTGGGGTACCTCATGGACCGTTTCGGCAAGTTCGGTTGGAGCATGCCTGTGGCCATTCTGGTCAGCGCCGTCCTGCGGGGGAGTTACCACCTGTACCAGGGCTTTGGGCCGTTCATCGGCAACGTGGTCATGGGTTTGGTGTTCGCCTGGATCTATACCAAGACCAAGCGGGTCATGCCCTTGGTGATTGCCCACGCGTTGCTGGACATCGTGGCGTTCGTCGGCTTCAGCCTGTTCGGCAAGGCGATGGGACTGGGGTAGCCGGCCGTCAACGGCAACGGGCGCTTAAAAATATCCGGCCGCCATCGGTGGGTGACGTCATTGGCACCCGCTGATGGCGGCCGAAGTTTTACCGGACAGTGGTGACCGGTGCCGGGACTTGCCCGGATGGACGGGATGGTCAGATGGTGACGGCTCCTGAGGCGGTTTCGAAAGTTACTGACATGATTCCCGGAGTGCCGTGCGGTGCCATCCACTGGACAGCGACGTCCTCAAGCGGCTTTTCCACCGGCTCTCCGAGCCATTCGGTGACACGTTCCGCCGAGCCCGCAATGGTGAGGCTGGACATCTTGACGTCGCTTTCATAGATCCTGGACGGGTGGAGTGAAGGGTCGCCCTCCCACTTGAGCAGGTACGGGACCTGGGGATCTGCGATCAAGCCCAGGATACCGATCTGCTGCCACACCAGTTCGCGGCCGTCAGGGAACTTGCGGTTGCCCGGAACAGCTGAGCGGCCAAGGCGGTCCTCGAACGGTGCCAGGTCGTCAACAGCGACGCACCAGCCCATCCAGCCACCACCGGCGGCAGAGCGGGCACGAACTGCTTGGCCAAAGGGTGCTTTGTCGGAAGCGGGGTGGTCCAGGACCTCCACCACTTCCAGGTACTTGTTATCCGCAAGGGGAATGATCATGTTCCGGGTGCCGAAGCGCGGGTGCACTCCGCCCCGGACAGCGTCCACTCCCAGTGCCGCGGAAATTCGTTCGGTAGTGGCCAAAAGGCCATCTCGTTCACAGGCGTAAGAGACGTGATCCATGCGCATGGCTTCATCTTGGCACTTTGTGATCGGGGTCTCAGCTAAGTCAAGCCTAACTAAGGTGGGATGTGTATAACCGGTGCCGTGTGGCGTCATGCAGGGACGCTGAAAGTCCGAAAGATTCCACCGGCGTCACAAAGCTGTCTAAGCCTCCGGACACTTCCTAGACTGGCCCCAGCTCACATGCAGCACGTTTCCACAGAATCCATGCGCCACGAACAGGAGAACTCCATGTCCCAAGGATGGTCTTTCGAAACCCGCCAGATCCACGCAGGTCAGGAGCCTGACTCTGCCACCGGAGCCCGGGCACTGCCGATCTACCAGACCACGTCCTTCGTGTTCCCCAGTGCCGAGAGCGCAGCCAACCGGTTCGCCCTGGCCGAGCTCGCGCCCATCTACACCCGGATCGGCAACCCGACGCAGGATGCCGTGGAGCAGCGGGTCGCGAGCCTGGAAGGCGGCTTGGGTGCCCTCCTGCTGAGCTCTGGCCAGGCCGCGGAGACCTTCGCGATCCTCAACATCGCGGAGGCCGGCGACCACATCGTGGCGAGCCCCAGCCTGTACGGCGGTACCTACAACCTGCTGGCGCACACCCTGAAGAAGTTCGGCATCTCGGTGACATTCGTGGAAGACCCGGACAATCTGGACCAGTGGCGGGACGCCGTCCAGCCGAACACCAAGCTGTTTTTCGGCGAGGTAGTTTCCAACCCGCGCCAGGACGTACTGGACATCGAGGGCGTCGCCCGCACTGCCCACGAGGCCGGTGTGCCACTTATCGTGGACAACACACTGTCCACTCCCTACCTCATCCGTCCCATCGAGTGGGGCGCCGACATCGTGGTCCACTCTGCCACCAAGTACCTTGGCGGGCATGGGTCTGCCATTGCCGGCGTGATTGTGGACTCCGGCAACTTCGACTTCGGCCAGGACCCGGAACGCTTCCCGGGTTTCAATACCCCTGACCCGAGCTACAACGGCCTGGTGTACGCCCGCGATCTTGGCAAGGACGGTGCGCTCGGCGCCAATCTTTCCTACGTCCTGAAGGCGCGGGTCCAGCTTCTTCGCGACCTCGGCTCCGCTGTGTCCCCGTTCAATGCTTTCCTGATCGCCCAGGGGCTGGAGACGTTGAGCTTGCGCGTCGAACGTCACGTAGCCAACGCCACCAAGGTGGCCGAGTGGCTGGAAGCCCACGACGACGTCGAATCGGTCGCCTATGCCGGCCTGCCGTCCAGCCCGTGGTACGACCGTGGCCGGAAGTACGGTCCACAGGGCACCGGCGCCATTGTTGCCTTCAACATCAAGGGCGGCGTTGAAGCGGGCAAGCGCTTCGTGGACGGACTGGAACTGCACTCGCATGTTGCCAACATCGGCGATGTCCGCTCGCTGGTCATCCACCCGGCGTCCACTACGCACAGCCAGCTGACGGTTGAACAGCAGTTGGTGGCCGGCGTGAACCCCGGCCTGGTGCGTTTGTCCGTGGGGATTGAGCACGTGGATGACATCATCGCCGACCTCGAAGCCGGGTTCCGGGCCGCCAAGGGAGCCTGAACCCAGCCCCGAAAGCAGCGGCCCGACCGCACCTGGCACTGTTCCTGGATGCCACCCGGACCGACGATTATTCGCCGGGTGGCATTCCGGAGTGCTGCTTCCTGAACGAAAACGCCCTAAACCGTCACACTGATGTCACATTCTTCGCCATAACCGCCCTGTATTTCCTAGACTCTTCGTATTAGGTCATGAGTGCCAGCACATAGCCCCGGCTTGCTGGCCGGCAACCCTCCTCCGCGGTGGGGTGCCCCGGGTGAAGACCTGGCCTGTTCGCACGCAAGGCGACGGGCAAGCGCGAGGTTAAGGTGTCAAAGGAATGACCATTACTGCTACAGCCCTTCCAAAATCCGGAGAAGAAGACGGCACCGTCAAGTACGCCGCCATTGGGTCGCTGGACCTTGAAGCCGGCGGATTCCTTCCCGACGTCGTCCTCGCTTATGAGACCTGGGGGCAGCTGAACGCCGATGCCTCCAATGCCGTGCTCATCCAGCATGCCCTCACAGGGAGCACGCACGTTGCCCGGGGAGCCACGGACGAAGAGGGATGGTGGGAGCAGCTGGTAGGCCCCGGTGCCACCATCGACACCAACAGGTTCTTTGTCATCTCCATCAACATCGTGGGCGGCTGCTACGGCAGCACCGGACCGTCCTCGGAGGCGCCGGATGGCCGTCCTTGGGGCTCGCGGTTCCCCTTGGTCACCCTGCGCGACAGCACCGAGGCTGAGGCGCGCCTGGCCGAAGCCCTGGGAATCGAGGCCTGGCACGCAGTGTTGGGCGGGTCGATGGGCGGCGCCCGCGCCTTGGAATGGGCAGCGACTTTCCCGGAGCGGGTGAAACGCTGCGCCGTGATATCCGTGGGTGCCTACAGCACGGCCGAGCAGATCGCCTTTGCACAGGCCCAAACCCTGGCCATTCGTCAGGACCCGAACTTCAACAACGGCGATTACTACGGTGGCACGGCCCCCGAACACGGACTCGCCCTGGCCCGGCGCATCGCCCACATCACCTACCGCTCGGCGCTGGAATTGGATTTCCGCTTTGGCCGGGAAGCCCAGCACCAGGAGACACCACTGGCCGCTGCGGTCCTGGGGGAGCGTGGCCGCTATCAGGTGGAGAGCTACCTGGACCACCAGGGAACAAAGCTCGTCCGACGATTTGATGCCAACAGCTATATCGCCATCACCGAAGCCCTGATGTCCCACGACGTCGCACGCGGCCGTGGATCGCTGGAGGCAGCATTGTCACGCGCCACTGCGGAGTTCTTCGTGGCAGCGGTGGACAGCGACCGCTTGTATTTCCCGGCCCAATCCCGGGAATTGGCGGCAGCCCTGCCGGGTGATGTTCCGGTCCACGTCATTGAGGCGCCGATCGGCCACGACGGGTTCCTGACGGAAATCGGCCAGCTCTCAGCCCAGCTCCAGGACGCGTTTTTCGCCTAAGCGCCACGTTCGTTCAACGGCGTCAGCCGTTCATGATGTCGCCGCGCTGCTTCATGTAATCCTCCATGGCGATCTCCCCGTTGCTGAACTTTGCGTCCAGTTCTGCCAGCTTGCGGGCGCGGTAGCCTTGCGGCTCAGATCCGTTGTTGGCCGGGAAAGGCGTGGGGGATGAAGAGTTCGACGGCGGCCCGGACTGCGGTTCGTCATCCACAGGGCGGATGACGGTGGGCCCGGATGGGTAGCCCGGGTAGCCCTGCGAGGGGTAGTTCTGCCCGGGGTAACCCTGACTCGGGTAACCCTGTCCAGGCTGGTCCTGTCCCCGGTAATCCTGCGCAGGGTAGTTCTGCGGCGGGTAATTCTGCGCCGGATAGCCAGGGCCGGGCAGGTTCTGCTGCGGGGGATAGCCGGGGCCGCGGAAGGTTCCGTTCTGGATCCGGCGCGCGCGGGATCGGTTGTACATGCGGATCCCGAGCGGAATCAGCCACGAGCAGACGATGATCCAGAAGATCAGATTGTTCACAGTGCAGGCCTCCTAGGTCTTATCCCAGCTTAGCCCGGTCGTGCGGCGTGAACTCCGGCGCCTGCAGTGAGCGCTTCAGAGGAGCTTGGCCTCCATGCCCAGGAACTGCCCATAGCGTTCCACTTCGACGTCCAGGGCCATCTGTTCGGGAGGGCTTGTTGGCCGGTTCGTGCGGACATCCAGTTGGCAGGCTCCACCGGAGAATCCATGGCGCCACCATCCGGCCAACCTGCCATCCAGCAGGACCACGTGCATGGGCCCGTTGTCCTCGGGGAAGTAGGGTGCAGTCCCGCCCAAGTAGTGCCGGGACTGCGAATAGCCCATAACGTATTCGTCATAGCACTGGATGAGGTCGACGCGGGGGAGCCCTGCGTCATGAAGACGCGGAGGGCCACCGGCTTTGGTGAGCTCGCCGACATCTTCCGAAGCCAGATAAAACTCCAAGCCGTCCATGATGACCGAAGCCACAGCGCCCGGCGACAGTTCCTCAGCCACCTGGAGCCCCAGCTTTACGTCCTTCATGGTCAGTCCTGACCACACGGCGCAGTCTTTGATGGTGGCGGGTCCGCGGCTGCAGAAGTACCGGAGCGCCAACGTGCCCAGGGCCTCTTCACGGTCCGCCCCGGTCAACGGCGTACGAACGAAACCTGGCACCCGCTCCTCGAAAAGGGCGTATGTCTGCTTCAGGGCGCCACCGGCAGAGCGGATGGGGGAGCCGCTCACCAGGACGCGACTGACCTCGGCGTGCATGAGGTGGTAGATAAATCCCAGGCCTTTGCTGGGTAAGCCGGCCTGTCCCAGGACCTCAGCCAGTTCTTCGCGCGTCTTGTGGGCGCCGTCGGCTACGGCTGAAGCCAGGATCCGGCCACTGAGTGCCGATGTTTCTTCGTCCACCCCTGTTTGGCGGTACATGCCTTTGTTTCCCTGGTGCAGCCGGTCCGCGGAGAGCCCCATCAGCCAGCCGAGGTCGTCCCGGTGCACAAAATGCCACGTGGGCCGCAGGATGTGCGTCCGCAGTATGGTTCCATCGGCAACGGCCTGTTCCACCTCGGAGGAAGTGGAGGCGGATGTCCTTTGTGCAAGGGTCCATCGCGCATAGGGAAATTCCTGGGACTGGACTGCCAGCAGGTTGCGGACCACGTCTCCGGCGGTCCCGGAGGAAGGGGCCCGCAGTTGCTGCCTTCGCAGGCGCAGGCGCCGGACATTCTCCGCGAAGGGGGACGCGTTATCCGTCACGGCTGCCCCCAAGGAACCCTGCTGGCACCATCACCTGAACATCGCCCTAGCGCCGCGGAAGCAAGGTGCCGCTCGGGCCGAAGACTGGGCCCGGCGTCGGACGCTTGGGGGTGATGCCGTCACCGGATGACTGGTGCCGGAGCCGTCGGATGACCCACGGGACAAAGTATTCGCGTGCCCAGACAAGGTCCGAGGAGCGGGCCTCGCGCCACGTCCGCGGCGGCAGCGGCTTGGGCATCAAGGGTTCAAGGGTGTGCTGGATGTTCAGGGAGTCCAGGACCATCATGGCGATGGTGTGGTGTCCCAAGGGTGAGAAGTGCAGGCGGTCAACATCCCACATTTGGTGATCTGCCAGCTGCCGCAATGACCACATGTCCGCTATCACGGCGTCATGGCGGGCAGCCACAGTCCTGAGGTTCTCGTTGTAGATGGCCACTTTCCCACGGATGCGTCCCAGCACCGACGTGGCGGTGTCCGGGCCGTTGAACAGCACCACTGTGGCTCCACCCGAGCTCAGCTCTCCCACTGCGGTATCGAGTTTCTCGGCCAGCAGATCGGGGTCGCCGCCGGGCCGGATGAGGTCGTTGCCGCCGGCCGAGATGGACACGAGGTCAGGCTGCAGTTCCAAGCACTGGCCTACTTGTTCATCGATGATCTGCTGCAACAACCTGCCACGGATGGCAAGGTTGGCATAGGCAAAGTCAGACTGGCCGCGGCCCAACTCCTCGGCCACCCGATCTGCCCAACCACGGTGACCGCCGGGGTTCTGGGGCTCGGGGTCGCCGATGCCCTCAGTGAAGGAATCACCCAGTGCCACATAACGGGTCCACGGGTGTCTTTGCACAGGATCGCCGGGTTTCAACAACTGATTGTTCTCACTCACGCTCATATCCTGCCCCCTCGCGGCGAACCTACGCCACCGTAGGTTGTTACTTGTGGGTAACTGCAACAATGGAACCATGACTGAAGCCCCCGTATTCCCCGCGCCCGTTGTCCTGTGGTCCCATGACGAAGCCGAGCGTGCCGGCAAGCCGCTCCTGGTCCTGCTGCATGGGTATGGGTCCAATGAGGACGACCTCTTCAGCCTGGCCGGGTTGTTGCCTGACGGATTTGTGGTGGCGGCCCTTCGCGCGCCGATGCCCATGGGGCCCGGCTTCACATGGTTCCCGCTCACGGCATCGATCGACTACTCCTTGGACGCCGTGAAACTCGCGGCCGAGTACGCCCTTGAGTGGCTGGATACGGTCAAGGCCAACCACTCCTCGGTCACCTTGCTTGGCTTCTCCATGGGCATGGCCATGGCGACCACCATGCTCCGCTACCGTCCCGCAGACTTTGCTGCCGTCGTCGGGCTTTCAGGCTTTGTGATCGACGCCGGTGCTGACGCCGCCTTCCGGGACCACGAACTGGACGGGTCCGTGCCCCTGTTCTGGGGCCGGGACCAGCAGGATCCCGTGATCACCCAGGACAAGATCGACTACACCATGGGGTGGGTGCGCAAGCACGTTGACCTGACCAAGGTGCTTTACACAGGAATGTGGCATGGCATCAACCAGCAGGAGATCGGCCACGTGGGCGAGTTCCTGACCCACAAAGTCCTGACTGACTGACTGACTGACTGAAAAACCCGGGGCGTCAGGCGGCGGCGATCCGGACCGTCCGGCCGTTGACCGTCACGGTGTCGCCTACATGGAGCTGGCGGCCGCGGCGGTCGTCGATCTCACCGTTGACCTTGACCAAGCCGCTTTTGATGAGCTCCGTAGCCTCCACACCGTCCTCCACGAGGTTGGCAAGCTTCAGCAGTTGGCCAAGGCGGATCATGTCGTCGCGGATGGGGATTTCTTCAATTTCCGGAGTGCTCATACAGCAATGATGCCTGAAGTAGTGTGGTGACAGTGCCGCAGCCTTCTCCCCGTCCCACCCTTCCGCTCGCCATTGGCCTCCCTATTGCCGTAGCAACAGGCTTGGTCATCCCGCTTCAAGCGAGGATCAACGGGGCCCTTGGCGCGAAATTGGACGACGGCATCGCCGCATCAGTGGTGAGCTTCACCACAGGGCTCCTGCTCATCAGTGCGATCTCCCTTGCCACGCCACGGGGAAGGGCGGGCCTGCAGCGCATCATCCCCGCTGTCCGGAACCGCAGCTTCCCCCGCTTTTACGTCATGGCCGGTGCCATCGGCGCGTTGTTCGTCTTTGCCCAGTCGTTCACGGTCGCCCTGCTGGGTGTTGCGTTGTTCACAGTCGCGGCTGTCACCGGTCAAACGCTGAGTGGGTTGCTCGTGGACCGAATGGGCATCGGCCCCGGAGGCAAGCGCGCCATCACGGGAGTGCGCGTGATCGGCAGTGTCCTGACAGTGGCTGCGGTGGCCTGGGCCGTTTCGCCGCGGTTCGGCGGGGACGCGGACATAGCCTCGCTGGTCCTTCCGGTCCTCCTGCCACTCGCGGCCGGGTTCTTCATGAGCTTCCAGCAGGCCATGAACGGAACCGCCACAGTTCATTACGGAACGCCCATTGCCGCCACCCTGGTCAATTTCATCGCCGGTTCAGCCATTCTGTGGATCGCGTGGCTCATCAAGCTTGCCGTCGCCGGACCCGGTAATCCGCTGCCTGCCGAGTGGTGGTACTACCTTGGCGGTCCCATGGGCTGCCTCTTCATCGGCCTGGCGGCCCTCCTGGTCAGGAGCCTCGGCGTGCTGATCACCGGTTTGGGCATGATCGCCGGGCAACTGGTGGGCTCGTTGGTGCTCGACGTCGTGATCCCCAGTCCCGGTGCGGTGGTCGCCTTGCCCACGGTGCTGGGTACGGTCCTGACGCTGGCCGCGATCATTGTGGCAACGCTGCCGTGGCCCAAAGGCGCCTTTGCACGGAGAGGCCCGGCCAAAGGCCGGTAGGGTAGGAGTCGCAGGACTTTCAGGTATCTTCGGGTACTTGCAGCAAACTTTCCCCCAACACCCCGCCGGACAACCTCGTCCGGAATCCGGGGCAGACCACCGCGGACCGCACCCAGCGGCCCTGTAGAACAAATGGAGTTACCCATGGCAGCAAAATCCGTCCTTGACCAGGTCATTTCCCTCTCCAAGCGGAGGGGCTTTGTCTTCCAGGCCGGTGAAATCTATGGTGGCTCCCGATCTGCGTGGGACTACGGCCCCCTTGGTGCTGAACTGAAGGAAAACATCAAGCGCCAGTGGTGGCAGAGCATGGTCCGTGGCCGTGAGGACGTTGTAGGCCTGGACTCCTCCGTGATCCTTCCCCGGCAGGTATGGGAAGCATCCGGCCACGTGGACGTTTTCTCCGACCCCCTGGTTGAGTGCCTCTCCTGCCACAAGCGCTACCGCGCCGACCACCTCGAAGAAGAGTATGAGGAAAAGAAGGGCCGCCCGGCAGAAAACGGCCTGAAGGACATCGCGTGCGCCAACTGTGGCACCCGTGGCGAGTGGACCGAGCCGCAGGAATTCTCCGGCCTCTTGAAGACCTTCCTCGGCCCGGTGGCCAGCGACGAAGGCATGCACTACCTGCGTCCGGAGACCGCCCAGGGCATCTTCGTGAACTTCAACAACGTGCTCACCACGTCCCGCAAGAAGCCGCCGTTCGGCATTGGCCAGATCGGCAAGTCCTTCCGTAACGAAATCACGCCGGGCAACTTCATTTTCCGTACCCGCGAATTCGAGCAGATGGAGATGGAATTCTTCGTCGAGCCCGGTACGGACGAAGAGTGGCACCAGTACTGGATGAAGGAACGCATGTCCTGGTACACGGACCTTGGCATCCGCGAGGACAACCTCCGCTTCTTCGAACACCCGTTGGAGAAGCTCAGCCACTACTCCAAGGGCACCACGGACATCGAGTACCGCTTCGGTTTCCAGGGCTCCGAGTGGGGCGAGCTCGAAGGCGTCGCCAACCGCACCGACTTTGACCTCTCAACGCACGCCAAGGCATCCGGCACGGACCTGAGCTACTTCAATCAAGCCACCAACGAGCGCTACACCCCGTACGTGATCGAGCCTGCCGCAGGCCTGACCCGCTCCTTCATGGCCTTCCTGATCGACGCCTACACCGAAGATGAGGCACCCAACGCCAAGGGCGGCGTCGACGTCCGTACCGTCCTGAAGTTGGATCCGCGCCTGGCCCCGGTCAAGGCTGCCGTGCTGCCGCTGAGCCGCAACGAGGACCTGTCCCCGAAGGCCAAGGCGCTGGGCGCCCAGCTGCGCAAGAACTGGAACATCGACTTCGACGACGCCGGTGCGATCGGCCGCCGCTACCGTCGCCAGGATGAAATCGGTACCCCGTTCTGCATCACCGTGGACTTCGACACCCTGGAAGACCAGGCTGTCACCATCCGTGAACGCGACACCATGAGCCAGGAACGCGTGTCCCTGGACAAGGTTGAGGGCTACCTTGCAGCACGCCTGATCGGCGCCTAGCCATGGCTTTGGAGTACCGCGAATGGAAGGAGGGCGACGACCTCGCCCTCCTGGAAATCTGGGGCGGCCCGGAGACCCTTCCCGCTGAGCAGTTCCGTGCGGCCCTGGCGCCGTCCAGCAACCAACCTTGGCGCCGCTGCATCGTGGCCGAAGATGTGGTGGACGGGGTACGGATCCCTGTAGCCGCCGGCGTGGTTCACGAGGCATCCCTGCACCCCGAACGACTCTGGACGTATATCGAGGTTGCCAGGGACCACCGCCGTGAAGGCGTAGGCGCCACCCTGCTGACCATGCTTCGGCGTGAAGCCGGGAACTCGCCGTCGGGCGTTTCCAAGCTGCGCAGCAAGGTGGAGCCGGACACCGCCGGTGCGGCCTTCGCTGCGGCGGCGGGACTCGCGCCCATCCAGCGGTCGCAACTGGTGGTGGTGGAGCCGGAACCACTGTCCTTGCCGCGGTTCGGTGACGGCTCGGAGGAAGCCGCGTCCGAGCGCGTGGAGGACTTGGCTACGGGTTCGGTTGAGTTGAGCGACGTTGTGGGCAAGTACTACTCGCACGTCCACCACTGGGACAGCCCGGGGGAGCTCAGCATCGCCACAGTACAGCGCTTGTTCCTGCATGACCAGACTGGAGCCCACGGCGCGATCGTGCTGCGTGCCCCCAAGGCCAGTGCTTTTGGCCAAGGCGTTCCAGCGACCCGCAAGGGCAAGATCCAGGCCTTCGCCATCAGCTACGCCCAGGGCAACTCCGATGAACCGTCGGATGTCTTCCTGGGGCATGACCCCCAACTGTCTGCCGACGATGCATCGGCGGCTGTGCGTGATCTCTTGGCGCTCATCGCTTACCAGCACCCGGTATTGCTGGAAGTGGACGAATCCATGACGGCGCTCCGGACGGTCCTGGGGCCGCTGCTGGAATCGGGCAAGGCCCACGTGCGCGGCGCGGATACCTTGATCGTCAGCGACTGACCAGTATTTACACGCGGGTTCCCGTGCTGCCTGCTTCCTGCGGGCTGCACGGGATCTTTTGCTTTAAGGCCGAACTCTGCGGTGGGCCTGGTCCCGCGTAGGGTTAAGGGCATGAGGTTTTGCTGCTGATGGGCCACGGTCACTCCCACGGACATTCTGAAAGTTCCGAGCCAACGCCGCAGGCCCTTGCCTCGCGGAAAAGGGCCAACTGGATTCTGGCGGCCATACTGGTTCCGTTGGGCGTCCTGACGCTCGTGGCCATGATGGTCATGTGGCCTTCCGGAAGCCGGGAGGGAATCACGTTCTCGAGCCCGTACCAGGCTGCCCCGGGCGTTACTTTCGATACCGGGAAAATCCAGAGCGTGGTGGTGGAAAGCTGCACGCAAACCGGCCAAACGGACACTGGGCAGCCCAACACCGGCCAAACCGATCCCAACCAAGGTGGGCAGGCCGGCGGTTCGCAGTGCACCTTCGCATTCACCGAGCCGGACAAGGGTGGAGACGTGGTCAAGGTGGTCATCAACCCTGACGTTGCCATGTCCCATGGTGTGGACGTGGGGGATTCCATCAGGTACCTGAACCTCTCCGCAGCCCAAGGCGCCAGTGCGGGCAGCGGGGCTCCGGCCTACGTCTTCGTAGACTTCGTCCGAAGCATCCCTATCGCCATCCTGGCTGTCTTGTACGCAGCGGTGGTCATTGCTGTGGCCCGCTGGCGTGGCTTCCGGGCGTTGCTTGGCCTGGTGGGCGCCTACTTCGTCCTGGTGAGCTTCATCCTGCCGGGCTTGGTGGAGGGCAAACCACCGCTGCTGCTGGCGTTGGTGGGGTCCACGGTGATCATGATCGGGGTCCTGTACTTCGCGCACGGATTCTCGGCGCGAACATCCACAGCATTGCTGGGCACCATTTTTGGGCTCAGCATTACCGCACTTTTGGCGGCTTGGGCTACCGACGCCGCCAACCTGGCCGGCGTGGGAAACCACGATGCCTCCACGCTGGTGAACATGTCACCCCAGATCTCGATCTCCGGGATCATCCTTTGCGGCCTCATCATTTCCGGCCTTGGCGTGCTCAACGACGTCACCATCACCCAGTCATCTGCCGTGTGGGAACTGTATGAACTGGCGCCCAACACCACGGCCCGCAAGCTGTTCACCTCGGCCATGAGAATCGGTCGGGACCACATCGCCTCCACGGTGTACACCATCGCTTTTGCCTACGCCGGCGCCGCCCTGCCGATCCTCATCATCGTGATGCTGTACGACCGCCCGCTGGACGAAGCACTGACCAGCGCCGAATTGTCCGAGGAAGTCATCCGGACCCTGGTGGGATCCATCGGTCTGGTTCTGGCCATCCCCGTCACCACGCTGATTGCCGTCCTGGTGGTCAAAGCCACCGGCATGAAGCGCCTCGCCAACGCGGACGGGCCGTCAGTGACTGCCGACGAGCTGAACGATACCGGCGCGCTGGCAGCAGCCGCCGCCGTCGTGGGTTCCGCTCGCCAGGACAAGCAAAAGACGCAGGACCCTCACGACGCCGGTCCAAGCCTTGACGCTCCCGGCCAGCCTGCGCGTCCGGGGAGCCGCCGCGCCCAGCGGGAAGCGGAGCGGCGCGGAGATACGAGCGACGACGCTACGTAGCACCCAGCCCGGCTCCTGTTCGTCAGGCCCGTCGTACTGCGCACACCTGGGCGAACAAGGCAGGGTTCGGGGCGGGCTGTCCGCCGATTTGCCCATATTTGCAACAATGGATGGGTGACTGTTGTAGCAACGCCCCCCGCACCAAAGCTCGAGCTCCCGCCCTTGAAGCTCGGCGGGATTACCGTGGACACCCCGGTAATCCTCGCCCCCATGGCGGGCATCACCAACTCGGCCTTCCGCAGGCTCTGCCGTGAATACGGTGGCGGCATGTACGTGGCCGAGATGGTCACTTCCCGTGCCCTGGTGGAACGGACGCCGGAATCGTTGCGCATCATCTCCCACGATGAGGACGAGAAAGTCCGTTCCGTGCAGCTCTACGGTGTGGATCCGGTGACGGTGGGTGCCGCAGTGCGGATGCTCGTCGAAGAGGACCGCGCGGATCACATCGACCTGAACTTCGGCTGCCCCGTGCCCAAAGTCACCCGGCGCGGTGGCGGCTCGGCGCTCCCGTGGAAGATCGACCTCTTCACGTCCATCGTGCAGACGGCGGTCAAGGAAGCGTCCAAGGGCGGTATCCCGCTGACCATCAAGATGCGCAAGGGCATCGACGAGGACCACCTGACGTACCTCGACGCCGGCCGCATCGCCCGCGACGCAGGCGTGGCCGCCGTCGCCCTCCATGGACGCACGGCCGCACAGTTCTATTCCGGGCAGGCCGACTGGTCTGCCATCGCCCGTCTCCGCGAAGCGCTTCCGGATATCCCGGTGCTGGGCAACGGAGATATCTGGTCCGCCGAGGATGCCGTCCGCATGGTGCGGGAGACCGGGGTGGATGGCGTGGTGGTTGGCCGCGGCTGCCAGGGCCGCCCCTGGCTGTTCGGTGACCTCCAGGCAGCCTTCGAAGGCAGCGACCAGCGGCACCGCCCCGGACTCCGTGAAGTGGCTGAAGGGGTTTACCGGCACGCCGAGCTCATGGTGGAGACCTTCGGCAATGACGAATACAAGGCGCTCCGCGAAATCCGCAAACACATGGCCTGGTATTTCAAGGGCTACGTGGTGGGCGGCGAGCTTCGCGCCAAACTGGCTACGGTCCCCACCCTTGAGGTGCTGCGCGAATACCTAGAAGAACTGGACATGGACTCGCCTTACCCGGGTGTCGATTCAGAAGGTCCCAGGGGTCGTGCGGGTTCGCCCAAGAAGCCGGCGTTGCCGAAAGACTGGCTGGTGAGCCGTCAGCTGAACGCTGAACAGAGCGCGGATATCTCGGCTGCGGAGCTGGACGTTTCGGGCGGCTAGCCTCACACGTGTAAGACTGACTCAAGAAGCTCCACACCCCGGCGCTTGAAGGAGGCAGATACCCATGGGAACCGAAGCGATACTTGGCCACGACGGTACGGCCCACGATTTTGTGCTGGCCATCCCCGGTTACGCCGAGGCAGATTCCGCGCGGTGGGTTGAAGAGCCGCGCAAGAGCAACTATCGCTCCGATTTTGAACGGGACCGCGCCAGGGTCCTGCACTCCTCGGCCCTGCGCAGGCTCGGTGCAAAAACACAGGTCGTTGCCCCGGACACGGATGACTTTGTCCGAACCAGGCTGACCCACAGCCTGGAAGTGGCCCAGGTGGGCCGTGAGCTGGGTCGTTCCCTTGGCTGCGATCCGGACGTGGTGGACACCGCGTGCCTGAGCCACGACCTCGGCCACCCGCCCTTCGGCCACAACGGCGAGTCCGCGCTGAATGAGGTTGCCCACACCATCGGCGGCTTTGAAGGCAACGCCCAGACACTGAGGCTGCTGACCCGGCTTGAACCGAAGGTTCTCGCCGAGGACGGCAGGCCGGCAGGGCTCAACCTGACCCGCGCCAGCCTCGACGCCGCGTCCAAATACCCGTGGTCCGCCGTCGACGCTCCCGTCATCCATGGCCAACGCACCAGCAAGTTCGGCGCCTACGAGGACGATCTTCCGGTTTTCGAATGGCTGCGCGAGGGCGCCCCTGGGAACCGCTCCTGCATCGAGGCCCAGGTGATGGACCTCGCAGACGACATTTCGTACTCGGTCCACGACGTCGAGGACGCGATCGTCGCAGGCCATTTCCAGCTCAAGTGGATGGAAAACCCGGACCACCGGGCACGTGTGGTGGGCTACACCAAGCAGTGGTACCTGCCGCACAACGACCCCGCCGAAATCGATGCCGCCCTGGCCCGGCTGGAGGCCACCACGGTCTGGGTCCGCGAGGCCGATGGCAGCCGGAAGTCGATGGCCGCCCTGAAGGATATGACCAGCCAGTTGATCGGCCGGTTCTGCCACAGCGCCATGGAAACCACGCGGGCGCACTTTGGCCCGGCCAACCTGACCCGCTATGACGCAGAGCTCATGGTTCCCGAGGACACCGTCACTGAAATCGCGGTGCTCAAGGGCTTGGCCACCACGTTTGTCATCTCCACCGACCACCGCCAGCCCGTTTACGAACGCCAGCGCGAAGTGCTGCACGCGCTCGTGGGTGTCTTGAACGCCTCCGGCGACCGCCACCTGGAGCCGATGTTCGCCGCGGATTGGCGTGACGCCGCCGACGACGGTGCCCGGTTGCGTGTGGTGATTGACCAGGTCGCATCGCTGACGGACGTCTCCGCACTGGCCGTGTACGAACGCCTCGTGGGCAGCCTTCCGTCACTCTGGTAACTCTGCAGCCGCTGACGTTAACGGCGGGGACTCCGGGGGCAAGCGACTAGGATGGTGACGTGGCTGGCCTGATCAAACGTGAAGATATCGACGAAGTACGCCAGCGCACGGATATCAAGGAAGTCGTTGACGGTTACGTCACGCTCAAGGGCGCCGGGCTGGGCAGTTTCAAGGGCCTGTGCCCCTTCCACGACGAACGCTCGCCCTCCTTCACTGTTCGCCCGCAGGTGGGCCGGTACCACTGCTTCGGCTGCGGCGAGGACGGTGATGCCATCTCCTTCGTCCAGAAGATGGACCACAGCTCCTTCCACGAGGCTGTTGAGAAGCTGGCCGCCAGGATCGGCTACGAGCTGCGTTACGAGGACGGCGGCACCGGTCCCAGCCGCGAGGAAGTGGGCAAGCGCCAGCGTTTGTTGGACGCCCACAAGATCGCCGACGAGTTCTTCCGCGCCCAGCTGCTGACCCCCGGCGCGGCCGAAGGGCGCAATTTCCTCGATGGCCGCGGTTTCGACCGCGCCGCTGCCGAGCATTTTGGCGTGGGATATGCGCCCCAAGGATGGGACGCATTGCTGAAGCACCTCCGCGGACGCGGGTTCACGGATGCTGAGTTGAAACTCACAGGGATGTTCTCCGAAGGAAACCGGGGCATCTACGACCGCTTCCGGGGAAGGCTCATCTGGCCCATCCGCGACATCGCGGGGGACACCATCGGATTCGGCGCCCGCAAGCTCTACGAGGACGATCAGGGCCCCAAGTACCTGAACACCCCGGAAACCACGCTCTACAAAAAGTCCCAGGTCCTCTACGGGATCGACATCGCCAAACGGAACATCGCCAAGGAACGGCAACTGGTGGTGGTGGAAGGGTACACGGACGTCATGGCCTGCCACCTCGCAGGAGTCACGACGGCGGTAGCCACCTGCGGTACTGCGTTCGGCACCGAACACATCAAGGTAGCCCGGAGGCTCCTTTCGGACGATGGCAGCGGCGGCGAGGTTATCTTCACCTTCGACGGAGACGCCGCAGGACAGAAGGCCGCCCTGAGGGCCTTCGAGGAGGACCAGCGATTCACGGCCCAGACCTACGTCGCCGTGGAACCTTCCGGCGCGGATCCTTGCGATCTTCGCCAGCTCAAGGGCGACGCCGCTGTGCGCGATCTGATCGGTACCCGGAAGCCGCTCTTTGAGTTCGCCATCCGGGCTACGCTTCGGCGGCACAACCTGGACACGGTGGAAGGCCGCGTGGCGGCACTGCGCGAAGCTGCCCCCGTGGTGGCCCAGATCAGGGATTCCGCCACGAGGCCCGGCTACACGCGCAACCTGGCCGGCTGGCTGGGGATGCCCATCGAAGAAGTCAGCAGCTACGTCGGGGCGGCCGCCAAGCGCGCAGCATCCGGCGGCAGCGCCTCAGCTCCGGCCGGCCCAGGCGGGCAATCGGCCGCGGCAGCACCGCCGTCGAACAGTCCTGTCTTTCAACGGCCCGATCCCAGGGATCCCATCGCCGGTATGGAACGTCAGGCGCTGGAGGTTGTCCTCCAGGAACCGGGGGTGCTGGGCGGGGGAGCATGGGAGCGTTTCGAGGCCTCGCACTTCGCCACCCCCGCGTATGCGGCGGTTCACACGGCCGTGCGGGCTGCCGGACTTGCCCATGCGGCTGATCCGGTGGCGTGGGTGGAGCAAGTGCGCCAGGAAGTTCCCGAGCCTTTGCGGCCCTTGGTGTCCGAGTTGGCCGTGACGCCCTTGCCCGCCAGTACACCGGAGGCCATGCAGCGGTACTGCCGCGACATCCTGGCCCGTCTCTTCGAGCTGCAGATCACCCGTATCAAAGCAGACAAGATGGGCCAGCTGCAACGCCTGGATGCAGGAGCCAATCCGGAGGAATTCCAGCGGTTGAACCGTGAGTTGATGTTGCTGGAAATGGAGCGCCGATCTTTGCGATCGGACGGCTGAGAACCTCGATTTCGTTTTCCGGCGGGCCCCTGTTAAGCTAGTAACCGCTTCATTCCTCCGTAGCTCAATTGGCAGAGCATTCGACTGTTAATCGAAGGGTTACTGGTTCAAGTCCAGTCGGAGGAGCGTACAATACCCCCGTTCCGAGCTTTCGGAACGGGGGTATTTTTATACCCCCGAGGGGTATCCGGAGTCGATTTCGCATTCCGGTAGAACCTTTGCTAAAGTCATAACCGCTTCATTCCTCCGTAGCTCAATTGGCAGAGCATTCGACTGTTAATCGAAGGGTTACTGGTTCAAGTCCAGTCGGAGGAGCATCAGAACCCCGCATCGGCATCACGCCGGTGCGGGGTTCATCTTTTCCTAGACGAAATCCATCTCCACTTGCAGGAAACGGGCGGCCTCGGCCACAGCTGCCAGGAACGAGTCCTGCTCAGTGGGCGGGGTCCTGGGGTCGCGCGGATGCCACTCGTGAGGGGCTGAGTAGACGCGGGTGAAGCCGCCACCGGGCGGGGCGTAGAAGATTCCGAATCGCTGGACCGGCCACTCAGGGGAGGTCTCCGGCGCAACCAGCAGTGCGGCGTCCGCCTCGGGGTTGTACCACTGGGCGATGGGTCGGCGGCGGTCGTCCGTGAAGAGGCCTGCAGCGTAGAGGGCAGCCGACTGTGGGCTGGTCACCGAGCACAGACGGTCCCACCACAGCGGCAGGATGCGTTCATCCCGACGCTGCCACGGTGCCGGAAGCGGCTGCAGCTCTTGCCAATGTGGCACACCCCAACTTTATCGCCGGGGCGGGGCGCGCAACAGGGGAAGCCCTAGCGGGAAAGTCCCAGCCGGGGGTAAAGCACCTCGAAACCTTTGGTCAGGCCCGCGTTGAGGGCCAGTCCCACGTGGCCGCCGTTGGGAACCTCGTAATAGGTCACTGTCATGCCTGCCGACCGTGCGGCGGCGGAGACTGCTTTCGCGGCGGCCACGTACGTCACGTCGTCGGAGCCGACAGTGAAAACGGCCGTCGTATCAGGGAATTGCTTGCCCTTCATGATGTTGATGGGCTTCTGGGCGTCGTAGTCCGCCTGGTTGCCGCCGAAGATGGTTGCGAGGTTGCCTGCGGGGTCTTCGGCTCCCGGGAACTCTTCGCCGGAGATGTCCACCACGTTGCCCCACATCTTCGGGTACTTGACGGCGAAGGAGATGGCGCACTGGCCGCCGTTGGAGTAACCGGCGATGGTCCAATGCTCCCGGTCAGGGAGGATGGAGAGATTGGCTTTGGCCCAGTTCACTACATCTTCGTTGATGTACTTCTCCACGTTGCCGTACTTGGCGGTGTCCAAACAGAGGTTGTCGTTCTCACCCGGGCCGATCTGGTCAGCCACGATCGCAATCGGCGCCAGCCCGTTGTTCTTCGCCGCGAATTCATCCAGTGCTGCCGAGACATACTGGGGGTCGGGAAGCCCGGGTTGACCCATCATGAGGACGAACAGGGGCAACCGGGGTGGATTGTCCGTCAGGGCTGCCGGAGGCAGGTAGATGCCGGCGGGCCGGGCGTCAAAGCCGGACGCCGTTGCCGGTATCACCTGCGTGCCCACCTTGCCCTTGGACGGCATGGTGGCCGGGGGTTTCCAGCTTTGCCAGAGGGGTCCTGCCGGTATGGACGCGTCCGGGTTGGGCTTGTTCAACTGGATGGCGCCCTCAGTGGATATCCCCAGGGCCGAGCCCAGAGTCTTGTTCAGCCCGAACTCGGTATTGATGCCCAGCGCCGCGACCAGGAGAAAAACAGGGATGGCGACCGCAGCCACCACTTTCCGCCACGCACGGCTGTGGCGGAAGCTGACCACGGCCAGTCCAAGCGCAGCGAAGCAGGAGACAGCCCAGAACCATACGCGCGGCGTCAGTCCCACGTGGAAGACGTCCATGACGTCCTCAACGATCCACACAGTCAGCCATCCCAGCAGCGCAGCGGCCACAATGGCAATGATCGCGGTCAGCGCCCACCGGGCCGACGGCCTGAGGAAAAGTACCAGGAAGAACACGACGCCGATCACCGCGGCGACCGTCATGACCACGGGGCCGCTGATCTCAAGTTTCAGGAGGTCGTCCACGGCTAGGAACTCCGCCCGCTGCTCATGCTGCGGGCTCCCTGGCGACCATTTGCCGCAGGAGGCCTGCGCTTTGCGCGGGGGACAGGCCCGGCAGGTAGGCGGAGCCCACCGCGATCCCAATGGATGGCAATGCCAAGGGGTCCTGGTAGTACATATACAGGGTGCGGTGCTCGGGTTGGAACCGCGACTTGAACGCTGCCAGGGACTTGAAGCCGTACATGGGCTCCAAAGCATTGCCGAGCAGCGCCAGGACGCGGTCCAGGGAGCTCCGGTCGCCCTCCGCGGTGTCAGCCCCGGCATTGGCCAGCGGCGAGCCGGACAGGGAGATCTGGGGGACTTCTTCCTTGAAGTGGGTGACGGCCGAGGCGATAAGGAATTCCATGACGCCCTTGAAACCGGTGGTCCGCCGCCGCATGAAGTCCAGGGTCCATCCCGAGATGACGCCGTTGCGGAACACGGGCAGCCAACTGGTGACTCCATGGACCAAGCCCTCGTCGTCCAGGGCCACGCAGCAGAGTACCTCGGGATCCTTCAGCTCATTCAGGCCTCCCAAGGTGAATCCCATTTCCGGCAGGGCTTTGTCCGCTACCCACTCTTCGGAGATCTCTGCCAGTTGAGCCCTGACTCCCGGTGGCATCTCCTGGTAGGGATACCAGTGGTCCTTGATGGACAACTTCTCTGCGCGGTTCAGGGCGGTGCGCACGTTCTGCCATTCCTTGCCCTTGAACGTCATGGCCTGGACGTTGAGAAGGGTTTCTTCCGCCACTTCCAATTTGCGGAACCCGCGGGGGAGGAGCGGGCCGTCCAGTTCTGCGGTGGCTGAGTAGAAGCACGGGGTGAGTCCCAGGCCGGCGCAGTGCTTCAGGAACCCCGTGGCTGCTTCCGCATGGTGCTCTTCAGCGCCGAAAGGACCCGCAACCGTCAAGGCCACGCCGTTGTGCACTTGATACGCAACGCCGGCCTTCCGGTCCGGTGTGAACCAGTACTGGTTGTTGTCCCACAAGGCCATCCAGGACAGCGTGCCGCCGCCGTCATGGAGCAGCTCCCGGGTGTGCCCCAGATCCGCTGCGGGATCTGTGGCAAGCATCCTGAACCGCCGGAAGTTGTTCAAGACCAGCACCAGGATGCAGAGCCAGATGATGTCCCCACCCAGCCCGTACACCACGGTGCTCAGCAGGCCTTGTGGGAGGGCCACCACAAACGGAACGGGAAAGGGAACCAGGATGTGCGTCAACTGCCCGGCAAGGTCCCACAAAGTGGAGCGCCCCGGATTGCCTTCGACGAACCAGAACGCCACATAGAGAACTATCGCAGCGACGGCCAGGATCAGTGAGGTCCTGCCCAGGACCCTGTATCCGGCGTCGCTGGATTCCACCCGGAACTTGTGGCGGTTGGCCAACAGCAGGGCCACGATGATCACCGGTGCGAGGACAGCCGGAACCGCATAGAGCAGGAGGTAGCCGAAATCGTCATCGCCCAGAGTGACGTCCGGATCAGTGATGTATTGGACGATGGACAGGACTGTCACTGCTGCGAGGTACGCCTGGATCACCAGTGTCAGGCGGTAGGCGAGCCGGCGGCCGCGGCGGAGTCCCTCAGCGCAAACAAGCAGCAGGAGGACCGGAATCAATGTAAGGATTGCTGCGCCGAAGCTTTGGACGCCTACGATGCCCTGCAAAGTGACGCAGTTGGTGTCGTTGTTGCAGGCCTCCTTGACTTCATCGGCGTCGGGGCTGGCTTGGAGCATGACGTCCGAGACCACGGACAGGGGGCCTATTTCCCACGTGCCGGTGAGTTGCGTGAGCAAAGGTCCCACCGCGAAGACGCCCACCACCGTGCCCACCAGAAAGCGCGTCTCACGGAGAGTCGAAGAATGCAGTGATCCTGCCCTGCGGCGGAGCATCAGGGACTGGACGGCCCAGCCGGCCAGGATGCCCATCACGGCTCCGGCCAGCGCCTGAAGGGTTTGGGCCACTCCTACGAACAGGGCAAACATCAGGGTCGCGGCCAGCAGCCACGTCCTCAGCCGACGGCGCCAGAGGGCGTCCAGTGCCGCCGTCGCGCATCCCAGCGCGGCAGCTGCGCCGCCGTAGGCGCCAACAACGTATTCGCCGCCCAGGAAGCTGAGCCACTGATCGCTGGCGTCGGTTCCGAACGCAACCAGCGCCACCAGAACCAGGGCGCTGAGGGCCGAACCCGCCACGAACGCTGCAAGCGCCAGCCACGGGCCCATGACACGCTCGGCGATTCCCACGCCCACCAGGATCGCGGCCGCGCAGGCAAGGTAGTCGAGCAGGGAAGACGCAAAGAACGCCGACGTGAAAATTGACCACCATGGCCCTGGCTCCACTGCCAGCCCCAGGCCCATTTGGTCCAGCAACGCCTCGCTGGGTCCATTCAGCAGGCTCCCTGTCGCAGCGCCCAGGACCCACAGCAGCCCTGCCAGGCCCAGTGTCAGGGGCAGCCGGCGAACTGTTGCCAAGCCGCGGACACCGCCCCGCAAATCAACAGCCGCGCTCATGTGATGTCCCCTTGCACCGGTCCGGCACCGGTTACCCCGGCTGGCCACCATTCTGCCTTGCGGGACGCTGTAACGGGAGAGGCTGGGCAGTCCCGACGGCGGCGGGTCGCGTTTTGTGCGGTAGTCCTAGTCCCGTTTCCAGGGACCTGGGTTCACCCGGTAGAGGACGGCGGCGCCAATAACGGCACCCAGAATCGCTCCGAACAGGGCACTTCCTGCGGCGCGGCCAATGAGCGCGCCGGCAGTGGCGCCAAGCAGGGCGCCGAGGAAGAGGCCCCTGCCGTTGCGGTGCGGTTTCTTGGTCATGGTCTCAGCCTACGGGTGGGTTCCTAATGGATGGAGGGAACGGTGCGGGGCCGGACCACCAGCCAGAGTGCGGCGATGGCCCCGGTAATGCAGACCGCCATAACCGAGCCCATGGGAACAGCCGAACTGACGCCCAGCCAACCCACGACCGGCGGGACAATTCCGGCCATCATGAACTGGGATGCCCCCAGGAGGGACGCTGCCGTGCCTGCCTGGGCGCCGTGGTTGGCGAGGGACAGGACCTGGACACAGGGGAACATGAACCCGGTGGCGCAGATATAGAACCACAACGGAATGAGGATGCCCCAGAGGCCGACGTGCAAGAGGTCAAGCACCACGATGACGAGGGCAGTGAACAGCATGAACAATGTTGCCCCGGCCACGATCCACTGCGGGGCCACCCGCCTGATCAGGCGTGAACTGATTTGAACGCCCGCAACAATGCCCAGTGAGTTGATGCCGAACAGGAGCCCGTATTCCTGCGGCGAGAATCCGTAGACGTTTTGGAACAGGAAAGTGGACGCAGAAAGATAGGCGAACAAACCACCGAAGTTCAGGCTTCCCACCAGCACCATGCCCACGAAGATCCGGTCCGTCAGGACCGATTTATAGCGCTGTCCCACGGTGATGGTGGATTTGCCGCGCTGGTCTGCGGGCAGCGTCTCCCGGATGAAGAAGATGGAGGCAAGGATCACCAACAAGCCGTAAGCGGCCAGGAAGTAGAAGATTCCGGGCCACGGGAAGGCCAGCAGCAACTGCGATCCGATGACAGGGGCAAGGATGGGGGCCAGCCCGTTGACCAGTGACATCCTCGAGAACATCCGGACCATGGAGTAGCCGTGGAAGAGGTCCCTGACCATGGCCATGGCCACTACGCCACCGCCAGCTGCGCCGATGCCCATGAGGACACGGAACAGGGACAGCATCCCGATGTCTGTTGCCAGCGCTGCCCCGAGCGATGAACCGATATGGACGGCGGTGGCAAGGATCAGGGGGAGCCGGCGCCCCACTTTGTCGCTGAACGGACCTACCACCAGTTGGCCGAGCCCGAAGCCTACGGTGGTTCCCGTCAGGGTGAGCTGGATGGCGGCAGCAGAAACGTCGAAACTCTCCTCCAGCGCCGGGAACGCCGGGAGGTAAAGGTCGATCGTGAAAGGACCCAGCGCAGTCAGTGCACCCAGCAGGAGAATATAGACAAGTTTTTCGCGTCGGCTCAGGGAGTCGCCCGGAGCAATGGGAGAGGTCACGATCATCTATCCTATGGCCCGGATCATATTTATTGGGCGTATGACGGGCGCGCCGCGGTGTGGTCCCGAAAGTTCAGCAGGAGCCTGAATGATAGCTTTGTGAACAGGTGTCTGCGGTGAGAGATTTCAGTCCGCGTTCGCCCCATACGATGCCCAGAGGAAAGCAGTTAGGCGGAACCCATGAGTGGACGTCACACCGGCCGGACCAGTCAAGGACCAGCCATTCGTACTTTGCCGAGGACCCTCAAGCTCGTTGCACGGTTGGCCCCACGGCAAATCAACGACGAAATTGCCTTGGCCAAGGTGGAACTCAAACGCAAGGCCACCCAGGTTGGGATTGCCGGTGCCTTCTTTGGCGTTGCCCTTGTGTTCCTTGCGCTGTTGGTGATCGCCCTCGTTGTTGCCGCCATTTTGGGACTGGCCACCATCATGCCGGGATGGCTCGCGGCGCTGATCGTCGCAGCGTTCTTCCTGGTCATTGTGGCCATTGCATCCCTGATTGGAATCGCCAAGTTCAAGAAGGCCATGCCCCTGGTACCCGAGGACACCATCCGGGGTATCAAGCACGATCTTGGAATCGCCAAGGAGGGCTCAGCTTTTGATGAGTCCATCCTCGATCCCAACTCGCCCGCTGCCAAAGCGGCCAAGGCAGAGAAGGAAGCTGCGGCGGAGAAAGCCAAGGCAGAGAAGGCTGCGAAGGAAGCTGCCAAGGAATCGGACGCAGTCAAGGCACCCACGGAAGCGGAGCTTCGCTCGCGCCTGAAGAAGCGCCGCGAACACCTGACCGGGGTCCGCGACGAACTCGGCGAGCAGCTGGACGTCAAGAAGCAGGGGCAGGCCCTGCTGGACAGCGCCGGCGGAAAGTTCCAAGAGGGAAAGCAGTTCGCTGCGGCGAAGTTTGCCGACCTCGGAGACTCCGTCCCCGAAAGCCTCACTGAACGGCTCGCCGCCCGGTGGAAGGACCTCGCAGCGTTTGCCACTGCTGCCGTAGTCTTCGTTGTTGCCCTGCGGAAGCTGCTGAAAAAGTAGGCAGCCATCCGCGGCACCAACAATGACAACGAGGAAGGGGGACACGCGTGAAATTGATCGGTGCTGGTTCACACCCTGACCGGCCGCAGGTTGACCACGACCTCATCTTCACCGTCCCCAATATCCTCACGGTCCTCCGCTTCATGGGGGTTCCGCTGTTCGTGTGGCTCGTTTTGTCGGAGCAGGAGTATGGCTTCGCGGTCCTGGTGCTTGTGATCATGGGCAGCACCGACTGGGTTGATGGCTACATCGCCAGACGCTTCGACCAGACCTCCAAGCTGGGCCGCATCCTGGACCCCATGGCCGACCGGGCCGCGCTGCTGGCCGTAGCCTTCACGTTGGCGATTGCCGGCGTCGTGCAGTGGTGGTACCTGGCCGCGCTGTTGGTTCCGGACGCCATCCTGGCCATTGCTTCCCTGATCTACTTCCGCAGCCACCCGGACCTTCCCGTGAGCATCATTGGGAAAATCCGCACAGCGCTGTTGCTGCTCGGCACCCCGCTGCTTGTCCTCTCCAAATTGCCCATCCCTTTCACTGAGGTCTACTTCGTTGCCGCTTGGACGTTCCTTGGCTTCGGGCTCCTCGGACACTGGATTGCGGCCTACAACTATTTCTGGGCCATCTTGCGTAAGGGTAAAGAACTGAAAAACGACGACGGCGGACACGGCTGATGGTCTGGCTGGCGGTTTTCCTTGCGGTACTTGGTGCCTTCTTCCTCGCAATAGGCGCCCAACGGCAGGGCAGCGCAGTCAAAGCCGATACCGGGGGCCTGGCCCTGAGCTCCAACGGATTCCTGAGGCTGCTGCGGAATCCCCGCTGGATGCTCGGGCTGTTGTTCCTTGCCCTCGGTATGGTGATGAACGCCATCGCCCTGGTGTCTGCTCCGCTCACCGTAGTGCAGCCCATTGGTGCCATTGCGTTGGTGATCACCACCGTGGTCAACGCCAAGGACCAAGGCCTGAGCATCAACCGTGCAACTGTGGTGGCCATCAGCGCGTGTGTCACGGGTTCGGCGCTGTTCGTGTTGCTGGCAGTCTTCGTCACACAGGAAAACCATCACGTCACCAGTGAGGACGAACTGACCATTGTTCTCCTGCTGGCTCTGGCCGTGGGGATCTTCGGAACCTTGGCCGTCCTGTTCAAACACCGCATGAGTGCCTTCGTCTACATCCTGGGCGCTGGTGTCCTGTTCGGGTTTGTTGCCGTCCTGACCCGCATCATCGGCAAGCATCTGCTGGATCCCAACGGGTTGTTCCTGCTCAACGTCCAGTGGTACACCCTCATAGCCATCGTGGCCGCCGGGGGATTGGGATCCTGGTTTGTGCAGAGTGCCTACTCAGGTGGACCACCGGACCTTGTCATCGCCGGACTGACCGTGATCGACCCCATGGTGGGCATCGCCATCGGCATTGTGATCCTTGGTGAACTTCGTCCCGATGTCCACGCCGTGATGGCCATCGCCATGGCTGTGGCCGCTACCCTTGCTATCGTGGGGGTTATTGCCCTGAGCCGGCACCATCCGGAAGTCACCAAACGCAAGAAGGACGCGAAGGCGGCTGCCAACAAGAAGGCCTAGGGCAGCGCTTGACCTTGCGCCGCCGCTGTACGCGGACCGGCAACCCGGCGACACCGCAGTATTGCCACAAGCAGTGCTGTCCGCACCGTGAACATCAGGAGTTCTCCACGTGACCATTCCCGACACCACCAAGCCCCTCACTCTTTTGATTGCCGCGGATACTTATCCACCGCATGTCAACGGTGCCGCGCAGTTTGGCTACCGCCTGGCCAAGGGAATGACGGCACGTGGGCACAACGTCCACGTGTTGGCCTGCCGTCCGGACACGGGCAAGAGCTTCACGGAGTTCCGCGACGAAGCCACGGTTCACCGTCTCCGTTCCCACGGCGTTTTCACCCATGAGTACTTCCGCATTTGCTTCCCTTGGGAGATCAAGAAGGAAATCAGCCTGCTGTTCGACAAAGTCCAGCCGGACGTCGTCCACATCCAAAGCCATTACATGATTGGCGAGCACGTCCTGTACGAGGCCGTGAAGCGTGGCATCCGGGTTGTGGCCACCAACCACTTCATGCCGGAAAACCTGAATCCCTTCCTGCCGTTCCCGCAGTGGTTCAAGGACATCGTTGGCCGCATCTCCTGGAAGGATATGGGGAAGGTCATGAGCCAGGCCGATGTGGTCACGACGCCCACGCCGCTCGCTGCCAAGGCAATGCACCAGCACGCGTTTTTGCGTAAAGTGCTGCCGCTCTCCAACGGCATTGACTCCTCGGCTTACGAACTGCAGCCCGGTGAAACCATTGAACCGCACGCCAACCCCACGGTGCTGTTTGCCGGACGTCTGGCCGAGGAAAAGCATGTCAACGTCCTGATCGACGCCGTGGCCAAGACGTCCCCGGCGTTGAACGTGCACTTGGAGATTGTTGGGGGCGGCGAAGTCCGTCCCGCCCTTGAGGCGCAGGTAGCGAAGCTGGGGCTGGGGGACAGGGTCAGGTTCCTGGGACTCGCCAGCGACGAAGATTTGCGCGAGGCCTACATCAAGGCCGACATATTCTGCATGCCCGGCACAGCCGAGCTCCAGTCATTGGTGACACTGGAAGCCATGTCTGCTTCCACTCCGGTGCTGCTGGCCAACGCCATGGCCCTGCCGCATCTGGTCCGGGATGGTGAGAACGGGTATCTCTTCACGCCGAACAACAGCGATGAACTGGCGGCCAAGATCACCAAGCTGGTGGAGCTTCCCCAGCACGAGCTGGAAGCCATGGGCAAGCTGAGCCGCGAGATGGTGGAGCCCCACAGTATTAACGGCACTCTCCAGACGTTCGAGGACCTCTACCGCGGGGCCTCTTACGAGGACATGGTGGTGTGACAAAAGCACTCCCCGGCACCTATTAGAATTGCTGGAGTGCTTTGCCCGGAACTGCTGCTTTGCGGTGGCTCTCCCGGGCATCACGGGGCTATAGCTCAGCTGGTTAGAGCGCGGGACTCATAATCCTAAGGTCCTCGGTTCAAGTCCGAGTAGCCCTACATTTCACGTAAGAGCCGTGGCCGACAATCCATGATTGCGAACATGTCCAACGCTGCATTCGACGCCACTACCCTTCCGTATGCCGACGGCGACTTCTACGCCTTCGAGCAGATGCTGACAGGAAAAGAGCAGGACCGATTGGCTGAGGTCCGGGAATTCCTTGCCCGCGAGGTCAAGCCCATTGCGGTGGATTGCTGGAACCGTGGCGAGTTCCCCATGGACCTTATTCCCAAGCTCGGCGAACTGGACCTTGTGAGCCCCGTCCGCCGCCAGGGGTACTCCAATCTGTTCGCCGGAATGCTCCATGCGGAGGTGACCCGGGCGGATGCCTCCATTGCTACCTTCATGGGCGTCCACGATGGCTTGTTTACCGGCTCCATTGAAGCCCTCGCTTCCCAGGAGCAGAAGGACGCCTGGCTCCCGGACATCTACTCGCTGAAGAAGATCGGAGCTTTCGGCCTCACCGAACCGTTGGGCGGCTCGGATGTTGCCGGCGGCACCCGGACCACGGCAAAGCGCGACGGCGACACCTGGATTCTCAACGGCGCCAAGCGGTGGATCGGCAACGCTACCTTCTCCGACTGGGTAGTCATCTACGCCAAGGATGTGGCGGACAACCAGGTGAAGGCGTTCCTGGTGGACACCACACTGCCCGGCTTCTCTGCCAGCAAGATCGAAAACAAGATCTCCCTTCGTACGGTCCAGAACGCGGACATCACCCTGGACAACGTGGTGGTGCCGGACTTCTTCAAACTTGCCAACGGCAACAGCTTCCGGGACACCAACAAGGTCCTCAAGGTCACGCGTTTGGCGGTCGCATGGCAGGCTGTCGGGCTTCAAATGGCAGCTTTCGATGTCGCCCGGAGCTACGCCGTGGAGCGTCAGCAGTTCGGCCGGCCGCTGGCTGCGTTCCAGTTGGTGCAGAACCAACTGGTCCAGATCCTCGGGAACACCGTTGCTTCCATGGGCATGATGGTCCGTCTGGCCCAACTCGAAGATGCCGGTGTCGCCAAGGATGAGCAGTCAGCCTTGGCCAAGGCGTTCACCACCGCGCGCATGCGTGAGAGCGTCGCCCTGGGGCGCAACATCCTGGGCGGCAATGGGATCGTCACGGACTACGGGATGGCCAAGATCTTCTCCGACGCCGAGGCCATTTACTCCTACGAGGGCACGCACGAGATCAACACCCTGGTCACCGGCCGGGCCATCACGGGCGTTTCGGCCATCGTTTAGGAGGTCTGCAAACAAGGGCGGTGTCCCCGGCGGGTGGGGAATCAGGAGAGCGGGAGCAGGATGGACGGGCGCAAGTCCGCCACGAAGCCCAGCGGGTTGAGATAGTCCTCTCCCCGGCGGACACCCCAATGCAGGCAAGTGGTGACGCCGCAATGTCCGGGTTCCAAGGTCCCAATGACCTGGCCCTTGCGGACAACATCTCCGGTATTCAATCCGGTGGTCACGGGTTCGAAGCTGCTCTTGAGTCCATCGCCGTGATCGATGGTCAGTACCGGACGATCAACTACGACGCCGGCAAAGGCCACCACGCCGTCCGAGGGTGCGGTGACCTTTCCGTCGTCGGACACTGGTCCCAGATCTACGCCGCGGTGGCCGCTCAGCCACGGTTTGTCCGGCGGATCGAAGATCCGGAGCACGTCAGGTTTGGGGGAGAGCGGCCAGCTCCACCGGGGGGAGGCCTGGTCCGGCGCAGCCGGCCCGGATGGGCCGACTGCGCCCGCGGCCATCACCAAGGTAACCAGCAGGGTCATCAAGGACTTCACAGGGGTCATGGACCAAGCCTCCCGGGGAGGCGGCGGTGGGTCGATCCCCGGTCTTTCGTATGTGGACAACCGGCTGCGGTGGCGGTCAAACAGGTGGGGTCGCTGTAGTACACTTGGTGGAGCAGTTTGCTGTGCCCTCAGGCTAGTTCAGGAGCATGTCTCATTCAGATATGTGAGGGTCCCAGGCTGACTACGCGTATCCAGCCCTCCACCAGCGAAGCCACGTGGCTTCAGGCTGCGGAGGATTGTGCCTCTTGCGGTCCGGACGAGCCTTTGGCTTCACCCCGGATGAGAAGTGCAATGGATGCCAGGAGCCACGCCCATCCGGGCAAAGGCTAAACAACCGTCAACTATTGGCAGGGTAAGAGCAGCCCCATGGGCTCTCTCATGAATGACCTGCCGGAAGGAGCGTCGGCATGCCCGTCGTAACTATGCGCCAGCTGCTTGACAGCGGCGTCCACTTTGGACACCAGACCCGTCGTTGGAACCCGAAGATGAAGCGCTTCATCTTCACGGAGCGCAACGGCATCTACATCATTGACCTCCAGCAGTCGCTGTCCTACATCGACCGCGCCTACGAGTTCGTCAAGGCTACTGTCGCCCACGGCGGCACCGTCCTGTTCGTCGGCACCAAGAAGCAGGCTCAGGAAGCAATTGCCGAGCAGGCTACCCGTGTTGGCCAGCCGTACGTCAACCAGCGTTGGTTGGGCGGTATGCTCACCAACTTCCAGACCGTCGCCAAGCGTATCCAGCGCATGAAGGAACTCGAAGAGATCAACTTCGACGACGTCGCAGGCTCGGCTTACACCAAGAAGGAGCTCCTGCTCCTCAAGCGCGAACTCACCAAGCTTGAGTCCAACCTCGGTGGTATCCGCAACCTGACCAAGGCTCCCTCGGTTCTCTGGGTTGTTGACACCAAGAAGGAACACCTTGCTGTTGACGAAGCCAAGAAGCTGAACATCCCGGTTGTTGCCATCCTGGACACCAACTGCGATCCCGACGAAGTCGACTTCCCGATCCCGGGTAACGACGACGCCATCCGCTCCGTCAACCTGCTGACCCGCGTTGTTGCCGACGCCGTAGCTGAGGGCCTCATCGCCCGTAACCAGCGCGCAACGGGCACCACCGAGGCTCCGGAAGAGCCGCTGGCTGAGTGGGAGCGCGAGCTCCTCGAAGGCAGCAAGGCCGAAGAAGCAGCGGCAACCGAGGCTCCGGCCGCAGAAGCTCCCGCAACTGAGGCTCCGGCCGCAGAAGCTCCCGCAGCTGAGGCTCCCGAAGCAACTGAAGCTGCAGCCGGCGAAGCCGAAGCAGCCAAGTAAATCTGGACCTTCCCTGATGCCGGAAACAGCATCGGGGGCAACTGACAGGATGGCGGCTCACACGGTGGGCGGCTGTCCTGTCAGTCCGTAAACACACAAATTCTAGACAGAGGGGTTCACATGGCGAACTACACTGCTGCTGACATCAAGGCCCTGCGCGAGCGCACCGGCGCCGGCATGATGGACGTCAAGAAGGCTCTTGACGAAGCCAACGGTGACGCCGAGAAGGCCATCGAGATCATCCGCATCAAGGGCCTTAAGGGCGCTACCAAGCGCGAAGGCCGTTCGACTGCTGAAGGCCTGGTTGCTGCCAAGGTCAACGGCGGCGTTGGCGTAATGATCGAGGTCAACTGCGAAACTGACTTCGTTGCCAAGGCTGACAAGTTCATCCAGTTGGCTGACAAGGTCCTCAGCGTTGCAGTCGAGTCCGGCGCAGCCGACCTCGAGACCCTGCTGGCCACCGAGGTTGACGGCAAGCCGTTGTCCGAGGTTGTTGTCGAAGAGGGCGCTGTCCTCGGCGAAAAGGTTGTTGTCCGCCGTATCTCCCGCGTTGAGGGAACCACGGTTGACGCTTACCTGCACAAGACGTCCAAGGACCTCCCGGCCCAGGTAGGCGTCCTGTTCGCTGTTGACGGTGAAGGCGAAGCCGCTGCCACCGCCGCTCACGACATCGCTGTCCACGTTGCAGCCATGGCTCCGAACTACCTGACCCGTGACGACGTTCCGGCCGAATTGGTCGAGTCCGAGCGCCGCATCGCCGAAGAGACGGCCAAGGCTGAAGGCAAGCCCGAAGCTGCTCTTTCGAAGATCGTGGAAGGCCGCGTGACGGGCTTCTTCAAGGGTGAAGTTCTGGTTGACCAGGCATTCGCCAAGGATTCCAAGAAGACTGTTGCACAGGTCCTCGAAGAAGCCGGCGTCAAGGCAACCGCAGTAACCCGTTTCCGCGTAGGAAACTAGTAATTCATGAAAAGGGGTGGTCACTTCGGTGGCCGCCCCTTTTTCATGCACCCGTCCGGGTAGTACCTGCGCGGACCCACAGCACGATAATCTAGCCAGAGTCCACCAACGGGAGGCACCATGGAAACCGTCAACACTGCAATCCAGCCCGAGAAGACCCGCCGACGTGTACTTCTGAAACTTTCCGGCGAGGTCATCGGCGGAGGCAAGCTCGGCGTCGATCCCGAAACCGTCCGGGCCATCGCCAAGCAGATCGCGGCAGCAGTCTCCGACGTCGAGGTAGCCATCGTCGTAGGCGGCGGTAACTTCTTCCGCGGCGCAGAACTTTCCCAGAGCGGCATGGACCGCTCCCGCGCCGACTACATGGGCATGCTCGGCACGGTCATGAACTGCCTGGCCCTGCAGGACTTCCTGGAGCAGGCAGGCGTTGAAACCCGTGTCCAGAGCGCCATCACCATGGGCCAGGTTGCCGAGGCTTACATTCCCCGCCGGGCCATCCGCCACATGGAGAAGGGCCGCGTTGTCATCTTCGGTGCAGGCGCCGGACTGCCCTATTTCTCTACTGATACCGTGGCGGCCCAGCGTGCCCTCGAAGTCCATGCCGACGTGGTCCTCATGGCCAAGAGCGGCGTGGATGGCGTGTACACCGCTGATCCCAAGAAAGACCCCGCTGCCGAGAAGCTGGATGTCCTCAGCTATGACGACGCACTGCGCCGGGACATCCGCGTCATGGACCAGACAGCCATGACCATGTGCAAGGACAACAAACTGTCCATGGTGGTCTTCGGGATGGAAGGCGAGGGCAACGTTACCCGTGCCATCCTCGGCGAAACGCTGGGAACCCTGGTTACTCCCTAGCAAGGGCTAGGATATTTCTAGGACCGTCCGCCTCTCACGGCGGAACTTTACTGTGCACTGCGGCCTGCATGAGGGCAGCAACTATTTTCTGAGGAGAAACCCGTGATCGAAGAGACCTTGCTCGAAGCCGGCGAGAAGATGGACAAGGCGGTTGAGGTAGCCAAGGACGATTTCGCCACGATCCGTACGGGTCGGGCGAACCCCGGTCTCTACAACAAGGTGATTGTCGAGTACTACGGCACGCCCACGCCGCTTCAGCAGCTGGCTTCCTTCGGTGTGCCCGACGCCCGGACCATCCTCATCACGCCGTACGACAAGACCGCGCTGCGCGACATTGAGAAGGCGTTGAGCGATTCCGAGGTTGGTGCCAACCCCTCGAACGACGGCAACGTCATCCGAGTCACCATTCCTGAGCTCACCAAGGAGCGTCGCAAGGAGTACGTCAAGATCGTCAAGGGCAAGGGTGAAGACGCCAAGGTCTCCATCCGCAGCATCCGCCGCAAGGCAAAAGACACGCTGGACAAGCTCGTCAAAGACGGCGAAGCCGGCGAAGACGATGGTGCCCGCGCTGAGAAGGAGCTCGACGCCCTGACCAAGCAGCACGTTGACAGCATCGACGAACTGCTCAAGCGCAAGGAAGCCGAGCTGCTCGAGGTCTGATGAACCAGGCTGAGCCGGCACCCGCTGGACGGGTCCCGACACGCGTTACCCCCCAACGCGCCAGGCGCGTACGGACGAACCCCACGCCAAAGGCCGGCCGGAATCTTCCGGCGGCCATCGGCGTCGGGCTTTCCATGCTGCTGGCGGTTTTGGGCGGCTTGCTTTTCCTCCCTCTGGGTTTCGTCCTGCTCACCACGGCTTTTGCTGTGTTGGGTGTGTGGGAAGTTTTCCGGGCCCTTGAGGCCCAGGGCACCAGGATGCCGATCATCCCCGTGATGGTTGGCAGCCTGGTGATGCCGGTGTCGGCCTACTTCGGTGGCCTGGAAGGTTTGCTGTTCACCATGACGGCGAGTTCCGTGGCCGTCCTGCTGTGGCGGTCCATCGAGAGTGCCGCCGGAGCGCCGAGGAGCGTGTTCGCCGGTGTGTTCACGCTGGCGTGGATTCCGTTCCTCATCAGCTTCGCGTCGCTGTCCTTGCACACCACCAGCGGGCCCACTCCTGTGGGCTTTTGGCCGGATGGGATCCCCGAAGGCGCATGGCAGATCGCGTCGATGCTTTTGTTGGTTGTTTCCAACGACACGTTTGGGTACATCGTTGGGGCGTCCTTCGGGAAGCACCCCATGGCTCCAAAAATCAGTCCCAAAAAGTCCTGGGAGGGTTTCGCGGGGTCGGTGGGTGGAGCCATGCTCATTGGCGTCCTGGCGTGTATCTTCCTCCTCGACAAGCCCTGGTGGGTGGGCTTGCTCCTGGCCGTTGGCATGGTGGCCGCCGCTACGGCAGGCGACCTCGCCGAGTCCATGGTCAAACGTGAACTGGGGGTCAAGGACATGAGCAGTATCCTGCCTGGCCATGGTGGCGTCATGGACCGCCTGGACTCCATTGTGTTCGCGGCCCCTGTAGCCTATGTTCTGTTCGCGCTGCTCAGCGGCGTCTGACAATCAACGAAGGAAAATTAGTGTCCGTGGATATTCGACGCCAGATTCCCGCAACGTTCGATCGCGTAGAGCGCAGCAAGTACGGCTATAACGCCAAACAAGTTGACGAGTTCCTTCAGCGAGCCAGGACGTCGTTTGAAAACCCTGTGGGTACCGCTGACCAGGTGGCCAGCGTGGACGTGCGGGACGTGGCTTTTGACCCGGTCAAGGGTGGGTACGACGCCCACAGCGTGGATGCCGCCCTGGATCGGCTCGAGGACGCGTTTGCGCGCCGCGAGCGTGACGACCTCATCGGCCAACAGGGCGAAGAAGCCTGGCTGCGCCAGATCGGCAAACTCTCCGGGATCCTGCGGGGCCGGCTTCACCGGCCCGACGGCGAGCGGTTCCGTCGGCCTTCCAGCAAGCGGGCGCGCAGCTACAACATCCAGGACGTTGATGCCCTGTGTGCTGAGCTGGTGGGTTACCTTGAGCACGACCAGGTCCTGAGCGTCGACACTGTCCGCCGGGCCGTCTTCCGGGCGGCCAAGGGCAATGAAGGCTACGAAGAGGCCCAGGTGGACGCTTTTCTGGCCCGCGCTGTAGAACTTATGGCGGCCATCGACTAGTCCACACCCCGTTCAGCGGGAGCAAGGCTAGTGAGCGCTGGGGGAAACGGGCAGGTTGTTCTTCCATACTGCCAGGTAGCGTCTGTGGCCGCGCGCCAGCGACGTACCGAAGAAGGCCAAGGCGACCAGAACAGCCACGGGGACTGCCACCACTGGGGGAAGCCCGGCTGTCAGGAGTGCCGATCCCAGCAGCAGGGCGATCAAGGCCGAGTTGACGAACCCCATGAAGACCATGCTGCTGCCAGCAACTTGGCTGAAGTCGGTCCGAACGCCCAGGAAGTAATACGTCCTTTTGGCGCCTTCTTCGTCATCGTGAGCGCCGGCCATGAGGTAAGGCCCTATGCCGGGATCCATGTCGACGTAGGCCGCCCGCAGGCGGTTCATTGCCAGGACGTACATCAGGTCCTCCATTCCCACACTCATGACGCGCACGTGGGTGAGCAGGCCAACCACCAGGTCGATGCTGAGGACGGTCAGCGCGAAGGCCCTGAAGGCATCTGAAAACTGTGTGGCGTTACCCACCAGCGCCACGCTCAACAGGCTTGCCGACGTGAAGGTCAGGAACATGCTGATGCGTGTGAGGACTTCGCCTTGGGTGGTACTGCGCGAGGCGAGCAGGCTCCAGTGTTCGGTGGCCAGCAATTGCGCGCGGACACTCGGTGACAACTCCGTCGGTCGTGCCGGCGGCTCTGGGCTGGAGGCGCCCGGTTCCTCGGACATGGCGTCATTGTCCACCCTTGCTGCTGCGCGGACAACAGGCCACTGCATCTGCGGGCCTAGCGCTCGGTGGCCACCGGCCGCTCCGGGACGTGCAACCGCGACATCACGCGATTCACGGACGCCGGCACACGGCTTTTCGTTGCGAGGGAAACGAGCACTGTCACCGCGAAAGCTGCCGGAACGCTCCACGCCGCCGGCTGGGCAAGCCACGGGGGTGCATTGCCTGATCCCATGAGCGTACCTACCACCATGGCACCACCGCAGAGCAGCGCACCGGTCAGCATTCCGGCAATTGCGCCGGCGTCAGTGAGTCCGCGCCACCAGATTCCCAGCAGCAGGACCGGGCAGATGGTGGAGGCCGTGAACGCGAAGACCAGGCCAACGCTCCCGGCCAACGCCAGGGTGTCGGTCATCAGGGCAAAACCCAAAGGCACGACGGCGGCGAGCACCGCTGCGAGGCGGAAGCCCCTGACGCTTCCGCCGAAAAGGTCCTGGCTGATGACGCCCGACAGCGAAACCACCAGCCCTGAGGTGGTGGACAGGAAAGCGGCGAACGCTCCGGCTACGACGAGGGCGGAGAGGAGGTCTCCGGCGGTGCCTCCTATCAGCTTGCCGGGGAGCAGGAGGACCAAAGCATCGGCCTGGCCGGATTGTGCGAGTTCGGGCGCGAACATTCTTCCCACCGCGCCGGACGCGGTGGGAAAAAGATAAAAGACGGAGAGCAGGCCCAGCACAATGAGCGTGGTTCTCCGGGCGGATTGCCCGTCCGGATTGGTGTAGAACCGTACCAGTACGTGGGGCAGGCCCAGGGTGCCGAAGAGCAACGCCACCAACAGGGAAATGTGCTGGTACGCGCCGGCTGAGGCCTGGCCGGTGGGGTTGATGGGAAGCGGCGCCTGGGCTGCTGTGCCGTTTCCGGCGAGCACCAGCAGCACGAAGACCACCGGAACAGCCAAGGCAGTCAGTTTCAGCCAGTATTGGAACGCCTGGACAAACGTGATGGAACGCATGCCACCTGCCACCACCGTGAGGCACACCACCACAACAACCGCCGTCGAGCCTACCCACGACGGCAGGCCGGTGGTGATGCGGATGGTGAGCGCCGCCCCGTGGAGTTGCGGGACTATGTACAGCCAGCCAACAGCAACCACCACCAGGCTGGTCACGCGGCGGACCAGCGCGGAATCCAAGCGGGCTTCGGTAAAGTCGGGAATGGTGTAGGCGCCGGATCGACGCAGGGGAGCAGCGACGAAGAGCAACAGCATCAAGTACCCGGCGGTGTAACCCACCGGGAACCAAAGCGCGTCCGTTCCTGAGAGCAGGATGAGTCCGGCGACGCCCAGGAAACTGGCGGCGGACAGGTACTCGCCGCCGATTGCGGAAGCATTCCACCAGGGCGGGACCGTTCGTGAAGCCACGTAGAAGTCGCCGGTTGTCCGCGAGATGCGCAGACCGTAGAAGCCGATCACCGCGGTCACAAGCGACACGGCAAGGAATGCGAACATACCTACAGCCGGGTTCACTTGTCCTCCACCAGATCCCTGTATCGGGCTTCGTTGCGGGCCGCCGCGCGGGTGTACAGCCAGGCGCTCAAACCGATCACCGGGTAGATGCCGGCGCCCAGCACCATCCAGTCCAGGGGGATGCCGAATATCCGTGTTTCCGCCACGCCCGGCCCGTACACCAGGAACAGTGCGATCACCACGAGGATGAGCAGGAAGCAGCAGGCCACCACCAGCGCCAAGCGCAATTGGGATCGGATCAGGGACCGGATGAAGAGCTTGCCGGCGTCGGAGTCTTCGGCGACCTCGCCTGGGTAGGGCAGCCGGCCGGGAGCCGTTGTGGCAGATTGGCGGGGTGCCGTTACACGGACGCGCGTCATCCCTGCGGCCGGATACGCGTGGACTGCAGTTTGTCCCGGACGGAGGGCAAGTGGCGTCGGCTGATGGGCAACTCAGCTCCGGCCACGGCTACGCTGGGACCCGTTGCAGACAACTTGAGGTGCTGGACGTGGTTCAGGGCGATCAGGTAAGAGCGGTGGATCCGGATGAACCCTGCCTCTGCCCACTTCTGTTCAAGGTCGCTGAGGGGAACCCGGATGAGATAGCTGGCTTCGGCTGTGTGCAGCCGCGCGTAGTCGCCCTGGGCCTGCACGTAGCTGACGTCGTCCCGGCGGATCATGCGGGTGGTGCTGCCAAGATCCACAGTGATCATCTCCGGCGATGGGGTGCCTTCCTTGATCAGGTCACTGATCCGATCCACGGATCGGGAGAGCCGTTCCGCGCGCAGCGGCTTCAGGAGGTAGTCGATCGCGGCGAGGTCGAAAGCTTCCAGCGCGCAGTCTTCATCGGCGGTGACAAAAACGACGGCAGGTGGATTGTTGCTCCGGGAAATGGCCCGTGCAATGTCCAAGCCGGACAGGGCAGGCATGTGTATGTCCAGGAAAACGGCGTCGACAGACTCCGTTTCCAGGGTCCGCAGGGCCTCGGCGCCGGAGGAGGCCCGGTGGATGGCACCAATCCGTTCGTCCCGTCCCAGCAGGAAGGCAAGCTCCTCTACGGCGGGCAGTTCGTCATCAGCGACGAGCACGTTGATCATGTTTAAAGACTAACCGTCGCCTCACGCGTCATGGCCGGGCTGGGATTTGGGCACCCGCATGGTGATCAGGGTTCCTTCCCCGGGAGCAGTGTCGATGACCAGCCCGTGCTCGTCCCCGTAGACCTGGCGCAAGCGGGCATCTACGTTGCGCAGTCCCACATGGATCCCATCCGTGTGCCCGGCGAGCACTGACCTCAGGTGCTCAGGGTCCATGCCCACGCCGTCGTCCTCGATGGTCACTTCAGCGAACGCGCCGGAGTCGTTGGCGCAGATGGTGATATGGCCCGGGCCCTCCTTGGCCTCCAGGCCGTGCCGGACTGCGTTCTCCACCAACGGTTGGAGGCTAAGAAACGGGATGACCGTGCTGAGGACCTCGGGGGCGATCCTGAGACTCACCTGAACGCGTTCGCCGAAGCGCGCCCGTTCCAGCAGAAGATAACGGTCGATGCAGCGCAGTTCCTCGGCCAGCGTGGTGAAGTCGCCGTGGCGCCGGAAGGAGTACCGGGTGAAGTCGGCGAACTCCACCACCAGCTCCCGGGCCCGGGCGGGGTCTGTGTTGATAAACGAGGCGATGGCATTGAGGGAGTTGTAGATGAAATGCGGGCTGATTTGGGCACGCAACGCCCTGACCTCAGCCTCCATCAGCAAGGTCCGTGATGCTTCGAGTTCCGTCAGCTCCAACTGGGCGGCAATCCAGTCGGCCACCTCGCTGGTGGCCCTGACCAGCCCGGCACCTGCCGCCGGCGCCAAGGCAGCCACCGAGCCGACCACCCTGGACCCGGAGCGGATAGGAGCAATCACGGCACTGAAGTCATGGTTTCCGTGCTCGGCTTTGGCCGTGGTCCGATGCCCGGCGTGGGGTACCACCGCGGTTCGGCCAGTGGCCAGTACCTCGGCAGCAAGTCGCATCAGCGATGGCCTGAGTTCCTCGGCTGCACCGTCCCAGGCGAGCACCGAATCGGTGTCCGTGATGGCCAGCGCATCGCAGCCCAGCAGTACGCGCAGTTGCTTGCTCGCTTTCGCTGCACCTGCCGGTTGGAGGCCGCCGCGGAGATGCTGCCCGGCCCGGGAGGCCGCGTGCAAGGTGTTGTAGGTGGCCCGTTCAGCGTCGGTGCCCAGGTCCCGGAAGGAACGCATCACCTTCAGCCCAACACCCACGACGACGGCGATGGCCAGCACGATCACGGCGATGGCAGCGGCTGTGAACAGCGGGGAGTCGGGCATAAGGCCAGCGTAGTCGGATGCTCCTCCACCTCCGGCCCTGATTCCACGGATGGTGGTTCACATCCACCGTTTGGCGCAGCGCCGCAACCGTTGAGCGATGGCAGTGAGCGATGCTCTGGAACAGTTACCGGACGGCGTTTGATAGTGATAGCAGTCACATTGGCAAGGCATGTGGAGCTGGTGTGGACACATCACAATCAGGAGGAACCATGGGTAATGAGGCCCAACCCCAGGACGCACAGGCGTCCGTGGACTTCCATGAAGTCCAACAGACGGAACGGTTCAAGACATTGCGCAAGCGGCATCGCAGCTTTGTCTTCCCGATGGCCGTCGTATTCCTGCTCTGGTATTTCGCGTATGTCCTCTTGGCCGCCTATGCGGTGGACTTCATGTCCATCAAGGTCTGGGGCAACATCAACGTCGGCCTGATCCTCGGCCTGCTGCAGTTCGTCACTACCTTCGGCATCACGGCATGGTACGTGAGCTACTCCAACAGGAAGCTGGACCCGATCGCTGCTGAAATCCGTCACGAGATCGAGGGCCACGAATTTGATAAGGACGGCAATGTGATGAGCGGGGGAGTCAAATGAACACCATGGTCCCGGCGGCAGTCAACGTTGAAGCGCTGAAAGACACCACCCTGCTCAACATGGGCATTTTCGCCCTCTTCGTGGCGGTCACCATGGTGATCGTCTTCCGGGCCAGCCGGAACAACAAGACCGCAGCGGATTACTACGCAGCCGGACGTTCGTTTACTGGTTCGCAGAACGGCACGGCCATCGCCGGCGACTACCTTTCGGCAGCATCCTTCCTCGGCATCACCGGTGCCATCGCCATCAACGGCTACGACGGGTTCCTGTACTCCATCGGCTTCCTCGTCGCCTGGCTGGTGGCGCTGCTGCTGGTGGCCGAACTGCTCCGCAACACCGGCAAGTTCACCATGGCTGACGTTCTGTCCTTCCGCTTGCGTCAGCGCCCTGTCCGAATTGCGGCCGCCCTCTCCACCTTGGCCGTTTGCTTCTTCTACCTTCTGGCCCAGATGGCAGGAGCAGGCAGCCTGATTTCGCTCCTGCTGGGCATCAGCGACTGGGGCGGTCAAGCCTTGGTGATCATCGTCGTCGGCGCATTGATGATCATGTACGTACTGATCGGCGGCATGAAGGGCACCACCTGGGTGCAGATCATCAAAGCCATCCTGCTCATTGCCGGCGCAGGGGTCATGACAGCCATGGTGCTGGCAATCTATGGCTTCAACCTGTCCAGCCTGCTGGGCTCTGCAGCTGAAGCAGCCAACAACCCGGCCATCCTGAACCCAGGCCTGCAGTATGGAAAGACCGAAACATCCAAGCTCGACTTCATGTCCCTGGGCCTTGCCTTGGTCCTCGGCACAGCCGCACTGCCCCACGTGCTGATGCGCTTCTACACTGTTCCTACAGCCAAGGAAGCCCGCAAGTCCGTGGTTTGGGCGATCTGGCTGATCGGCCTGTTCTACCTCTTCACCCTGGTGTTGGGCTACGGTGCAGCAGCCCTGGTGGGGGCGGAAACCATCAAGTCCGCACCCGGCGGCGTCAACTCCGCCGCACCCCTGCTGGCCTTCCACTTGGGCGGCCCGTTGCTCCTGGGCTTCATTTCGGCGGTTGCCTTCGCCACCATCCTGGCGGTGGTGGCCGGCCTGACCATCACTGCGGCCGCATCCTTCGCGCACGATATTTACGCCAATGTCATTGCCAAGGGCAAAGCCGATGCAGTCACCGAGGTGAAGGTGGCACGCCGCACTGTGGTGGTTATTGGTGTCCTTGCGATCCTCGGTGGCATCTTTGCCAACGGCCAGAACGTGGCATTCCTGGTGGCGCTCGCTTTCGCGGTTGCAGCGTCGGCCAACCTGCCCACCATCGTCTACTCCCTTTTCTGGAAGAAGTTCACCACCCAGGGGGCGGTCTGGAGCATGTACGGCGGTTTGGCTGCGGCCATCCTGCTCATCACGTTCTCACCCGTGGTTTCGGGTGCCAAGACGTCCATGATCCCCGGGGCGAACTTCGCTCTGTTCCCGCTGAGCAACCCGGGCATCGTGTCCATCCCGTTGGCTTTCTTCCTGGGATGGCTCGGAACCGTTCTGGACAAACGGCGCGAAGATCCGGCCAAGCAGGCGGAAATGGAAGTGCGCTCGCTGACCGGCGTCGGTGCCGAGAAGGCAGTAGACCACTAGCGCCGGCTCGACCAACGTCACCACCCAAGAAGGCCCCTCCTGCGCACAACGTGCAGGAGGGGCCTTCCTGTGTGCCGGTCGGCTCTTCTCAAGGCTGCGCCTAGTTCTTCAAACTGTGTCTACTTCTTCAGGCTGAGCCATTCCGTCAGCTGTTCCAGCGGCCACGTGGTGACAATCCGTTCCTTCGGGACGCCCAGGGCTTCGGCGCGTTCGGCACCGTACTGCAGGAAATCGAGTTGGCCAGGAGCATGGGCATCACTGTCGATGCTGAACAGGCAGCCGGCGTCCAAGGCCATCTTGATGAGGTTGTCCGGTGGGTCCTGGCGCTCGGGACGGGAATTGATTTCGACGGCGACGCCCCACTCCGCGCACTCCTTGAAGACTCTTCCGGCATCAAACTCGGACTCAGGCCGGGTACCCCGTGATCCTTGGACGAGGCGGCCGGTGCAGTGTCCCAGGACGTTGGTGTGGGGATCGCTGATGCCGCCCAACATCCGCGTGGTCATGGTCTTTTTGTCTGACCGGAGTTTGGAGTGGACACTGGCCACCACAACGTCCAGCTGGCCCAGCATGTGGGGAGTCTGGTCCAGGGTTCCGTCTTCGAGGATGTCCACTTCAATGCCTTTGAGGAGGCGGAAGCCTTCCTGGGTTGAGTTGATTCCCTCCACGATGTCGAGCTGCTTCTCAAGCCGCTCCACGCTCAGGCCATTGGCGATCGTGAGATTGGGGGAGTGATCCGTGAGGGCAAGATACTCGCGGCCGAGGGTCCGTGCCGCTGCCACCATGGCTTCGATGGGGGAGCCGCCGTCGGACCAGTTGCTGTGGCTGTGAAGATCGCCGCGCAGCGCTGCCCGGAGAGTGTCTCCTCCGGATGCCAACGATTCCGTGCCACGTTCGCGCAGGTCGGCAAGATACTCGGGGACCCGGTCTTCGAGGGCCTGTGTAATGACTTCGGCGCTGCGGTTGCCGACGCCTTTGAGGCTGGTGATCCGCCCGGTGCCCACGAGCTTCGCGAGTTCTCCGGGCGGAAGCTGCCGCACGGCGTCGGCCGCTTTCCGAAAGGCCTGGACCTTGAAGGTAGGGGCCTGGCTGCGTTCGAGCCAAAAGGAGATTTCGTCGAGCGCCTCTATGGGATCCATGGCTCCATGATCCACGAACCAGGCGCACCATCAACAGTGGGCAGTGTCAATGGTGCGCCGGTTCGGTCGCCGTCACCTAGTGGTGGCGACCCGGGTCCAGGGCGGGATTGGAGCCCTGGCCGTTTTCTCCGTGCGGGGCCTGGCCGTGCTCGCCATGCGGAACAGCGTGCTGTCCTGCCATCGAGGCGGCCAGTCCCGGTGTTGCCACTGTTGCAACAACGACGGCGGCTCCGAACGCGGCTGCCAGAAGCCGCCCGGTCCTTGGCTGGCCGTGGGCGCCGCCGTCGTTGGTCTTGTGCTGCCGCCTCAGCCAGCCGGCTCCGGCAAGTGCCATGAGCGTCAGGCCGAGGGCGGCAAAGTGGCTCACGTCCAGTGAGCGCAGGGAGCTGATCCCGATAACTGAGACTGCGAGGTGCGCAGCAGCAGCAACGGCGAGTACAGGAAGCGCGAATCGTGCGAAGACCAGGGCGTTGCGGTGCAACCCCCGCAGGGACCAGGCCAAAAAGGCCAGGCCCGCCGCGAGGGTTGCCACGCCGGCAACCACCATCCCGGGTGTCGCTGACGATGTTCCGGTGAGGTATCCGGCGGCAAGGGAAAGCTCGACCATCCCGGCGGCCATCGCTGCGAAGTACACGAACAGGAGGGTCGCTGCGTTCAGTGTGGGGTGGTGTTTGCTTTCCATGGTCCTTGCCGTCCTCTCGCTGCTTTACTCGGTGATCAGGCGGATCAGGCGCGGGCGGAAGCTACGGCTGCCTTGTCCTGGGACAGTGCAACTCCCAGCAGGACCACAGCGCTGGCGAGGTGCAGCACATTGTCTGCGCCGTTGAGGGCGATGATGTTCAGGGACGAACCCACCAGGAAAAGTCCGAGGATACCTACCAGAAGGTAAACGCCGCCTACGGCCGTGTTGACGGATTTGGACAGCGTGACGCTGTTCATGCCGGCGTAAAGAAGGGCAGCGCCGATGGCCAGGTGGATGATGTTGTGAAGCGGGTTCACGGCGAAGATGATCAGGTTGGCGCCCTCGGTGGCGAAGAAGCCGATTCCCGAGGTGACAAAGAATCCGAGCACGCCTACCAGAAGGTAGACAGCTCCGAAGATGGTGGCGATCAGGCGATTGGGCGAAGTACGCATGGTCCGAACCTTCCGGTGATGGCCGGATATCCCGGCCGTCCTGCTGAGCCCCGGGTGGGGCTCTCAAGCAGTGATTCGGACCATAGGCGCAGGTGGATGGGTGGTGGTACGGAAATTCTTTCCTGCGGCTAGGGGCGGAGGCGGATGCTGCTCATCTTGAGGTCGTTGGTGCCCTCGAAGACGTATTGGAGATCGATGGTCTTGCCGTCGCATTGCAAGGTACCGGAGAGATCGGCCTTGTTGTTGCCGTTGTTGTTGTTCACGTTCACCGAGTTGTAGTTCGGCTTGCACGAGCTATCAAGCTCAAGGCTGGCAATGCCGTCCACGAACGACTGCTTGTCCAGCTCGTCCTTTAGTGGCTGGCTTAGGTAGTTGTCGTAGGCCTGCTCGGTTTGGCCTGTGACCACCAAATTGGTGAATTCGTCCGCCAATGACCTGGCCTTGGACGTTGCATTGCCCACCAGGTTGACCAGCAGCAACACGCCCACCACTGCCAGCACGATCACGCCGGCGACGATGCTGAGGACGATCCACAGCACCTTCCTGCTCTTCCGGGCCGGTGGCTGGCCGAACTGGCCCGGAGGGTACTGCCCTGGTTGGAATTGGCCCTGCGGGTAAGGGTTCTGGGCGTACGGCTCCTGGCCGGGTGCTCCGTACTGGGGGCCGCCGTATTGGGGGCCGCCAGGTTGGGGCCCGGCGTTTTGGGGCCCGCCGGCTTGGGGAGCAGCGGACGACGGCGGCTGTTGCCACTGCGGCGAGCCGCCGGTCTGAGGGGGGTACCCGGGTCCGGGCGGCACCGGTGGCGGGTTCTGGCCCGGGTAGTTGGGCTCGGGTTGTTGCGGGTTGCTCACGGTAGTGCCCCTTTCGGCAGCCTTAGGCAGCGCCACCACATGGCCGGGGTCCTCTGGCCGGCCCCCGGTACGTCCTCTTGCATCAAATCGCATGCGGGTTCGGCGGGCAAGTACCGTGTCGCGAATAACAGCAGGTGGAGAAGGTTTTTAGTTCCCGGAGCGCCTTCCCAGGAGCGGCTGGACGCGGTAAGGGATCATCTCGCGCATCGCCAGTGCTGTGTCGGTCCGTTCCACCCCATCGCAGCCGAGAATTTTTCCATTGATGCGGTAGAGGTCCTCCGCATCCAAGGCGACGACACGCAGCAGCAGGTCCGCCGAGCCGGTGAGGCCAAAGCCTTCGAGGATTTCCGGAATGTCTGCCAAATCCTGTGCCAAGGAAGCGAGCTTTTGTTGTTGGACGTGGACCGTGATGAATGCAGTCAACGGATAGCCGAGTGCGGCCGGGTTGATCCTTCGCTCAAAGGACAGGAAGGCATGCTTCTTCTCCAGCTGGGCCATGCGGGCTTGCACCGTATTACGGGACAGGCCCAGCTTTTGGGCAAGGGCCACCACTGTTCCGCGGGGGTCTTTGGCCATCGCAGAAAGGAGCCGGGTGTCAGTGCCATCCAGGGGTTGCATAATGCGCAAGATTAGCACGGTGAGCTCACCCGAAACAGGGCAGAATGCTCAATTTGCAGAAGGGTAGTTGTACCCGATGCGCGTTGTGAGTAGGGTCACAATTAACTCCGGCGAAGGTGCCGGAGGGCCGGTCTGCGGCAGGATCACAAGTCCAGCCAGCGCCGACGAAAACGAGCCGGAAGGTTGCGATCACCTGTGTTGACGGATCAGGCGGGCAAGGGAGTGCACCACGACACTCCGGGCCCTGGACATAGTGCACAAAACACCCTGAGGACTGGCGGCAATCTGCTCCAGTTGGTGTCGCCGGAAGGCGAGCGGATCAGCCATCCGGAATTCGATGTCTGGGTCAAGGACGTCGGAGATGAGCAGTTGTGTTCCTTGTATGAGGACATGACAGTCATCCGCCGCATCGATGCCGAAGCGACGGCACTCCAACGTCAGGGCGAACTGGCATTGTGGCCACCGCTGCTGGGCCAGGAAGCGTCGCAGATCGGCTCCAGCCGTTCGCTGCGCGATGACGACTTCGTCTTTCCCAGCTACCGCGAAAGCGGCGTGGCCTATGTTCGTGGCGCGCACCTTTCCGAGATCGCCAGGGTGTGGCGCGGCAATGCCTCCTATGGTTGGGACCCGCAGCGCATCAATCTGGCGACGCCGCAGATCATCATCGGATCCCAGAGCCTGCACGCCACGGGCTACGCCATGGGAGTCCAGCTGGATGGCGCAAACACTGCGGTTCTGGCCTACTTCGGTGATGGCGCCACGAGTGAAGGCGACGTGAACGAGGCCATGGTGTTCGCGGCCAGCTACCAGGCTCCCGTGGTGTTCTTTTGCCAGAACAACCATTGGGCCATTTCCGAACCTGTGCGGGTACAGTCACACGTGCAATTGGCGGACAGGCCTACCGGATTCGGAATTCCGAGCATGCGTGTTGACGGCAACGATGTACTCGCTGTCATGGCTGCCACGAGGGTAGCGCTGGACCGTGCACGCAAGGGCGGAGGGCCCACCTTCATCGAGGCCGTCACTTACCGCATGGGTCCGCACACCACGGCCGATGACCCCACCCGGTACCGCGACCCGATCGAACTCGAAGACTGGGCTGCCAAGGATCCCATCCTGCGGCTGCGCAAGCTCCTGGAGGCCAAGGGCCTCCTCGCCGAGGATGTCGAGGCCCGCGTCAAAGCGAAGGCTGACGCCGTGGCAGCCGAGCTCCGTTCCAGCTGCATCGAGATGCCGGACCCTCAGCCGCTGGACGTCTTCAACCACGTCTACAGCACGCCCAATTCCTGGATCGAACGCCAGAAGGACCACTACTCGCGCTACCTGAACAGCTTCAACCAGCCAGTCGAGGAAGGTGCACTCTGATGTCCAAGCTCACGTTTGCCCGGGCTATCAATGCCGGCCTCCGGAAGTCGCTCGAAAACGATCCCAAAGTAGTCCTGATGGGTGAGGACATTGGCTCGCTCGGTGGTGTCTTCCGCGTCACCGACGGACTCCAGAAAGACTTTGGAAAACATCGGGTCATCGATTCCCCCCTGGCTGAGTCAGGCATTATCGGCACCGCGGTTGGCCTGGCCTACCGCGGCTACCGTCCCGTGTGCGAGATCCAGTTCGACGGCTTCATTTACCCTGCGTTCGACCAGATTGTCAGCCAGGTGGCCAAGATGCACTACCGCACCCAGGGGCGGGTCAAGATGCCCATCACCATCCGCGTTCCTTTCGGCGGCGGCATCGGCTCGCCCGAGCACCATTCAGAGTCGCCCGAGGCCTACTTCACCCATACCTCCGGTCTCCGGGTTGTTGCAGTGTCCAATCCGCAGGATGCCTACACCATGATCCAGCAGGCGATCGCTTCCGATGATCCCGTGCTCTACTTTGAACCCAAGCGTCGCTATCACGACAAGGGTGACGTGGACGAAAGCGTCGACCTCGCCACGGCACTTCCGCTGGACAAGGCCGCTGTGGTCAGTACCGGTTCCGATGTGACGCTGGTGGCCTACGGTCCACTGGTGAAAACGGCCAAGGACGCCGCGATGGCGGCGGCTGACGAGGGCATCTCCGTGGAAGTCATCGACCTCCGTTCACTGGCCCCCGTGGACTACCCCGTGGTGGAAGCATCTGTCCGTAAGACCGGCCGCTTGGTCATCACCCACGAGGCCGGCCAATCCGGCGGCCTGGGTGCGGAGATCGCTGCCAGCATCACGGAGCGGTGCTTCCACTATCTGGAGTCCGCCCCCGTCCGCATTACCGGCTTCGATGTGCCCTACCCCTACTCGAAGCTCGAAATGCACCACCTGCCGGATCTTGACAGGATTCTCGACGGCGTTGACCGCGCCTTGGGCCGCCCCAACTCGCTGAGTGGACTGGAAGGATGACCGCCACCATGATCAAGGAATTCAGGCTCCCGGACCTTGGCGAGGGCCTCACGGAATCGGAAATCCTGAGCTGGAAAGTGGCTGTAGGAGACACTGTCACGCTGAACCAGGTGATCGCCGAGGTGGAAACCGCCAAGGCCGTTGTTGAGTTGCCCTCTCCCTTCGCAGGAGTGGTGGCAGAACTTCATGAGCAGCCCGGCACGGTGGTGGAGGTCGGTAAGCCGATCGTATCGTTCGAGGTTGACGACGCCGGGTCCACCAACGGGGGCGTCGCACCGACTGCTGGCAACGGGTCAGCCCGTAATGGTTCCGTTGGCAATGGTTCCGCTGACCGTGCGACTGGTGACGGGTCCGCCGTCGCGACATCTGCGAACGGTGCGCCTGCCGCGGCCGCCGCTGAACCTGTGGGGAGCCCCGCTAAACGCGAGCCGAACCTGGTGGGGTATGGCGCCGTCGTCGAACACAGCGGCCGCCCAACCCGCCGCGCGCGCGGGCTGGTGTGGGACATCAAGGTCCCAACGCCCGCAACCCCGGAAGCACCCGTAACCCCGGAGGAACCAGTAACCGTCGAGCCCACAGCGGCCCGTCATACAGAGGAAGGGACACCTGAGCGACCTCGTTCCACTCCGCCAGTGCGAAAGCTCGCCCGTGACCTCGGGATCCACCTGGAATTGGTTCGCGGAACCGGGCCGGGCGGCCTCATCACCCGCGAGGATGTCCAGAACTTCTCCGATGCGCCGGAAGCTCCAGCCGCAGCCCGGACTCCGGATGCACAGGGCGGGCGGGAAACGAGGACGCCGATCAAGGGAGTCCGCAAGTTCACGGCTGCGGCCATGGTGCAAAGTGCTTTTACCGCGCCGCACGTGACGGAGTTCCTGACCGTCGACGTCACGGCAACCATGGATTTGTTGGCCCGGCTCAAAGGTAACCGGACGTTCGAAGGCTACAAGCTGACACCGCTGACCATCGCGGCCAAGGCGGTCCTGGTGGCGCTGGGGAACAACCCGTCGCTGAATTCCCGCTGGGATGAGGCGAGCCAGGAGATTGTCCAGTTCAACTATGTGAACCTGGGCATCGCTGCAGCAACGCCGCGTGGCCTGACGGTGCCGAACATCAAGGACGCTGACCGGCTGACACTGCGTGAACTCTCCAGGTCGCTCACTGAACTGACCGATACAGCCCGTGCGGGCAAGACAACCCCGGCGGACTTGTCCGGTGGGACCATCTCCATCACCAACATTGGCGTGTTCGGCATTGACGCAGGCACTCCTATCCTGAACCCGGGAGAGGCCGCCATACTGGCACTGGGTGCTGTGCGGAAGGCGCCATGGGTGGTGAACGACGAACTCGCCGTCCGCCAGGTCATGTCCCTGAGCCTGTCCTTCGACCACCGCTTGGTGGACGGCGAACAGGGTTCACGGTTCCTCGCAGATCTGGGCTCCATCCTGGCCGATCCCGCCATGGTCATGACTATGATCTAGCGGTAACTGAAGCTGCGACGGCCCATCCCTTTACGAGTGCTTGCAGGAAACTGCGGTTAAGGGGTGGGCCGCCGCGCGTCAGCGGGCAGGTGGTGTCAGTCCCTGGTCGGTGTCAGTCTTCGGTGGGCGTAGTCCGGTTGGAGTGGACATTGCGCCAACTGTGTTCCGGCTCAAAGCCCAGGAGCCTGCGCGCCTTGTCGATGGACAGCATGGTTTCGTGCTCGCCCAGCTCTTTGAGGACCTCGACGCCGGGGAAGACTTCCGCGGCCAAATCGGCGCTGCTTCGGCTCATCACAGTATCGGCGGCGGCAATGATGAAAGTCTCGAAGCCCGGCACGCCATGTTCCAGGGCCCTGACCACTGCCAGTGCACCGTCGCGGGCGTCGATGTAGCCCCACAGGTTCCATTTCCGGAGGTTTGCGTCGGAGTCGAAGGACGGGAAGGCGTCGTAGTCCTCGGGGTCCATGACGTTGGAGAAACGCAGCGCGGTGATGCTCAGTTCCGGGTCCCATCGCGTGAGCTGGATGGCCATCTGCTCCTCTAGATGCTTGACCAGCGAGTAGGTGCTTTCGGGCCGGGCCGCGTACTCCTCGTCCACGGGAATGTAGGGAGGAGCGATGTCGAAGGGGAGCCCCAGTACCGTCTCGCTGGAGGCATAGACCACCTTCTTGATGCCGGCCCGCCGGGCAGCCTGGAACACGTTGTAGGTGGACACCATATTGTTCTCGAAAATTGCGGCGTCGGGGGCAAGGCCTGGTGCGGGAATGGCGGCCAAGTGAACAATGGCGTCCAAGCCGTGGTGCTGGTCATCCAGGCCCAGGATGACATCCAGGACCTGCCCGTAATTGCGGAGATCCACGTTGACGTAGCCCTTGCCACGGGTGCCGGCACGGTCAATGTTGAGCACATGGTGGCCATCCTGCCTCAGACGCCGGACCACGCTGCTGCCCAGTTTCCCGCTTCCGCCGGTGACGGCAATCCTCATGGTCTGCTCCTCGATAGTGGCTGGTCCCTGACCCTGTCGCCTTGTTGATTCAGCTGCTGGTTGATTCGGCTGTTGCGTTGACTTCCCCGCCGGTGGAATCGACAGCATTGTTGACTTCGCTGCTTTCCTCATGACGCAAGGTTTGAGCTTCAGCCTAGGCGCCTCGGCGGGAGAAAACAGCCTGTCAGGCTGGCCCTGTGAGTCCTAGGAAGACACGAACGACCCAGGTGCAGAGTCCTACACGGGCTGGCCGGCCTCGCGGTAAGCCCGCGGGACTGTCCCAACCTCGCGGGTTTCGACAGTTCTGCCGGTTTGTCGGTTTACCGGGTTCTGCCGCCGTGCCGGTCTGCTGGTAAACCGTGGGCCGCTTGAGCTTGCTAAGTTCACGCTCGCCCAAGCCCGCGGGGCATCCCGCGCACGCCGTTCCCGCGGTGCATTCCGCGCACGACGTTATTCAGGCGGTCCCGGGCAGTTTTCGTCCGGCGCTGGGGTTGGGCGGGTTTGTGTTCTGCTGAGGCTTTCTTGTGTTTTGTGGGGTGTGGTGGTGGTTGCGTCGGGGTGTTTGGTGGGGGTCGATGTGGGGTGGGGGGATGAACCAGGGGACGCCGGTTTCCATGTCGATCCGCCACTGTTCCTTGTGGATGAGGTGGTGGTGGTGGCTGCAGAGCAGGGTGCCGTTCTCTGT